>NZ_CP095740.1:1306250-1624375 GCF_023078455.1 Luteibacter aegosomatis | reverse complement strand
CGCACCAGCCCACGGCGCCCTCGCCCGGGATTTCCCACGCGTCGATCTCGCCGCCGGAGATGGTCACGCCCAGCACGTTCTCGTTGATGGTGTAGTGCTTGGTCTTGGCGCGCACCTCGAAACCCTTCTCCTCGAGGTACTTCTGCTCATAGGCGCGCACCTGGGTGTGCTCGCGCTGGATCTCGCGGATCGGCGCCACGATGGTGTAGTCGCCCAGCGCCTTCACGGTGAGGTCGAAACGCACCTGGTCGTTGCCCATGCCCGTGCAGCCGTGGGCGAAGAATTTCGTGCCCAGTTCGTCGCAACGCTCCAGCGAGGCCTTCACGATGAGGTAGCGGTCGGAGACCAGCAGCGGATACTGACCCTGGTAGAACTCGCCCGCCCAGATCAACGGGGTGACGAAGCTGTCCCAGATCGCCTGCGCGGCGTCCACGGTGCGGTGCGAAGCGGCGCCGAGTTCCTGCGCGCGCTGCTCGATGTATTCGCGCTCTTCGGCGGATACGCCGCCGGTGTCGACGAACACCGTGTGCACGGCGTAGCCGCGCTCCATCAGGTAGGGCACGCAGAAGCTGGTGTCGAGGCCGCCCGAGAAGGCGAGGACGATATCGTTGGACATGCTGGCTCCGGAAAGGTAAGGCGAAAAGGAAGGGTGTCGATCAGAAACCGAGGCCGGACTTGGCGCCGGAGGAATGCGAAACCAGCGAAGCCATCACCGCCTTCTGCACGTGCAGGCGGTTCTCGGCCTCGTCGATGGCGATGCAGGCGGGCGAATCCATCACCGCGTCGGTGGCCTTGATGTTCCGGCGCAACGGCAGGCAGTGGCTGAACAGGCCGTTGTCGGTGAGCGCCATCTTGGCCTCGTCGACGATGAAATGCTTGTTCGCATCACGGATGGCCTTTTCTTCGTCCCAGCGGCCGAAGTACGGGATGGCGCCCCAGCTCTTGGCATAGACGACATGCGCGCCGCGGTAGGCGGACTCGATGTCGTGCGACACCTGTAGCGAACCGCCGTTATCGCGCGCGTTCTGCCTGGCGAAGTCCATGTAGCGTTCGTCGAGCACGTATTCCGGCGTGGGGCACAGCAGGGTCACGTCCAGGCCCATCTTCGTCGCGATCAGCAGCGCCGAGTTGGCCACGGCGGTGTTCAGCGGCTTGGGGTGGTACGTCCAGGTGAGCACGTATTTCTTGTTCTGCAGATCGCCCAGGTGTTCCTTCAGCGCCAGCGCGTGGGCCAGTTCCTGGCACGGGTGGGTGATGGTTTCCAGGTTGATGACCGGCACCGTGGCGTAGCGGGCGAAGGCTTCCAATACCTTGTCCTGGCGATCCACCGACCAGTCGACGAATTTCGGGAAGGCGCGCACGCCGATCACGTCGACGTAGCGAGACAGCACCCGGGCCACCTCGGCGATGTGTTCCTCGGCCTCGCCGTCCATCACGGCGCCCACCTCGAACTCGATGGGCCAGGCGTCCTTGCCGGGCGACAGCACCACGGCATGGCCGCCGAGCTGGAACGCCCCCAGTTCGAAGCTGGTGCGCGTGCGCATCGAGGGGTTGAAGAACATCAGCGCGATGGACTTGCCGGCCATCTGCTGGCCCTGGGGCGAGCGCTTGAACTCGGCGGCCTGCTCGAGCAGGGCGTCGATCTCGGCGCGGCTGTAGTCCTGGGTGGAAAGGAAATGGCGGATGGTCATGGCGGTCCAGGGGTGGAAAGGGGAAACCGGAAACGAAAAAACCCGGCACGTGGCCGGGTTTTTTAGTCGAGACGAATGAAACGCGCGCGACAGCCTACCCGGCCGAGTGTCCGATGTACGGTCGACGAGCACGCGAGGTCATCCCCGCGGCCATACGGGCGCTGGTCAGGATGATCGCGGTGTAGACGGCGTGGGACACGTCGGGGCCTGGGTCAGGTGGAATCCCGATGATGCCGTGGATTGGTGCGTTGCGCAATGGGGCCGTGGATCCGATCCGAGCGGGTCATGGGTCCGAGCCAGGCTGAGACCCTTTCGACGAGGGGAGAGGCAACGGGCCGTCCGCCGCTTCGCGGGAATCTCGAACAGGGTTCGCTCCCACCCTCCGGTAGCCGACGTCCCTTCTCCGGTAGCCGGCTACCGGAGGGTGGGAGCGGACCCTGTCCGCGATGGGGAGCACCGCTCGCCATCACTGGCGAAGCCGTTGCCACGCATAGCGTCCAGCCGATGGGATCGACGGAAGCAAAAAGGCCGCGATGTCTCGCGGCCTTTCGACGAACACCGTGCCGGAAGGAATCAATCCGCCGGCGACACGCTCACCCGCACGCGCAGGCGCTCGCCCGGATCGTAGTTCAGGCGCGACACGTAGACCTCGCCGCGATAGCGGTATTCGACATCGTAACCCGCGATGCGACGTTGCTCGGACACCGTGCTCACGTCACGGCAGCGGGTTTCCGTGCCTTCGTAGGTACGGTCGTCGCTGCGCGAGACGTTGTTGCCGACCACGCCGCCGGCCAGCGCGCCGGCCACGGTGGCAGCCTTGCGACCATCACCCTTGCCCACGGTGTTGCCGAGAACGCCGCCGACCACGGCGCCGAGGATGGTGCCGGCCGTGCTGCTGCCGCCGGACTCACGGCGGACCACGGGTTGGTCGTAGCACTCCTGGCGTGGCGTTTCCACGCGCGACACGCCGTACACGGGATCGACGCGCAGGACGTCGGCCCAGCCGAAGTGGGTGTTGTCGTCCGGACCGGCGGCGCCCGGAGGCGGCCCCGGGGGGCCATAGCGGCCATCCTGCGCGAAGGCGCCGGTGGCGAAGACCGCGAGGAACAACGCGGGGATGAGCAGGCGAGCCATGAAGAAAGACCTCCAGCGAGGCGCCACAAAAGCGCCTACTGGCGCACATTCCAGCAAGTTCACGCTGAATCCACGCTTATAGGTTTCACACGCCGATTCCTCGTGGCGTGTCAACGGATTTCGCCCTCGCGCGTGCGCCAGTGAAGGCGCGGCCTTGCTACTATTTCAGGCCGGCCGCCCGCCGCGCCCGTCATGGACCCCCGATGCCGATCTCGCTCTACAACACCCTGTCACGCCGCATGGAGGCGTTCGTCCCCCTCGATCCCCAGCGGGTGACGATGTACGTCTGCGGGCCCACCGTCTACAACTACATCCATATCGGCAACGCACGGCCGCCGGTGGTGTTCGACGTGCTGGCGCGGCTGATCCGCCGCCATTTCCCCGGCCTCGTCTATGCGCGGAACATCACCGACGTGGACGACAAGATCAATGCCGCCGCGGCGACCGCCGGCGTGCCCATCGGACAGATCACCGAGCGTTTCGCCCAGGCCTACCGCGACGACATCGCCCGCCTGGGCGTCGCCCCGCCCGACGTGGAGCCCCACGCCACGGCGCACATTCCCCAGATCGTCGCCATGATCGAACGCCTGATCGCCGGCGGCCATGCCTACGAGGCCGAGGGGCACGTGCTGTTCCATGTGGATTCCTATTCCGACTATGGCGCGCTATCGGGCCGGGATCCCGACGAACTGATCGCCGGCGCCCGCGTGGAGGTCGCGCCTTACAAGAAGAGCCCCGGCGACTTCGTGCTGTGGAAGCCCTCCGACGCCACCCTGCCCGGCTGGGACAGCCCCTGGGGTCGGGGCCGGCCGGGCTGGCACATCGAGTGCTCGGCCATGAGCGAGGCCCACCTGGGCGACACCATCGACATCCACGCCGGCGGCGTCGACCTCACCTTCCCGCACCATGAGAACGAAATCGCCCAGAGCACCTGCGCCCACGGCGGCAAGGTGTTCGCCCGCTACTGGCTGCACAACGGCATGCTCACCTTCGAAGGAAGGAAAATGTCGAAGTCGTTGGGCAACGTGCTCCAGTTGCACGAACTGCTGAAAAAGCACCCGGGTGAGGCGCTGCGCCTGATGCTGCTGCGCGGCCACTACCGCCAGCCGCTGGACTGGTCCGATGCCGCCCTCACCCAGTCGGTGCGCACCCTCGACGGCTGGTATGGCGTGCTGCGCGACATGGCCGACGTCGACGCGGGCGAAATCGGGGTGCCGGAGGCCGTCGAGGCGGCGCTGTGCGACGATCTGAATACGCCCCAGGCCCTGGCCGAGATCTCCCAGCTCGCCGACGCCGCGCGCCGTGCCACCGGCACCGACCGTGCGGCGGCCAAGGCCGCCCTGCTCGGCGGCGGCGCCCTGCTGGGCCTGTTGCAGCAAGACCCCGAAGCCTGGTTCCGTGAGGGCAATCCGGGGGAAGCGATCGACGCGGCCGCCATCGAGGCGCTGCTCGACGAACGGCGCGCGGCACGCGCGGCGAAGGATTTCGCCCGCTCCGACGCGATCCGCGACCAATTGAAAGCCATGGGCATCGCCATCGAGGACGGCGCCCAGGGCACGCGCTGGAGCGTAGTGAAGGCATGACCCATCCGCAGGAACCCACCGCGGCGGAGGCCCAGGCGGCCATCGCCGAGGAGTTCGGCTTTTTCGGCGACTGGACCGAGCGTTACCAGTACCTGATCGACCTCGGTCGCCAGCTGCCGCCGTTCGCCGAGGCGAACAAGACCGAGGAGCACCGCGTGCACGGTTGCCAATCGATGGTATGGCTGGTGCCGTCGGGCGACGCCGCGCGGCTGCATTTCGAGGCGACCAGCGACTCGGCCATCGTATCGGGGCTCATCGCGCTGGTATTGCGCGTGTACTCCGATCGCTCCGCCCGGGAGATCGTCGACACCGAGCCGGCCTTCGTGCAGGAGATCGGGCTGGCCAAGCACCTGTCGCCCACCCGGTCCAACGGGCTGGCGGCGATGCTGGCGCGGATCAAGGCGTATGCGGCTGAGGTTATAGCCGGGTAGTCGCAAGCCCCATCGCGGACCGGGTCCGCGATGGCTACGAAGCGACGATCAATCCTGCTCGCTGCGTCCGCGCACCTCGCCGAACGACCAGTCGCGCAGCAGCTCACCGTCTTCCCAGACGGTCTCCATCGCATGCTCCCACCCGTGCTCCAGGCCCATGCCCTCGACCGAATCGACCTCATGGGGAATCGGCACGGTGCGCCAGGTGCCGTACTCGCGATGCCTGATGAGCGTGAGCCGCCCGCGCTGCGAGAATTTGCCCGCGTCGGTCACGGGCGCCTTGAAGACGTCGACCCACTGGCCATCGATGCGCGCCGCCGAGCACTTGAGCGCGAATTTCTGCGTATCTCGATCGACTTTCTGCAACAACGCGCCCCCCATGCCGAAGGCGACGTTGTCGGCCGAATAACCCGCGCCCGTGATGCGTTCGAGGATGGCGCGGATGCTGTCCGGATTGACGCCGTCGCCCTGGATGACCCGAACGTGGTTGAGCACCCGGTAGCCCTTGCCGTTCACGGTGGCGCCGAAGGCGTCGTCGAGCAAGGTCAGGCAACGATGCACCACCTCCACGGGATCGCCCGAATCGGGCCTCACCACGAGCGTGCCGCCCGATGCGATCACCTGCTCGCGCAGCGTGCGCCCCCAATGTTCGCGAATGGCGTGGAAGATGTCGTAGCTGTCGGACACCACCGCGACCAGGCTGCCGGGCTTCGCGAACTGGCGGAGCATGTTGCGGTAGGCGTCCACCTCGCGATCGCGTCCCCAACTGGTGATGGTGCTGTGCTCGGCGGCGGGAATGGAATAGCCCGCCATGGCTTCGCCGTAATACTCGCGCGCCGCCAACACGCCCTGTACCGTATCGGTGCCCCGAAAATTGACCAGGTGGGCCATGCCGCCGAGGGCCGCGGATTCCGCACTGGATACGCCGCGCGCGCCGAAGTCGTGAAGCTTGAAAGGCAACTGCCCTTCCGGATCGTCGCTCGTCCGCTGGAGGAAGCCGCGGATGGTTCGCTTTACCTGCCAGCTCGACGTCGCCACCGTCACCGGATACCAGAGGCGGAGCAGCAGGGTCTCCAGGTAGCTCGGCAGCCAGAAGGCCTCGGGATCGGTGGATTCGATCGTCACCAGGGCCTGGTGCGTGGGAACCACGGTACCTTCGGGCACCGCGCGGATACGCATCGGCAGGCGGCCGCCATGCACGTCGACGATGCGTCGCCAGCCAGATTCGTTGAACGGCTCGCCATGGGCGGCGAAGAAATCGCGCGCCCCGTCCACGTCGTCGTGGCTCACCGGGCGGCTGAGCCACCCCTTGAGAATGGCCTGCAGGCCGAAGAACACGGTCCTGTCGTAGACGCCGCCGCGCGATTCCACGTAGAAGAACGTCCTGTCCGTGCCCGGCGGGTATTGCAGCCAGTGGCTGGCCTTGTAGCTGTCGGTATTGAGGATCAGGTTCTGCAGGTGGCGCATGGGAGGCTCCTTTCCATCGCAGTGTAGCGTCTGGCACTCCCCTGAAACGACGAAGCCCCGCACGGGGCGGGGCTTCTGTGCGGCAAACGGGCCTTGTCTCAGTCGCCCATCTGCTTCTGCAGATGCTCGCGACGCTCCTGCGCATCGAGCGTGAGGGTGGCGATCGGACGGGCGTCGAGACGCTCCAGGCCGATTTCCTCGTCGGTCTCCTCGCAGAAGCCGTAGCGGCCTTCCTCGATGCGGCGCAGCGCCTTGTCGATCTTGGAGATCAGCTTGCGGTAGCGGTCGCGGGTACGCAGCTCGAGCGAGTTTTCCGTCTCGCGCGTGGCACGCTCGGCCTCGTCGCCGACGTCGCGCACTTCCTCGCGCAGGTTGTCCATCGTCTGACGCGATTCCTCGATCAGATCGTCGCGCCACTTTTTCAGCTTCTTGCGAAAATACGCAAGGTGCTTGGGACTCATGTATTCCTCGCCATCGTCGTCGCTCGGACGATAGCCTTCGGGCAGGTCGATGACGGTGGTGGCCGGCAGCGCGTAGCGGCCGTCTTCTTTGGTGATGCCGTTGTCAAGAGCGGTGCTGTTCATGCTTGATTGCGCGGACTTCTCGGTTCTGGATGGGGTAGCACTGGCCACCGCGGACGCCTTGCGGCCGGAGGTGGACGTCGGTGCGTCGTGGGCCGGGACGGGCTTCGCCGCCGGCTTGGCCTCGGGCGCCTTCTTCACGGGCGCCGCGGGCGTTTTCGTCGCCGCCTTGGTGGCCGCGACGGTGGTTTTCTTCGCTGCCGCCGGTGTCGCGGGCGTCTTGGCGGGCGTCTTGGCCGCTACCTTGCTGGCGGCCTTCGGGGGAGCCGGCTTGGCCGGTGCCGCCTTCGCGGAAGCCTTCGCAGGCGCCTTGGTCGGCGCGGCCTTCGCCGGCGCCTTCTTCGCCACGGGCGCGGCCGTCGTCTTCGCGGCGGTCTTGGCCGGAGCCTTTACCGTCTTCGCCGCGGCCACGACGTTCTTGGCCTTTTTCACATCACCGGCTCCGCCCTTCTTGGCGGCGCCCTTGGCAGCTGCGGAACTTGGAGCGATTTTCGCCATTTCCTTCACCTCGGTGGCCGTGGCGGCGGGGTGTTATAGCCCAGATGCGTTACCCCAGCAACCTCTCTTCTGGGATACTGTCGGCTGGCAAACGCCGGTCGACACCGGGCTCGAATCCAAAGTGACCCGCCTCCTCCTTCTGTTACTGTCCTTCTACAAGCGGTGGCTCAGCCCCCTCCTCGGGGCTCGCTGCCGGTTCCATCCATCGTGTTCCGATTATGCACGGGTTGCCATAGCCCGCTTCGGTCCGGCGCGCGGCAGTGTCCTGGCCGGTTGGCGGCTCCTGCGTTGCCAGCCCTTCTGCGAGGGTGGTGCCGACCCCGTCCCCGAACGTTTCATCCTGCGCCGCTGCGGCGCCCAAGGAGCTCATACCCATGACTGATGCCTGGCTGATCAAGAACGCCGAACTCGTCAACGAAAACAAGCGCTTCAAGGCCGACGTACGCATTCGCGACGGAAAAATCGCGAGAATCGCCGAGGGACTGGAAAAAGAACGTGACGAGCAGGTGATCGACGCCTCGGGCCTTTGGCTTCTGCCCGGCATGATCGACGACCAGGTGCACTTCCGCGAGCCCGGCCTCACGCAGAAGGCCGACATCCGCAGCGAGTCGCGCGCCTGCGCCGCCGGCGGCATCACCAGCTTCATGGAAATGCCCAACACGAAGCCTCCCGCGCTCGACCGCGACACGCTCGAGGCGAAATACGCCCGCGCCGCCGAAACCTCGGCCGTGAACTACGCGTTCTACATGGGTGCCAGCAACGACAACCTCGAACACATCCGCAAGCTCGACCCCAAGGCCGCGCCGGGCGTGAAGGTGTTCATGGGCGCCTCCACGGGCAACATGCTGGTGGACGATCCCGAAACGCTCGACGGCATCTTCCGCGACACGCCCGTGCCGATCATCACGCACTGCGAAGACACGCCGATGATCGATGCCAACCACGAGAAGGCGCGCGAGAAGTACGGCGAGGACATCCCCGCCTGGGAGCATCCGCACATCCGTTCGCGCGAGGCCTGCATCAAGTCCACGCGCCTGGCCATCTCGCTGGCGAAGAAGCACGACACCCGCCTGCACGTGCTGCACATTTCCACCGCCGACGAACTGGCCCTGTTCGAGCCGGGCCCGATCGAAGGCAAGCGCATCACGGCCGAAACCTGCGTGCACTTCCTGCATTTCGGCGGCAAGGCCGATTACGACGAGAAGGGTTTCCTCATCAAGTGCAACCCGGCGATCAAGGACGAGGCCGACCGCGACGCCATCACGAAGGCGCTGGCCGAAGGCCGCCTCGACGTGCTCGCCACCGATCACGCCCCGCACCTGCTCGAAGAGAAAGAGCAGAAATACGACAAGGCACCGTCCGGCCTGCCGCTGGTGCAGTTCGCCTTGCAGGCGGCCTTGCAGCGCGTGACCGAAGGCAAGCTCACCCTGGAACGCGTGGTGGAAACCGTCTGCCACAACCCGGCGAAGCTCTTCAACGTGAAGGACCGCGGCTTCCTGCGCGAGGGCTACGCGGCCGACCTGGTGCTGGTGGATCCGAACACACCGCATACGGTCACGCGCGGTGAAGTACTGTCCAAGTGCGGTTGGTCGCCGTTCGAGGGCACCACCTTCAGCAGCAGCATCGCGTCCACCTTCGTCAATGGCCAACGCGTGTGGGACGGCAAGTCGGTCGACGACGGCGTGCGCGGCCAGCGCCTGGCCTTCGATCGATGAGGGCAGCCACGGGCGCGCTCGTCGCGCTTCTGGTCGGCGGCACGGCGTTCGCCGCCGTGCCCGACCTGCCCGCCAGCGTGTCGCAGGGCGGGCTCGTCATCGGCCACGTCACGCCCGGCACGCGCGTGACGGTCGACGGCAAGCCGGTGCACGTCGGCAACGACGGCCTCTTCGTGTTCGGCGCGGGACGTGACGAGAAGGGGCCGATCCGCGTCGGCCTCGGTCGCGCCGTGCGCGACGTGGTCGTGACCCCGCGCGACTGGCCCATCGAACACGTCAACGGCGTGCCGCCGAAGACGGTGAACCCGCCGCCGGAGATCGCGGCGCGCATCGAGCGCGAGCAGGCCGCGGTGGTGGCGGCACGCCAGCGCGACGACGCGCGGGAGGATTTCGCGCACGGCTTCATCTGGCCGGTGACCGGACGCATCAGCGGGCGCTTCGGCAACCAGCGCGTCTACAACGGCGACCCGAAGGCACCGCATTCGGGCATGGACATCGCGGTGCCCGAGGGCACTCCGATCAAGGCGCCGGCCGACGGCATCGTCACCGGCACGTGGCCCGATCTCTACCTCACCGGGGGCACGGTGCTGCTCGACCACGGTTTCGGCCTGTCGTCGAACTTCCTGCACATGTCGCGCATCGACGTGAAGGTGGGGCAGCACGTGCGCCAGGGCGAGGTGCTGGGCGCGGCCGGCAAGACCGGGCGAGCCACCGGGCCGCACGTGCATTGGGGGTTCAACTGGTTCGGGGTAAGGCTGGATCCCCTGTTGCTTCCCGGCATCCGGTAATCGCGGACAGGGTCCGCGATTCGAGAATGCGGGAAACTACCGGCGAACCTTGCTCGAGAACGCCACCGCGTCGTGCGGATGCAAGCTCTCGTGATGCGCCACGCGCACGTGGAAGTCGGCGATGCCGTCGTCGGCATCGAGGGTTTTCTGGATGCGGCGCGCGGCGTCCTCGCAGAACATCAGGTTGCTGCCGTTGGCGAGCGCGAAGGCCTGCTCGTCGGCGCGCTTGACCGCGGTCTGCACCGGCGTGCCCAGCGCGCTTTCCACGCGGTCGATCATGCCGATGAGGTCGAAGGTGCCTTCGCCCGCCGGCCGCACGCGGATCGTCGCCGTGCTGCGCTGGGCGTGGGGCGTGGCCACGATACCCTGCTCCGTGCCCAGCCACGCGAGGATGGTCTCGCGATCCATCGACCGGTCGGCCGGGAACGCCTTGGCGAAGCTGTCCTGGATCAGCTGGCGCGACAGCGCGGCCGACGCCGGACAGGTGGACGAATAGACCACGTCGGTGGTGATCTCGACATGGAACGCCTCGCCCTTCAGCGTGGCGTCGATGGTGATCGGATACGCGCGCCAACCGCTGTTGTCGCTGCGCAGCGCACGCCGGCGCACGAGGTGCTCGAAGCCGATGGTGAGGCGCGCGTGGTCCGACAGCCCTTCGTGCGAACTCAGGAACTGCCCCAGCAGGTCGCGGATGCCACCGAGGGTCAGCGGCCCCGCGGACAAGGCCTCGGACACCAGCAGGTAGAGACGCGACATGTGGATGCCGCGCGCCTCGGACTTGTTGAGGTTGACGAAGGCGCCCACGCGGGCGCCCGTGGCACGCACGTCGCCGTCGCCGGCGTCGAAGGCCACCGGCATCTCCATGCCGTCCATGCCGACCCAGTCGAGCGTGCCGATCGCCAGGGCGTGTTCCTGGGAGGCCACGTCGGGCAGCAGGCGGGTCGGGGAATCTTGGATGTACATCGAAAAATCCTTGGAAAGGCCGTTACCGGCTCACGGCACCGACATGGGGCATGGAAGCGACAGGGTCAATGGTGAGTGCCGGGAAATGGTCCGTTCAGCCCAACCGCGCCGCACGCCGCGCCGCACGCCAAGCCCGGAAGGCCGTGGCCGGCCCGGTCCGCGACTGCCGGCGATGCAGCTCCGCGAACGGCTCGGCGGCGCGTGACGCGCCGTGCGCGGTCGCCAGGGCCGTGCGCCCTTCCAGGCCGCGAAACGTGCTCAGCGGCTCGCCCAGGGCCAACGCGGCCCGGAGGCCCTCGGCAAGGTCGCCCAACTGCGCCCGCACGGCATCGCGCCGCGCCGGGGAATCGTTCTTCAGTTGCGTGCGCGACAAGCCATGGCGGGCCAGCCTCGACATCGGCAGTGGCAGCCGCTCGCGCTCGGCGTCGAGTTCCAGGCGCGACAAGGCGAACACCAGGTGCGACAACGTGGCCACGCGTGTCGCGGCCTCGGCCGCCGCATCGGCGCCGAACCACCAGGCGTTCTCCAGGGCGGCCAGCGCCCCGTGCATGTTGCGGGCGGCCGCCACCTGGGCGTCGAAATCGGACGGCGTGCCCTGCTCCAACTGCGCCATGGCGGCCAGCACCGGGGCCAGCCAAACGCCGGAGGACACCTGTTTGGCCCGCGCGCTGGCGAACAGCACCTTGGTCAGCGGATGGCGTCCACCGCTGGCCGTCGCCCCGGAGAGTTCTTCCGCCCACCACTGGAGCTTGGCCGCCGCCACCTGCGGCTCGCGGATACCGTAGGCCGAGGCGATGAGTTCCTGTTCGAACGCGGCGAGCGCCACGTGCCCGTCGCGCGTGGCGGCATCGACGAAACCCAGCGCGATGCGCTGCTGCGGCTGCACCGCCAACCACTTGTCGACGTAACTCTGAGTGGCGCCGTCGCTCACGCCGCCACCTCGCCGAGCCCGCACAACGCCGCCAGTTCGTCGGGATGCCCGATCACCGCGTCGGCGCCCCACTCGGCCGGATCGCCGCCATCGAGGTAACCCCAGCGCACCGCCACCGTATAGAGCCCGGCGGCATGACCCGCCGACACGTCGCGGCGGTCGTCGCCGACGAACACCGAACGCGCCGGATCGCAACCGGCGATCGCGCAGGCGTGCAGCACGGGCGCGGGGTCGGGTTTTTTCACCGGCAACGTATCGCCCGAGACGACGGCGGCCGGCTTCCAGTTCGGCACGGCGCGTGGCAATAGCGCATCGGTGAGCGCGCCCGGCTTGTTCGTGACGATGCCCCAACGGATGTCCGCCGTATCCAGGCCCGCCAGCAACGGCTCGATGCCGTCGAAAGGATGCGAACCGTCGGTGCCCATCGTCGCTTCGTACAGCGCGAAGAACCGCGGTATCTGGGCGAGGATGGCGTCGGCGTCGAATTCGGGAAAGGTGACCGCGAGCATGGCCCGCGAGCCGCGGGAGACCACGGCACGCACCGTCTCGTAGGGGGGAGCCTCGCGGCCCAGTTCGCCGCCGAGCGTCACGAGCGCCGCGTAGAGATCGCGCGCGCTGTCGAGCAAGGTACCGTCGAGGTCGAAGAACACGCCTTCGGGCTTGAACGGCAACGGCTTCACGAGGCCTTCCTCGCGCAGAGCACGTAATTGACGGAGGTATTGCCCGACAGGCTCGCGTTGCGGGTGATCGGGTTGTACGTCAGGCCCTTGATGTCTTCGAGTTCGAGGCCGGCGTGACGCAGCATCCCCGCCACCTCGGAAGGCTTGAGGAACTGCGCGTAGTGATGCGTGCCGCGCGGCAGCAGGCGCATGAGGTATTCGGCGCCGACGATGGCCGCGCCGAACGCGGCCGGCGTGCGGTTGAGGGTGGAAAGGAACAGGCGGCCGCCCGGCTTCAGCAAGGCGGCGAGGTCGCGCACCAGCACCAGCGGATCGGGCACGTGTTCGATCAGCTCCATGCAGCACACGGTGTCGAACGTGCCGCCCTCGGCGTCGGCCAGTTCGGTGGACGACTGCACGCGATAGTCCACCGTGAGGTTGGACTCGAACAGGTGCAGCTTCGCGATTTCGATCAGCTTGGCGCCCAGGTCGATAGCGGTGACGTTCGCCCCCGCGCGGGCCAGCGCCTCGCTGAGCAGGCCGCCGCCGCAGCCGACGTCGGCCACCTTCGCGCCACGCAGGTCGGCGAGGCCGGCCACGTAGGCCGCACGCACGGGGTTGAGGTCGTGCAGCGGGCGGGATTCGCCGTCGGGATCCCACCAGCGGGCGGCGAGTTTTTCGAAGCGGGCGATTTCTTCCGCGCTGACATTGGCATTCTGCATGACGAAAACCTCAGGGAAAACGGCGCACGCGCCACTCGTGCACGGTGAGCGCGGACGAGCCGCTCGTGTGCAGGGGGTCGCCGTGCGCGATCTGCGTGGCGGTGGCGAGATCCGTGGCGCGCAGGAGATAGGCGCCGCCAGTGCCGTCGGTGAAGGGGCCGGTGAGTTCGAGCAGGTTCTGCTCGATCAGGTCGTCGAGGAATGCCTTGTGGGCCTCGCCCGCCGACACCTGGAATTGCGGGGTACGCATGGCCATCACGAGATACAGGTGCATCGGTTCGTTCATGCCGGATCCTCCGCGGCGATGCGCTGGCGCCATCCGCGCGCCTTCTCACGGATGGCGTCGACGTCGATGCCGACCAGGCGCTTGTCGGCCAGCTTGCGCTGGCCGTCGATCCACACGTCGCTCACCTGGTGGCGGCCGGTGGCGTATACCAATTGCGAGGCCACATGGTACAGGGGCTGGGTTTCGAGATCGTCGAGACGCACGGCGACGAGGTCGGCGCGCTTGCCCGGCTCGATCGAACCGACCTTGTCGCCCAGGCCGATGGCCGCGGCGCCGTTGAGCGTGGCGGCGCGTAGCGCCGAGGCGGCGTCGAAGGCGGCGGCGTCGCCGGCCACGGCCTTGGCGAGCATCGCGGCGGTACGCATCTCGCCGAACATGTCCAGGTCGTTGTTCGACGCGCAACCGTCGGTGCCGATGCACAGGTTGACGCCCGCGCGGCGCAGCTTCTCGGCCGGGCAGAAACCCGAGGCGAGCTTGAGGTTGGATTCGGGGCAATGCACCACCGACACGCCGGCGGCCGCGCACGCGGCGATCTCGCCGTCGGTGAGCTGGGTCATGTGTACGGCGATGAGGCGCTCGTTCAGCAGGCCCAGCTTCTTCAGCCGCTCGATCGGACGCATGCCGTCCTTCGCGACCGCCTCGTCCACTTCCTGCGCGGTCTCGTGCGTGTGCAGGTGGATGGGAATGTCGAGCTGTTCGGCGAGCACGCGGATGCGTTCGAAGTTCTCGTCCGACACCGTGTACGGCGCGTGCGGTGCGAACGCCGTGCTCAGCAGCGATTCGCCGCGCAGCGCATCGTGCACTTCCACGGCGCGCTGGAAATATTCGTCGGAGGTCTTCGCCCACGGCGTGGGGAAGTCGATGATGGGCAGGCCCACCACCGCGCGAAAGCCCATCTGGCGATAGGTGGCCGCGATCACGTCGGGGAAAAAGTAGTTCTCGTTGGCACAGGTGGTGCCGCCTCGGATCATCTCGGCCACGGCCAGTTCCACGCCGTCGCGGATGAAGTCCGGGCCCATCACGCGGCCTTCGGCCGGCCAGATGTGGTCCTGCAGCCAGGTCATGAGCGGCAGGTCGTCGGCGAGGCCACGAAGCAGCGTCATGGGGTTGTGCGTGTGCGAGTTCACCAGGCCGGGGATCAGCGCGTGTTCGCCGAGCGACACGCGCTCCTTCGGGGCATAAAGCGCGCGGGCCTCGTCGGCAGGCACGATCGCGACGATCGCGCCGTCGTTCACGATCACGGCATGGTCGTCGAGCACGACGCCGTGCGGTTCCACCGGTACGACCCAGCGGGCCTCGATGAGAAGATCGACGGCAAGGGGGCTGCTGCTCATTGTCACCTCGTGGGTCGCGATGCGGGGGACGGGCATCGCCTCATGGCCTATAAGCAAACGGCACGGCGCCCAGGGGGCGGCCGTGCCGTCGGAGTCGTGGAACGTACCGCCTTACTTGACGCGGCTGTCGTACTCACCCGTGCGGGTATCGACCTTGATGACTTCGTCCTGGTTGACGAACAGCGGAACGCGCACCACGGCGCCGGTTTCGAGCGTGGCCGGCTTGCCGCCGCCGCCCGAGGTGTCGCCACGGACGCCCGGATCGGTCTCGACGATCTTCAGTTCGACGAACTTCGGCGCCTGGACGGCGATGATCTGGGTTTCGTTGAAGAGGGTGATCTGGCACTCCTCGTCACCTTTGAGCCACTTCCAGGCGTCGCCCATGGCGGCCAGGTTGGCGCGGTACTGCTCGAAGGTTTCCGTGTGCATGAAGACCCACTCGCGCTCGTTGCCGGTGCCTTCGATGTACGAGAAGGTGGCGTCGGTGTCGACGGCGTTGGCCTCTTCGTACGAATCGCTCGACTTCAGGGTCAACTCGGTGGTGCGGCCGTCCTTCAGGTTGCGCACGCGGATGCGGGTGAACGCCTGGCCCTTGCCCGGCTTGATGAAGTCGGCTTCGGTGATGACCCAGGGGTCGCCGTTGTGAAGGATCTTCTTGCCCGTTTTGACGTCATTGAGGCCAAGAGTCGCCATGCGTTTCGTGCTCCAGAGGTGAATCCGCCCGCCGGGCGGCTAAAATAGGGGGCTCTAAGGGGCCTCGTGGCCCGCCCCAAGGCCCACCATGATAACCGCAAGCCCCCCGTCCCGCCTATCCACGCCCTCCCCGGGCTGGCGCGAGCTGTGGCGGGATGCCATCACCGATGCGGGCGAACTCCTGGCCGCCGTGGGTCTCGCCCACCGCGCCGACCTGCTTCCGCCCGACGACGCCGGCTTTCCGCTGCGGGTTCCGCGTGGTTTCGTGGCCCGCATGCGCCCGGGCGATCCGGACGACCCCCTGCTTCGCCAGGTGCTGCCGCGACGGGAAGAGCACGACCCGGCCGAGGGCTATACGGTGGACGCCGTGGGCGACATGGCCTCGCGGGCCGGCCACGGCCTGCTGCACAAGTACGACGGCCGCGCCCTGCTGATCGCCAGCGGCTCGTGCGCGGTGAACTGCCGCTACTGCTTCCGGCGCCATTTCCCCTATGGGGAGGAAATCGCCGCCGCGGCCCAGTGGCGCGATGCCCTTGCCCACGTGGCCGCCGATACGTCGATCCGCGAGCTGATCCTTTCCGGCGGCGACCCGCTTTCCCTGGCCACGCACAAGCTCGAGGAACTCACGCGAGGCCTCGCCGCCCTGCCCCACGTGATCCGCCTGCGCATCCATACGCGCCTGCCGGTGGTGCTACCCGAGCGTGTCGACGACGCCTTCACGCAATGGCTCGCGGCCCTCCCCCTCCAGAAGGTGGTGGTGCTGCACGCCAACCACGCCAACGAGTTCGACGCGACCGTCGACGCCGCCTGCGCACGCCTGCGCGAGGCCGGTGCCACGTTGCTCAACCAGTCGGTGCTGCTGGCCGGCGTCAACGACGATGCCGACGCGCTCGCCTCGCTGTGCGAGCGCTCGTTCGCGGCGGGCGTGCTGCCGTATTACCTGCACCAGCTCGACAAGGTCTCCGGTGCGGCCCACTTCGAAGTGTCCGACGACCACGCCCTGGCACTCCTCGACGAGCTGCGCGGCCGCCTGCCCGGCTATCTGGTCCCGAAACTGGTCCGCGAACTTCCGGGCGATCCGTCAAAACGACCTGTTGCCGATTCGGCGCGTTAGTATGTGCCTCTCCGGTCGGCTTCGGCCGACCGGACCGCGTCGGGGGAAGCGGGGCCGGATGTTCCGGCATCGCAGGGTGGACAAAGCGGCAACCGGAATGGCATGAAACAAGACAACGTCATCAGGATTCTCTTCATCGAAGAGTCGGTGGAAGACGCCGAACTCTTGATCAACGTCCTGCGCAACGGCGGCATCGCCGTCCGTCCCGCCAGGGCCACCGACGCGGAAGGCATCCGCGCCGCGCTCGACGACACCCATCCCGACCTCGTCCTCGTGAACCCGTCCGTTGCGGGGATCGACCCCTCGGCCGTGGCCCGCCAGCTCGACGCGAGCGGGCGCGACATCGCCCTCATCGCGGTGGTCGACCACCTGGACGATTCGGTGGTCGACCTCGTCGCGGCTGGCGCGCGCGGCATCGCCCTGCGGCCACGCTCCGAGCAGGTGCTGTCGGTGGTCCAGCGCGAGTTCGACTCCCTGTCCACGCGACGCCAGGTGCGCCGCCTGGAAACCGCCTTGCGGGAGACGGAGCGGCGCTGCGATGCCCTGCTCGACTCGTCCCGCGACGCCATCGCCTATGTGCACGAAGGCATGCACGTGCGCGTCAACCAGGCCTACCTGGAAGCATTCGGCTTCGCCGAGGTCGACGACATCATAGGCCTGCCCATCCTCGACCTCATCGCCGGCACCCACGCCGACGACTTCAAGAACGTGCTGCGCGGCCTTTCCCGCGGCGAGCGCCCGGAGCCCATGGACCTGCTCGCCCGACGCGACGACGGCGGCACGTTCAAGGCCAGGGCCGAGTTCGCCCAGGCCAATTTCGAGGGCGAAGCCTGCATCCAGATCGTCTTCCGCCAGCAGACGGTCGACCCCGCCCTCGTGGCCCAGTTGCAGCGCGACCCGGTCACCGGCCTGTTCAACCGCGCACGGACGCTCGAGCACATCGACGAAGCCGTGGCCGCTGCCGCCGCCGGGCGGGCGGGCCAGGCCGTCCTGCTGGTCGAGCCCGACAACTGGAAGGACATGGTCGCCAGCGCGGGCTTGGGCAACGCCGACCAGTTGCTCGCCACCCTGGCGGCCAAGGTGCGCGAGTCCATCGACGACGACGACATCGCCGGCGTACTCGGCGACCACACCATCGGCCTCGTGCTGGGCGCGCGCGGCGACATCGAACATGCCGCCCTCGCCGAACGACTGCGCACGACGGTGGCCGAACATATCTTCGACGTGGGCAGCCGCTCGTTGACGGTCAGCGTCACCATCGGTGGCACGCTCCTGGCCGAGAAGAACGCCAATACCGACACCGTGCTCGAGCAAGCCAACACGGCATTGCGCAACGCCCAGAACCAGGGCGGCAACCGCGTGGAGCTGCACGACCCCAGCGCCCGCGAAAAAGCCGACGCCGAACGGGAGCAGTACTGGCTGGACCTGGTCCGCGAAGCCCTCGCCGAAGACGGGCTGCGCCTCTACCACCAGCAGATCATCAGCCTGCAGGACGCGGCCGGCGAGTTCTACGAAATCCTCGTCCGCATGCGTGGCCCGAAGGGCGACGTGTTGCCGTCGTATTTCTTGCCGGTCGCCGAACGCAACGGCCTGCTGCCCGCCATCGATCGCTGGGTGCTCGGCCACGCCATCGATGCCCTGGTCCACCGCGAAAACGACGGCCTTACCACCACCTACTTCGTGAAGCTCACGATGCAGTCGGTGGAAGACCCCGACCTGCTCCCATGGCTCAAGCGCCGCCTGGAAACAGCGAACCTGCGTCGCAGCACGCTCGTGGTGGAAATGCCCGAGTCGAAGGTGCTCAACCGCCTGCGGCCGGTGCAGGAGTTCGTCAGCGGCTGGCGCAAGTCGGGCGGCCGGTTCGCCATCGAACAGTTCGGGTCGGGCCTCAATTCGTTCCAGATGCTCACCCATCTCGAGGCCGATTACCTCAAGATCGACCGCAGCTTCATGACCGACCTGCCGCAGCATCCCGAGAACCAGAAGAAGATCGCGGAGATCTGCAAGGAAGGCCATGCTTCGGGCAAGCAGACCGTGGCCGAATGGGTGGAGGATGCCGTCAGCACCTCGCTGCTGTTCGCCTGTGGCGTCGATTTCGTGCAGGGCAACTTCCTGCAGGAGCCGGCGAAGGTGCTGGCCGAGGAGTACATGCCGATCTGACGGCATGCCGTTCGCGCTGACGTACGCCTCGCCGTAGGCGATAAGCACGGTTTTCACCAACGCCGCACACGCAAAAAAGCCCGCGATCGCTCGCGGGCTTTTTCGTCGCCTCACACCAGACCGATTACTCGGCGGCAGCGGCAGCCTTCTTCGCGGCCTTGGCGGCAGCGGCGGCGGCGATGTCTTCCTTGATGCGAGCGGCCTTGCCTTCCAGGCCACGCAGGAAGTACAGCTTGGCGCCGCGGACCTTACCCTTACGCTTGACTTCGACCGAGTCGATGGCGCGGCTGTGGCTCTGGAACACGCGCTCGACGCCGGTGCCGTGCGAGATCTTGCGCACGGTGAAGGCGGAGTGCAGCCCACGGCTGCGCTTGGCGATGACGATGCCCTCGAACGCCTGGACGCGCTCGCGGTTACCTTCCTTCACCTTCACATTCACGACCACGGTGTCGCCAGGGCCGAAATCCGGCAGCTGGCGGGTGATCTGCTCGGCTTCGAACTGTTGGAGGAGTTTGTTCATGACGCACCTGTCAGTTTTCGTTACGGCGGTCGTTTCCGGCCGCACCGTTTGGCCGTGCATATTCACGGCGGAATTCATCCAGCAATGCCCTCGACTCGTCGTCGAGTACACGCTGCGTTAGCAAATCCGGCCGGCGCAGCCAGGTTCGACCTAGCGACTGCTTGCGACGCCAGCGGCGAATAGCCGCGTGATCGCCGGAAAGCAGCACCTCCGGCACGCCGCCCCAGGCATCGTGATGCACGGGACGGGTGTAATGCGGGCAATCCAGAAGACCGTCCGAGAACGAATCCTGCTGGGCGGACAGCGCGTCGTTCAACGCACCTTCCTGTAGACGACCCACCGCATCGATGACCACCGCTGCGCCGAGTTCCCCGCCAGACAGCACATAATCGCCGATTGAAAGCTCTTCGTCGACCTCGTGCTCGAGCAGGCGCTCGTCCACACCCTCGTAACGTCCGCAGATCAGGGCGATTCGCGGCATGGCCGCCAGCGCCTCCACCCGTTTCTGCGTCAGCCGCGCACCTTGCGGGCTGAGATAAATCACATGCACCGGTTCCGGTGCCGCCTCGCGAATCGCCACGAGCGCCGCTCGCAGGGGTTCGATCAGCATCACCATGCCGGGTCCACCGCCGAAGGGGCGCCCATCCACGGTGCGATAGTTGTCGGTGGCGAAATCCCGTGGATTCCAGGCTTCCACCTGGAGCAGCTCACGCTGCTGCGCCCTTCCGACCACCCCGATCGCGGCCGACTGGCGGACGAAATCGGGAAACAGCGAAACCACGTCGATGCGCATGATCTTCAGCAGTCGCTGTTCAGAATTCAGGATCCCAGTCCACCACGATGCGTCCGCTGTCGAAATCGACCGAATGCACGTAGGGGCCCTGGACGAACGGAACCAGTCGCTCCCTTTCGCCGTCCTTCACCACCATGACGTCGTTGGCGCCCGTGGAGAACAGATGGCTGACCCGACCCAGGTGCACGTTTTCCGTGGTGACGACCTCGAGGTTTTCGAGATCGACCCAGTAAAACTCGCCCGGAGCGGGCGGCGGCAGCACGTCGCGCGAGACGGTGATCTCGCAACCGACCAGCGCGGCCGCCTGGTCGCGATCCGTGATGCCCGGCAGGGAGGCGACGATGCCCTTGCCCTGCGCGTTCCCACGGATTCCGCTCATCTCCCGGTTCACGCCCGGCGCGGTGAGCAGCCAGGGCTGGTAACGGAAGATCTGGATGCGAGGCTCGGTCCAGCTTTCGAGCTTGACCTGACCCTGCACGCCATGGAGTCCGACAATGCGCCCTACGCGGACGCGCTTCCCGGACTCCGTCGACATCAAGCCGCCAGCTTGCCGGCTTCCTTCACGAGGGCGCGGACCTTGTCGGTCAGCTGAGCACCCTTGGCGACCCAGGCCTGGACCTTGGCGACGTCGAGCTCGAGGCGCTTGTCGGCGCCCGAAGCGACCGGGTTGTAGTAACCGACGCGTTCGATGTTGCGACCGTCGCGCGGGGCGCGCTGGTCGGTCACGACGATGTGATAAAACGGACGGCCCTTGGCGCCACCGCGCGAAAGACGAATCTTGACCATAAGTTACGAGCTCCAGAGTGCCGGATGCCGGCAAGGCGCGCGCGAGAAGCGGGCGCGGTAAAGCCGGACATTTTAGCGAAAGTTTTGAAAAAGGGAAGAGCGTAAGAAAGTAAACCGTGAACAGTGAGCCGCCGCCGCCGACTTCACGACAGGGGCCCCTACTTACGCTTCACTCCGCCGGGGCCTATCAGCGGCCCGGCGGCATCATGCCGCCCATGCCGCCCATGCCCTTCATGGCGCCGCGCATCTGGCGCAGAAGGCCCTTGCTGCCGCCCTTGGACAGCTTGGACATCATTTTCTCCATCTGCATGTACTGCTTGAGCAGACGGTTGACGTCGGCCGGCTGGGTGCCGGAGCCGCGCGCCACGCGGGCCTTGCGCGAGCCGTTCAGGAGATCCGGGTGGCGGCGTTCCTTCTTGGTCATCGAGCCGATGATGGCGACCATCTTCTTCAGCTCGCCGTCGTTGACCTTGGATTTCACGCTATCGGGAATACTGGACATGCCCGGCAGCTTGTCCATGAGACCGGCCAGGCCGCCCATATTGTTCATCTGCTCGAGCTGGTCTCGCATGTCGTTGAGATCGAAGCGCTTACCCTTGATGACCTTCTCGGCCAGCTTCTGCGCCTTCTCCTGGTCGACCTTGCGCTCCACCTCTTCCACGAGCGAGAGCACGTCGCCCATGCCGAGGATGCGCTGGGCCACGCGATCAGGGTGGAACGGCTCGAGGGCATCGGACTTCTCGCCGGCGCCGAGGAACTTGATCGGGCGCCCGGTGACGTAGCGCACCGACAGCGCGGCACCGCCACGGGCGTCGCCGTCGGTCTTGGTGAGCACCACGCCGGTGAGCGGCAGGGCGTCGGAGAAGGCCTTGGCGACGTTGGCGGCGTCCTGACCGGTCATCGAATCGACGACGAACAGGGTTTCGATGGGGTCGATCGCCGCGTGCAGGGACTTGATCTCCTGCATCATCGCCTCGTCGACATGCAGGCGGCCGGCGGTATCCACCAGCAGCACGTCGATCACTTCGCGACGTGCTGCGGCGACGGCGGCCCGGGCGATCTCGACGGGATCCTGACCCGCCTCGGACGGGAAGAACGACACCTCGACCTGGGAGGCCAGCGTGCGCAGCTGCTCGATGGCGGCGGGACGGTAGACGTCGCAGCTGACCACCATCACGCGCTTCTTCTTGCGCTCCTTCAGGAAGCGGGCGAGCTTACCCACCGTGGTGGTCTTGCCCGCGCCCTGCAGGCCGGCCATGAGCACGACGGCGGGCGGTTGCGCGGCGAGGTTCAGTTCGCTGTTGGCCACGCCCATCACGGCGGTGAGTTCGTCGCTGACGACCTTCACCAACGCCTGGCCCGGCGAGAGGCTCTTGAGGACTTCCTGGCCGACGGCACGCACCTTCACGCGCTCGACCAGGGCCTTCACCACCGGCAGGGCGACGTCGGCCTCGAGCAAGGCGATGCGCACCTCGCGCAAGGTCTCGCGGATGTTTTCTTCGGTCAGCCGGCCGCGACCACGCAAGCGGTTGACGGTATCGGAGAGACGTTGGCTGAGCGATTCGAACATGGCGGGGAGACTTCGGAGGGTGACAGCGAATTATAGCGGATGCGGGATGGTGAGGTGGGGACGCGGCCGGCAAGGCATGGGGCAAGCGCCCCCGGGAAAGCGGGGCAGCGCATGGGCCGGGTCGTCGGGGTTGGATGCCTCGCCCCCGTCCCCATCGCCCATGCCTCTCGCCCCAGGTGCCACCATGCCGCATTCACGCCCCATGGCCGCTATGCCACACTGCGCATCCATGATCGTGATCGCCCTCTCGCTGGCTGCCGTCGTCCTCTACCTGTGCGCCGCGGGCGTACTGGCGCGCCCGCTCGTCACGGGCGGCCAGCCGCTCGCGCGCTCGGGCATGGCGCTCGCCTGCCTCGCCGCCCTGGCCCACGCGGCCGTGTTGTTGAGCGCGCACCGCGGCACGCTCGACCTCCACTTCTTCGCCGCCCTCTCGCTCGTGGCGTGGATCGCCTCGACACTCACCCTGGTGGTGAACCTGTCGCGTCCGGTGGCCGGGCTGGGCATCCTGGTCTTCCCGCTGGCGGCGATTTTCCTCGCCATGGACACCTTCCTCGCCCCCCGCACGGCGCCGGAGTCGATGACCTGGCAGATCGAGCTGCACGTCACCATCGCCGTGCTGGCCTTCGGCATCCTCTCCATCGCGGCGGCCCTGGCCATCTTGCTCGCCATCCAGGAGCGCGCGCTGCGCCGCAGCCGCTTCGGTCACTGGCTGCGTGCCCTGCCCCCGCTGACGCTTACCGAAATCCTGCTCTTCCGCCTCATCGGCGTCGGCTTCGTCCTGCTCACGCTCACCCTCGTGACCGGCGCCCTCTTCGTCGGCGATCTCTTCAGCCAGCACCTGGTGCACAAGACGGTGCTCTCCATCGTGGCGTGGGTCGTCTTCGGGGTGCTGCTGTGGGGGCGCTGGCGCCACGGCTGGCGCGGCATTCGCGCGGTGAATCTCACGTTGATCGGCATGGGCATCCTGCTGCTGGCGTTCTTCGGCACCAAGCTGGTGCTGGAGTTGATCCTGCATCGCACGGCTTGAGCCAGGGGCAAGGCCTATCGCGGACAGGGTCCGCTCCCACGCTCCGGTAGCAAGGTTGCCTACCGAAGGGTGGGAGCGGACCCTGTCCGCGATGCCTGCGGAGCGCATTACTCCCGGCTCGCGTCGATCGCCTGCGACAGCCGCTCCACGCCGATCACGTCCATCTCTCCCACCCTGCCCTTGCGCGGCGCATTGGCGGCGGGTACCACGGCACGCCGAAAACCATGCGTGGCGGCCTCCTTCAGTCGCTCCTCGCCGTTAGGCACGGGCCGGATCTCTCCCGACAGGCCCACTTCGCCGAACGCGATGGTCTTTTCCGGCAAGGGCCTGTCGCGCAGGCTGGACAGCACCGCCATGAGCACGGGTACGTCGGAGGCGGTCTCCTGCACACGGATGCCGCCGACGACATTGACGAAGACGTCCTGGTCATACGCCGCGACGCCCCCATGCCGATGCAGCACCGCCAGCAGCATCGCGAGGCGGTTCTGCTCCAGACCCAGCACCACGCGCCGCGGATTGCCCAGCGACGACTGGTCGACCAGTGCCTGCACCTCGACCAGTAACGGCCGCGTGCCCTCGCGCGTGACCATCACCGCGCTGCCTGGCGTAGGGCCCGCATGCGCCGAAAGGAAGATCGCCGAGGGATTGGGTACTTCACGCAGGCCCTTTTCCGACATGGCGAACACGCCCAGCTCGTTCACCGCGCCGAAACGGTTCTTGAAGGCGCGCAACACCCGGAAGCGACTGCCGGATTCGCCCTCGAAATAGAGCACCGCATCGACCATGTGCTCGAGCACGCGCGGGCCGGCGATACCGCCTTCCTTCGTGACATGACCGACGAGGAATACCGACGTGCCGGTTTCCTTGGCGAAGCGGGTGAGCTTGGCGGCCGACTCGCGCACCTGGCTCACCGAGCCCGGCGCCGCAGTGAGCAGTTCGGTCCAGATCGTCTGGATGGAGTCGATGACGAGCACGCGCGGACGGGCCGCCGCCGCTTGCTCGAGGATGCGCTCGATACAGGTCTCGGCCAGTGCGTGCAGCGGCGCCAGCGGAAGATCGAGACGCTGCGCCCGACCGGCCACCTGCGCCAACGATTCCTCGCCCGTGACGTACAGGCTGGGCAGCACGGCACCGAGCGTACCGAGCATCTGCAGGAGCAACGTCGACTTGCCGATGCCCGGATCGCCGCCGATCAGCACCACCGAGCCGTCGACCAGGCCGCCGCCCAGCACGCGATCGAGTTCGCCGATGCCGGTGTGAGTGCGCGCCTCCGCCGTCAGCAGCACCTCGGTGAGCGGCGTGATCTTCGGCGAGCCCGCGGCGTCGCCGGCATAGCCGCCGCGCCGCGCGCCGGCGGATACGGCGGCCGGCTTCGCCGGCTGCACCACGAACTCGGAGAGCACGTTCCACTCGCCGCATTCGGCGCACTGACCCTGCCACTTGCTGTGCTCGGCGCCGCACTGTGTGCAGACGTAGGCGGTCTTGGCCTTGGCCATGGGATTCGTTCTCGCTCGAAAGACTGCCTATATAACGCGAGCGCGTCGCAGGAAGCGATACGCAAGGATCAGGCGTCGTCCTCGGCGAAGAGCACGCGACGGGTCATGCCGCAGGTAAGGTCATAGGAAATCGTGCCGGCGGAGGCGGCAACGACCTCCACGGGCAAGCCCTTGCCCCACAACGTCACGCGATCGCCGACCCGGGCCGCTGGCACGCCGCGCAGGTCGATGGTGATGAGATCCATCGACACGCGACCGACGATCGACGCGGCGACGCCCTCGACGAGTACCGGCGTACCGATGGCTGCGCTGCGCGGATAACCGTCGCCGTAACCGATGGCCGCGACGCCGACCGCCATGTCCTCGGGGCATTCATAGGTGCCGTTGTAACCCACCCGCTCGCCCTTCGCGAGGCGGTTGATCGCGACGAGCCGCGTCGTCAGCGTCATCGCGGGCCGAAAGCCGAAATCCGCGCCCGACTTGCCATCCACCACCGAAAGGCCATACAGCAGACCCCCCACCCTCACCCAGTCGCCGCGCGCGTCGGGCCAGCCCAGCACCGCGGCGGAATTGGAAAGGGCGCGTGGCCCCGGCAAGCCTTCGGTCACGCCTCGGAACCGTTCGATCTGCGACGCGGTGTCCACGCCCTGGAATACCTCGGAGGAGGCGAAATGCGTCATCAGCCCGACCTCGGCATCCACCGCCGGCATCGCGCGTAGCGCGGCATGGACCTCGCACGCACGCTCCGGCGGAAAACCGAGCCGGTGCATGCCCGTGTCGATCTTCAGCCAGACACGTAACGGACCGCGCGCCGGATCGGCCTTCGCCAGCCAGGGCAGTTGCGTATCGTGATGAACGAGCGCATCGAGTTGCAGCCGTTGCATTTCCGCGATATCGGACGGCGCATCGGGCCCGGAAAGCACCACGATACGCTGCCGATGCCCCGCCGCACGCAGCCGCAGGCCATCGGCGATCGATGCCACGGCGAACGCCCCAGCGTCGCCGTCGAGCGCCCGAGCCACGCGCTCCAGGCCATGCCCATACGCATCGGCCTTCACCACAGCCATCACGTTCGCGCTGCCTGCGAGCTCGCGAACCCGTGCGAGGTTGTGGCGCAAGGCACCGAGGTGGATGGTGGCGACGGTGGTGCGACTCATGACGAAATACGACGGGACGGCAAAGGACGACGCAGTCTAGCGGCAACGCCCGGCCCGACGCATGGCGCGATTGTGGCGGACGGCGGCCCATCCGTCCGCCATCGCCCTTACTTCGCCAGATCGAACTTCTCCGAAGAGACCCAGCCCTTGTTGCCGTGCTCGTCTTCCACCTCCCACATCAACCCCGCCTTGTTGCCGGTCGGGTAGACCATCATGCCGGGTTCCAGCGAACGCACGGCGACTTTTCCGTCGGACGATCTGGCCAAGCGGGTCTTCATGCGTATCGTGCCGGTCTGGCGGCTGTTCGCCGCCGAGGCGTCCGACGGCAGGCCACCCAGTTCGGTCACCAGCTTGGTGTAGGCATCGAGATAGGCCATGGCGATGACCTGGCCTTGGGTCGTGCTGGCGTAGCCGCCCACGCCCGCGGCACCGAGGCCGCCCGCGCCCCACAATCCGCCACTGCCGCCGAAGCCCAGGTCGTGTTTCTCGCCATGGCCTTCCACCAGGGCAACCTGCTCGGACGAGCGGACGTCGGTCACGGTAAGCACCACGTCGGCCGTCTTGGAACTGATGCTGATCGCACCGAGCAAGGCACCCGCGCCACCGCCGACCAGCGCACCGAGGCCCAGGCCACCGGCATCCTTGTTGCTGGCGGTCAGGTCCGGAACCATCACGTAATCGGCCGCCTTGATCTGCCCCTTGCCCACGTTGGAGCCGCCGCGCAACTGGCCGCCCGAGGCGAGCTCACGCTCACGCATGGCCGCGTTCATGCCCATGCCGCGATCGACGAGGGTGAAACACCCCGACTTCGCGACGAAGACCTTGATGAGCTTGGTCGGCGACGGAAGTTGCTGCTGCGTCCACCAGTGCACGTCGCCCTCCGGCTCCACGACCGAGATGCTGCCGAGCTTTTTCGCACAATGGGGAATGGCGGCCACCTTGGCCTCGTGTTCGCGCTGCGACTTCGCCACCATCGGGTTGGTGGCGTTGCACGCGGTCAAAACGAACGTGGCGCCGATGGCCGCTGCGGCACGAGCGGCCGGCTTGAGGAGGTGCTCCATGGATATTCCCTGTCCTTGCGCCCGATGATGAGAAACCTGCCCGGCATTCGGGCACGAGGGCGGACAGGCTGTCGCGAGACCGAACGATGCTAGCGATGCGCGGACCCCGTGCTTATCGGGATGACGCTACGATGCACGTATGAATCATCCGTCACGGCCGGCAAGGAAACTCCGTTGATCCGCGTATTGTTTCTCTGCGGGAAGAATCGTCTGCGCAGTCCTACCGCCGAGCAGGTCTTCGCCACGTGGCCGGGCATCGAGACCGATTCGGCAGGCATCGACCGCGACGCCGAATGCCCGGTGACCAGCGAGCAGGTGCGCTGGGCGGATCGGATCGTAGCGATGGAGAAATCGCACCTGGCGAAACTGCGCAGGGGATTTCGGGCGGATCTGGGCAGGGCCCGCCTCCTGTGCGTCGACATCCCCGACGACTATGCATACATGCAGCCGGAACTCATCGCGTTGCTGGAGCAACGCGTGGGGCCGCAACTGCGTCGCTGATACGCCTCAGTCGAAGCTGCCGACGTACGAATCCGGCGCCCAGTTCTCGAACTTGGTGTAATGGCCGAGGAAGGCCAGCTTCACCGTATCCGTGGGACCATTACGTTGCTTGCCGATGATGATCTCGGCCAGGCCCTTATCGGGCGATTCCTTGTTGTAGTAGTCGTCGCGGTAGATGAACATGATGACGTCGGCGTCCTGCTCGATAGCGCCGGATTCGCGAAGATCGGACATCATCGGACGCTTGTCGGCGCGCTGTTCCAGCGAGCGGTTCAGCTGCGACAGGGCGATGACGGGCACGTTGAGTTCCTTGGCCAGCGCCTTCAGGCCTCGGGAGATTTCCGAGATCTCCGTCGCGCGGTTTTCGCTGTTACCCGGCACCTGCATGAGCTGCAGGTAGTCGATGACGATCAGGCCCAGGCCGTGTTCGCGCTGGAGACGGCGGGAGCGCGAGCGCATTTCCACCGGCGACATCGCCGGCGTGTCGTCGATGAAGATCTTCGCGTCGGAAAGCATCGTGATGGCCGAGGTGACGCGCGGCCAGTCCTCCTCGGCGAGATCGCCGGTACGCAGGTTCTGCGCATGGATGCGACCCAGCGAGGAAATCAATCGAAACGCCAGCTGCGAGGCCGACATTTCCATGGAGAACACCGCCACGGCCTTCTTGCCGCGCATGGCGGCGGCCTCGGCCAGGTTCAGCGCGAACGCCGTCTTGCCCATCGAGGGACGGGCGGCGACGATGATGAGGTCGGACGGCTGCAGCCCGGCCGTGAGCTCGTCCAGGTCGGTAAATCCCGTCGAGAGGCCGGTGAGCTTGCCGCGGTTTTCGTAGCGTTCGGTGAGCATGCGAAAGGCATCGCCCACCGCTTCGCGCATCGAGACGACATCCTTCTTGCCGCGCGCACCCGATTCGGCGATGCGGAATACCCGCTGCTCGGCAAGTTCCATCACTTCCTGCACGCTCTTGCCTTCGGGGCGAAATCCATCCTCGGTGATGGACGTACCGGCATCGATGAGCTTTCGCAGGACCGACTTCTCGCGAACGATATCGCCATAGGCGGCGATGTTCGCGGCGCTGGGCGTGGAACTGGCCAGTTCGAGCAGGTAGGCGGCTCCGCCGACCATCTCGTCCATGCCGTTCGACTGGAACCACTCGCCCAGCGTGATGGCGTCGCAAGGCAGCCCCTTACCCGCCAGTTCGTTGATGGCGCGCCAGATGAAGCGGTGGTCTTTCCGATAGAAATCCTCGTCGGTGAGCCGGTCGGCCACCTTGTCGAGCGAATCCGGCGAGAGCATGAGGCCGCCCAGCACCGCCTGCTCCGCCTCGATGGAATGCGGCGGGATGCGCAGCGTATCGATGGACGTCACCGAGGAATCACGACGGCGGCGCCGTTCCCCGCGCTCGCCCCGCTCATCGCGGTCGGAATTGAAGGACATGGATTACCTCGATGTGCAGCCGGCACCGACCCGGAAACGGGTGGGCGTGAGAGGGGATGATACGCGCCCTGGTCTCAGGCGTTGAGAGGATAAGTCTGTGGATAACTTGTGGGCGATTGCCTGACCACCGGCCGCTCCCGCGAAAGCAGGAGCCTGGCGCCGGGACCAGTGAAGAGCCGATTCGCCATGGCTCGGAAGAGTGCACTGGATTCCAGCGTACGCAGAATGACGAAAAAAAACGGGCGCCCGTGGGCGCCCGTTTTCGAATCAACGGCAGTACGGTGCTTACGCGCCGACGACCTTGACCTTGATCGTCTGCTGCACGTCGGCGTGCAGGTTGACGACGACTTCGTACTCGCCGACGTTGCGGAACGGGCCTTCGCTCTGGATGAGCTCGCTCTTGTCCACGTCGTGGCCCTGCGTCGCGAGGGCTTCGGCGATGTCGCGGGTGCTGACCGAACCGAACAGCTTGCCTTCCGGCGAAGCATTCACTTCGATCGTGACTTCCACGCCTTCGAGCTTGGCCGCACGGCCTTCGGCACCGGAGAGCTGCTCCTTGGCCTTGGCTTCGTACTCGGCGCGACGGGCTTCGAACGCTTCGAGGTTGGCGGCGGTCGCGCGAGCGGCCTTGCCGGTCGGGAGGAGGAAGTTACGGCCGTAACCCGGCTTGACGCTGACCTTGTCGCCGAGGTTGCCGAGGTTCTTCACCTTCTCGAGGAGAATGAGATCCATGAGGTATTCCTTTTCGTTAGCACGGGTTGGGCCCCGTGCAGCCAGGACGGTTGTCCGAAATCATGCCTGTCGAAGACGCCCTCCCGTGGGAGGGCGGCCCGATCAGACGTCGTGGTTGTCGGTGTACGGCAGCAGCGAGAGGTAGCGGGCGCGCTTGATCGCGGTCGCCAGCTGGCGCTGGTAACGGGCCTTCGTGCCAGTGATGCGGCTGGGCACGATCTTGCCGTTCTCGGTGACGTACTGGCGAAGGGTGTTGAGATCCTTGTAATCGATCTCCTTCACGCCCTCGGCGGTGAAGCGGCAGAACTTGCGGCGACGGAAGAACTTGGACATGTCGTGATCCCCTATTAGTCGTCGCTGTCGCGATCGCTGTCGTTGTCGTCGGAACGGTCTTCGTCACGGCGACGCGAACCCTTCTGCTCGTCCTTTTCCTTGCTCTTGAGGATGAAGGACGGCTCGGTGTCGGCCTCGTCGCGGCGAACCACGAGGTGACGCAGCACGGCGTCGTTGAAACGGAAACCCGTCTCGAGCTCGTTCAGGACGTTCTGCGAAACCTCGATGTTCAGCATCACGTAGTGAGCCTTGGCGAGGTTTTCGATGGGATAGGCCAGCTGGCGGCGACCCCAGTCTTCGAGACGGTGGATCTTGCCGTTGTCGCCTTCGATCAGCGCCTTGTAACGCTCGATCATGGCGGGCACCTGTTCGCTCTGGTCCGGATGGACCAGGAACACGACTTCATAATGACGCATGGTGGCTCCTTGTGGATGCACCCCTTGCGGGGATGGCAGCCTCCCGGATGTCCGGTGAGGCAAGAAACCCCTCCAGGTGGAGAGGTAGCCGCGCATTGTAAGGAGAAACCGGAAGTTACGGCAAGCCCCTAGCGCGGACTAGGGTCCGCGATGGAGAGTTCAGGAGACCGTGAAGCTCTCGCCGCAGCCGCACTCCCCCGTGGCGTTCGGGTTGTGGAACACGAACGAGGCGTTGAGCCCCTGGCGCTGGAAGTCGATGAGCGTGCCGTCGACCAGGGGCAGGCTCTTGGGGTCGATGACCACCCGGACGCCGTCGATGTCGAGCACGGCATCCTCCGGGGCCACCGCCCCGGCGAGGTCGACCACGTAGCCGAAGCCCGAGCACCCCATGCGCTTGACGGCGAAACGCACGCCCGCGGCCTCGGGGGCCTTGGCCAGGAAGGCGCGCATGCGGTCGGACGCGGCGGGGGTGATCTGGATGCTCATGGATTTGTCTTTAAATCGTGCTAAATAGCGTGGGCCGGTGCCGTTCACCCAGCCGTTACATTATCATGCAAGGTCGGCTTACATGCGCCTAAATGCGGCGCCTCTTACGGAGTTTCAATCCATGACGGTGGTTAGCGTCAAGCAGGCCCTCGCCGGCGGCACGTTGGCGGAACAAGAGGTTACGGTTCGTGGCTGGGTACGTACCCTGCGTGAATCCAAGGGCGGTCTGTCGTTCGTGAACGTGAGCGACGGCTCCTGCTTCGCTCCGATCCAGGCCGTGGCCACCGCCGATCTCGCCAACTACGAGACCGAGGTGAAGCGCCTCTCCGCAGGCGCGGGCGTCATCGTCACCGGCAGGCTCGTGCCCTCGCAGGGCAAGGGCCAGGCCTTCGAGATCCAGGCCACGAAGGTGGAGGTCACCGGCTTCGTCGAAGACCCCCTCACCTACCCCATCCAGCCCAAGCAGCACTCGATGGAATTCCTTCGCGAGGTCGCCCACCTGCGCCCGCGCACCAACCTGTTCGGCGCCGTCACCCGCGTGCGCCACACGATGATGACGGCCATCCACCGCATCCTCACCGAACAGGGCTTCTTCTGGATCAATACCCCGGTCATCACCACGTCCGATGCCGAGGGCGCGGGCGACATGTTCCGCCTGTCCACGCTCGACCTGGCCAACCTGCCGCGCGACGACAAGGGCGGCATCGACTGGCGAAAGGATTTCTTCGGCCGTGAGGCCTTCCTCACCGTGTCCGGCCAGCTCAACGTCGAGGCCTACGCCCTGGCGATGAGCAAGGTGTACACCTTCGGCCCCACCTTCCGCGCCGAAAACTCCAACACCACGCGTCACCTGGCCGAGTTCTGGATGGTCGAGCCCGAAGTGGCCTTCGCCGACCTCAACGCCAACGCCGACCTCGCCGAGCTGTTCCTCAAGGGCATCTTCAAGGCCATCCTCGACGAGCGTCCCGACGACATGGCGTTCTTCGACGAGCGCGTCATGCCGGGCACGGTCAAGCGCCTGGAAGACTTCATCGCCAAGCCGTTCGAACGCATCGACTACACCGACGCGGTCGACATCCTCAAGAAATCCGGCAAGACGTTCGAACACCCGGTCGCCTGGGGCATCGACCTGCAGACCGAGCACGAGCGTTACCTCGCCGAGGAACATATCGGCCGCCCGGTGGTCGTGATGAACTACCCGGAGGCGATCAAGGCGTTCTACATGCGCCTGAACGACGACGGGAAAACCGTGGCCGCCATGGACGTGCTCGCCCCCGGCATCGGCGAGATCATCGGCGGTGCCCAGCGCGAAGAACGCCTCGATTACCTCGACCGCCGCATGGATCAGTTCCACCTCGACAAGCACACCTACGACTGGTACCGGGACCTGCGCCGCTACGGCACCGTGCCCCATGCCGGTTTCGGCCTGGGCTTCGAGCGACTGCTGGTCTACGTCTGCGGCCTGTCCAACATCCGTGACGCCATCCCCTACCCCCGCGCCGCAGGCACCGCCGAGTTCTGATCCCCCTCATCATGCCCTCGAACACGCTACGCCTCGTCCTCATCGTCGCCGCCCTGACCCTCCTCGGCGCCTGCCGGTCGATCGTGCCGCCGAACTTCCGCCCGCCGGAGAATCCGTCCGGCGGCGTGATGGCGGCACGCAAGACGCTGGAAAGCGCGTCGCCCTGCTGCGGCAGCTTCGCCGACCTGTCCTACCAGGACATGCTCCCCTGGCAGCCGCAGCGGTTCGAGTTGAGCAAGGACAGCCCGGTCGCCAACCTCAACGGCGACCGCAGCTACTTCCTCGCGTTCCGCCTGCCGCAAGGCGCGCAGATGCCGTACACCATCGCGATGAAGTCGGAACTCAACGGCCGCTGGCTGAGCTCCAGCTATCTCTTCGCGCCCACGGTGGTGGTGCTCGACGACGCCTTCCAGCCGCTGCACTCCGAAGACATCGGCCTGTGCGAATACATCGGCTGGACGAGTGAGACCACCGGCGCCTTCGGCAAGTTCGAGGTCAACGATCCCAACGCCCGCTACCTCGTGGTGTATTCCTCGAGCAAGCAGCAACAGGGCCAGACGTACTGGGAGCAGTCGCCCACCACGTTCTCCGCCGAGGCCCCGGTGAAGATGAATTCCGCCGGCGCGTTCAAGATCCAGCACGGCCCCGACGGCACGCTGTTCGTGGGCATGCAGAACAGCACCTACAAGAAGGCCATCGACAACGCGGTGTGTTCCAAGGCCCAGCAGGGCAACGGCGTGATCAACACCCTGCGCAGCGTGGTCGCCACCGACATCCTCGGCGAAGGCGATTCGAAGAACGCGAAGAAGACGAGCAACTGATCCATGCAGACCGCGGTCCTGCTCTACCTGCTGCTTCTCCTGGGCGCCATCGCCTTCTTCGTACTGCACATCGTCGCCCAGTGGCGCTTCACCGTGCTCCTGCGCAAGCGCCATCCCGATCGCTGGAAAACCATCGTCGAGGCCGACACCGGCCGCCCCAACGGCATGGCCAACTGGCTCCGCGTGCGCCGCGTGCTGCGTTCCGACGCACCGGCGCTCCTCGACGACGACGCCCTCACCCGCTGGCAGGGGTGGTGGCGCCGCGCGCCCTGGCTGGCCTGGCCGTGCTGGTTCATCGCGATGGCGATACAGTGGTGGACACTGCGACACGGTTGAACGTCCTCCACCTTCCCGAGGGATATGCATGGATCTTCGCCTCACCGGCCGTCACGCCCTCGTCTGCGGCGCCTCCCAGGGCATCGGCCGCGCCACCGCCTTCGAGCTGGCCGAACTCGGCGCCAGCGTCACCCTGCTCTCCCGTTCCGCCGAGACGCTGAAGGCGCTGGCCGCGGAACTGCCGTCCGGGCAGGCCGGACAGAACCACCGCCACGTCGCCGTGGACATGCTCGACACCGACGCCCTGGCCACCGCCGTGGCCGAGGTGGTAGGCGACCACGCCGTGCACATCCTCGTGAACAACAGCGGCGGCCCGCCCGGTGGCCCGGTATGGAGCGCGGAGCCCGAGGCCTTCCTCGCCGCCTACCGCCAGCACGTGATCGCCGCGCAGGTCGTCACGCAGGCCTGCCTGCCGGGCATGCGCCAGGCGCATTACGGGCGCATCGTCAACGTGATCTCCACCTCGGTCAAGGAGCCCATCCACAACCTGGGCGTCTCCAACACCGTGCGTGCCGCCACGGCCGGCTGGGCGAAAACCCTTTCGGCCGAGGTCGCCGCCGACGGCATCACGGTGAACAACATCCTGCCCGGCTACACCCGTACGTCTCGCCTGGAATCGCTGGTCGACGCCAGCGTGAAATCCGGACGCACGCGCGACGAGGTGGAACGTGGGCTGCTCGCGAGCGTGCCGGCCGGCCGCTTCGGCGATCCGGCGGAAGTGGCCGCACTGATCGCTTTCCTCGCCAGCCCGGCCGCCGGCTACATCAACGGCACCAGCATCGCCGTCGACGGCGGCCGCACGCGCAGCCTCAACTGACCCGGAGCGGCCCATGCTCGTGCTCGCGAACCTCATCGACGGCCATGCGCACGCGCCGCGCGAAGGCCGTTATCTCGACGTGGTCGATCCCGCCACCGGCCAGGCGTTCGCCCGCTGCCCCGATTCCGACGCGGGCGACGTCGCCGAGGCCGTGGCGGCCGCCACGCGCGCGGCACCCGGCTGGGCCGCCCTACCCGTCGAAGTCCGCGCGCAGTGCCTGCGCCGCCTGGCCGATCTGGTCGAAGCGCGCCTGGAACCCTTCGCCGAGGCCGAGTCGCAGGACAGCGGCAAGCCGATCGCCCTCGCCCGCTCGCTCGACATTCCGCGCGCCATCGCCAACCTGCGCTTCTTCGCCTCGGCCATCGAGCAATGGCACGGCGAATCGCATGCGATGACCCAGGGCGCCATCAATTACACGCTGCACCTGCCCTTGGGCGTGGTGGGCTGCATCAGCCCGTGGAACCTGCCGCTCTACCTGTTCACCTGGAAGATCGCGCCCGCCCTCGCCGCCGGCAACGCCGTGGTGGCCAAGCCGTCCGAAGTGACGCCCTACACCGCGTGGCTGCTCGGCACGCTGGCCGCCGAAGCGGGCTTTCCTCCGGGGGTACTCAACATCGTGCACGGCACCGGACCGGGCGTGGGCGAGTCCATCGTCACGCACGACGCCGTCAAGGCGCTGTCGTTCACCGGCAGCACGCGCACCGGTGTCGCCATCGCGAGCGCGGCGGCCCCCCGGCTGAAAAAAATATCGCTGGAGCTGGGTGGCAAGAATCCCGCCATCGTCTTCGACGATGTCGATCTTTCCGACGAAACGATGGCCACGATCGTGCGCTCGGGCTTCGCCAACCAGGGCGAGATCTGCCTGTGCGGTTCGCGCCTGCTCGTGCAGCGCGGCATCTACGACCGCTTTCGCGCGGCTTACCTGGAGCGCGTGCGCGCGCTTCGCGTGGGCGACCCGCGCGAGCCCGGCAGCGACCTGGGCGCGCTGGTTTCCCAGGCTCATTTCGAAAAGGTCACCGGCTGCATCGAGCGCGCACGCAAGGAAGGCGGCCGCATCCTGCTGGGCGGCCACCGGGTTTCGGTGGGCGGACGATGCTCGGAAGGATGGTTCGTCGAACCCACGGTGATCGAGGGCGTCGCGCCCTCGGGCGCCACCAACCAGGAGGAAATCTTCGGCCCCGTCGTCACGCTGATTCCGTTCGACGACGAAGCCGAAGCGCTTTCCATCGCCAACGGCACGCCCTACGGCCTCGCCGCCTCGCTATGGACGAGCAACCTTTCCCGCGCCCACCGCATGGCGACGCAGCTCGATTTCGGCATCGTCTGGATCAACTGCTGGATGCTGCGCGACCTGCGCACGCCGTTCGGCGGCAGCAAGCAATCGGGTGTGGGCCGCGAAGGCGGTTTCGATGCCCTTCGATTCTTCACCGAGGCCCGCAATGTCTGCATCGATCACCGGCAATGACGTCATCCGCGTCGAGGGCGCACCCGCGCCCGTCGGCGCCTATCCCCATGCGCGGCGCGTGGGCGACCTGCTATTCCTTTCGGGCATCGGTTCGCGCGTGCCGGGCAGCAACGACATCGCGGCCGATTTCGAAGGCCAGTGCAGGCAGGTGTTCGCCAACGTGCGCACGGTGCTGGAGGCCAGCGGTTCGCGATTCGAAGACCTCGTGGACGTCACCGTCTTCCTGACCGACATGAAGAACCATTTCGCCACGTACAACCGGCTTTACGCGGAGGCGTTCGCGGGGGTGGATGCCTGTCGCACCACCGTGGAAGTGAATGCGTTGCCGACGGCGATCGCCATCGAGCTGAAGTGCGTGGCGCATGTCGCTTCGTAACATCGCGGACAGGGTCGGCGACGGCTGTCGCATCACGCTTCCAGGCACGCCTCGAGCATCGCCTTGACCAACACCTGCACCCGCTCCGCCTTCTTCGGCAGGTAGGCGAAGCTGTCTTCGTCCATGTAGTTGACCTGCGCCAGCTCGAGCTGGATCGCGTCGATGCCGTCTTCCGGCTTGCCGTAATGGCGCGTGATGTATCCGCCCTTGAATCGGCCGTTGACCACCCAGGAGTAGTCGTTCTGCGCCGCCAGCAACGCCGTGAGGCGTTCCTGCAACGCGGTGGAGCAACTCGCCCCGTCGGCCGTGCCGAGGTTGAAGTCGGGCAGGCGTCCGTCGAACAGCATGGGCACGTGGCTGCGGATGGAGTGGCCTTCCCATAGCACCACGCGGCCATGCTTCTTGCGCAGGCGCGAGAGCTCGTCGGCCAGGGCGCGATGGTAGGGCTTCCACCACTTCTTCACGCGTTCGGCGATCTCTTCCGCCGCCGGTTCCGCGCCCGGGCGGTAGATGTCGTTGCCGTCGAACTGCACGGTGGGCACCAGGCCGGTTTCCTTGCGCCCCGGATAGAGCGCATGGCCGTCCGACGGCCGATTGAGGTCGACCACGTAACGCGATGCCGTGGGCACCAGAATGCTGGCCCCGAGGCCACGGGCGAAAGCGTAAAGCTGCTGCACGTGCCAGTCGGTGTCCGCCGAACGTCGCGCGGGGCGTTTCATGCGCGCCTCGACATCCTTGGGAATGAAACTGCCGTTGTGCGGCAGGCTCACCAGGAGCGGCGCGGTGCCGCGATGGAGGGTGTGGGATTCCATGGCCGTGATTGTACCGCTCAACCGGGAACGCGATCGCCCATGGTCACCATTTCCTCCGCCGAGGTCGGGTGGATGGCCAGGGTGTCATCGAGGTCGCTCTTGCGGGCGCCCATCTTGATCGCCACCGCGAAGCCCTGGAGGATTTCGTCCACGCCGGGACCGAGCATCTGCATGCCCACGATGCGCGAATCGTCGCCGACGCAGATCAGCTTGAAGCGCACGTACATCGGCCGCCCCGCCAGCGCGAGCTGCATCGGCACGAAGGTCTGCTTGTAGAGGTGCACCTCGTGGCCGTAGGCCTCACGGGCTTGCTGCTCGGACATGCCCACGGTGCCCAGCGGCGGATGCGAGAACACCACGCTGGGCACGTTGACGTAATCGAGTTTCGCATCGGGCTTGCCGCCGAAGAGGCGATCGGCGAGCTTGCGGCCCGCGGACACGGCCACCGGCGTGAGCGCGAGCCGCTGCGTCACGTCACCCACGGCGTAGATGCCCGGCACGTTCGTGTTCTGCTCATCGTCGATCAGGATGTGGCCGTCCTCGTCCCGCGCCAGCCCGACGCGATCGATGTCGAGCGATCCGGTGTTGCCATGCCGCCCCACCGCCCAGATCAGCAGGTCGTACGGCCCGGGATGTTCGCCCTTGTCGCAGTCGAGCAGGAGCATGCCGTCCTTCTCGTGCACGGCCTCCACCTGGCAGGTGTAGTGGATGCGGATGCCGTGCTTGGTCATTTCCTCGCCGAGCTGGTACGCCATCTCTTCGTCGAAACCGCCCATGAGGCGCCCGCGCACGTACATGTCCACCTCGCTGCCCAGCGCGCGCAACACGCCGGCGAGCTCCACCGCGATATAGCCGCCGCCGACGATGGCCGTGCGGCGCGGGCACTCGCGCAGATCGAAGAATCCGTCGGAGGTGACACCCAGGTCGAAGCCGGGCTTATCGAGGCGGTTGGCCTTCGAACCCGTGGCGACGACGATGTGCGGCGCGGTCAGCACGCGATCGCCCGCCGCGACGCGATCGGAGGAAAGGAATCGCGCCGTTTCCCTCACCAGCGTGACGTGGCTCTTGTCCAACTGCTGCCGGTAGCTCTTGTGGATGCGCTCGATATACGCATCGCGCCGCTCGATGAAACCGGGCCAGTCGAGACGACCCGGCTTGTCGGCGAAGCCGTAGTCGGCGGCGATGTACTGCGCTTCCGCCATCTGTGCCGCATACCACATCGCTTTCTTGGGTACGCAGCCGTTGTTCACGCACGTGCCGCCCAGCTCCTTCGGCTCGACCAGCGCGACCTTCGCACCGTGCTTCGATGCGCGGATGGCCGCGGCCAGTCCTCCCGATCCGCCGCCGATCACGATGAGGTCGAAGGATTCGGCGGTCATGAAGGCTCCTTGGAAGAGAAAAATCCCACCGTAGCAAATGTCGGCGATGACTGTCGTGCAGGTTTCAGAGTCCGAAGCGGGCGGGCGAATACGGCGTGGGATCGAGCACCGGCGCGGGCCCCGCCAACAACCCCGCCACCAGCTCCCCGGTCGCCGCCGACATGCTGATGCCCAGCATCCCGTGCGCCGTGGCGTAGGTGAGATTGGACCACTGCGCGCTCGGCCCCACGATCGGCACCTCGTCGACGCTCATCGGCCGCCACCCCCACCAGGGCACCGCTTCGCCGCGCCCCTCCGGTTCGTGCAGGTAGGCGGCGGCCCCTCGGCGCAGCGCATCCAGGCGCACGTCGTTGAGTCCTTCTTCGAAACCGGAAAACTCCATCGTGCTGCCGAGACGATAACCGGTGGCCCACGGCGTGACGCAGACCGCCGCCTCGCGCAATACCAGCGAATGGCGTGGCGGCCGTCGCGGAGGCGTCTCCCATGTGAGCGAATAGCCCTTGCCCGGCTGCATCGGCAGGCGGATATCGAGCAGGCGCCCGATCAGCGGCGACCATGCGCCCAACGCCATCACCACGCGCTCGCCGCTGAACACGCCACCGGTGGTGCGTACGTGCGATATGCGGGCGCCATCGAACACGAACCCGTCCACGCGCGCGCCGGTTTCGATCGCGCCACCCAGTTCGCGCACGCGGCGCGCCAGCTCGGCGACGTAACGATCCGGCCGCAATCGCGCATCGCCCGGATGCAGCAGCGCACCCCGTACGCCGTCTCGCAAGCCCGGTTCGAGCGCCTGCGCCGCGTCGCCGTCGAGCGCCTGCACGTCCATGCCCAACCGTCGCAGCAGGTCGACGTGCGCGCGGTCGGCCTGCATCGTGCGGCGGTCGCGATAGACATAAAGCTCCCCCACCGCCTCGAATTCGCAATTCAGGCCCTCCTGGGCAACGAGTTCGTCCAGCAGAGCGCGGGATCTCGCGAGGAGGGCTCCACGGGCCTCACCCGCCTGCCGGTAGTGACCCCACGTGCAGCGACGCGCGAAGCCGAGCAACCAGCGGGCACGGGCCGGATCGGGACGCGGATTGACGTAGAGCGGCGCATCGCGGCGCATGAGGGAGCGCAACGCCGTGCCCACCATCCCCGGCATGGTCAGCGGTCCTGCGTGGCTCGGCGTGATGGTGCCGCAGTTGCCGTGCGAGCTGCCGCTGCCGGGCAAGCCCTGTTCGAGGACACGGACGCTCGCGCCGGTCTTGAGCAGGTAAAGCGCGCAGGCCAGGCCGATCACGCCCCCACCGAGGATCAGAACGTCGCTTCGGGATCTTTCCATTCCGGCATTTTAACGGTCCGGGTGCGGATTCCCGGGCTGTCCAGCCGCTGAATTCGCCCTTTTTCGCAGGTATTCCACGCAACCTATTGATTTGATAACCTCGGGGTCGCCGATCCTGATAGGGGGAAACGCCCGATGTACCGCTCCTCCACGCTTCGCCGTCCCGTTCGCTGCCTCGGTATCGCAGTGCTGGGGGCCGGGCTCTCCCTCCTGGCGGCCTGCGGAAGCGCCCCGCACCGGCCCTCGTCGTCGCAGCGGAACAACCCCGCCTCGGCCGTGCCCCTGGCCAAGAACCTCAACTGGTCCACCAAACCGGCCGCCGGCATGCCGGCCGATGCCGCCAACGACGTGCTCTTTCGTGCCATCGGCCTCGTCGGCACGCCTTATCGTTGGGGTGGCAACACCCCCGCCGGCGGGTTCGACTGCAGCGGCCTGGTGACCTATATCTACCTGACGTCGACCGGCATGCGCCTGCCGCGCACTTCGGCCGAAATGGCCGACCTCGACAAGCCCAAGGTCCGCGAGGACGAACTGGCCAGCGGAGACCTCGTCTTCTTTGGTCGTGGGCACATCACGCACGTGGGCGTGTATGTCGGGGAGGGGCGTTTCGTCCATGCGCCCAACTCGGGCGGTACGGTACGCCTGGACGCGCTGGACGGCGCCTATTGGAAGCAGAACTTCGCCTACGGACGGCGCGTCCTTAACTGAACAAAAGTTAAACAAAGCCCGACATCTTGCGCGAAATAGATTGTGCGCTATTTAATTGCGTGCTTTTATATGTCCCACGGCACGGCACTCCGCCGCCGCCTTCATCCCAAGGAAACCGACATGAGCAACCTCTCGAAAGTGCAGAAGATCCTCTACACCGCCCACGCGAAGGTGTCCGGTGGCCGCGAAGGCCACGTCGAAAGCGACGACGGCCTGATCAAGCTCGACCTTCGCCTGCCGAAGGAAATGGGTGGCAACGGCGGCGGCAGCAATCCGGAGCAGCTTTTCGCCGCCGGTTACGCGGCCTGCTTCGAGGGTGCGGTGCGCTTCGTGGCCGGCCAGAAGAAGGTGAAGGTCGATGGCGCCTCGGTCGCCAGCAGCGTCGGCATCGGCCCGCGCGAGGGCTCGGGCTTTGCCATCCAGGTCAAGCTGGAAGTGAGCCTGCCGGGCGTGGACGACGCCACCGCGCAGGAGATCGTCAAGACCGCGCACGAGGATGTCTGCCCCTACTCGCACGCCACGCGTGGCAACGTCGACGTGGACGTGTCGGTGAACGGTAAAGCGCTGGCCTGATCGGTCTCGCGAAAAAAAAACGGCGCCGAAAGGCGCCGTTTTTTTTCGTCACGCGAAGCGCGACTCAGTGCGCGGCGTCGCCGTTCGGATGCGCATGACCGTGGGAGATCTCTTCTTCCGACGCATCGCGCACCGTCTGCACGTCGATGTTGAAGTGCAGCGTCTTGCCGGCCATCGGATGGTTGAGGTCGATGTCGACCACGCTCGAACCGATCTTCTGCACCACCACCACGCGATTGCCGCCTTCCTTGAGCGAGAGCACGGTGCTGTCGCCCACCTTCAGGCCCTTGCCCTGCTGCGGGAAGTACTTCTTCGGCACGCGCTGGGTCATGCCTTCCTGGCGCGGGCCATAGCCCTGCTCCGGCGCGATTTCCAGATCGAACTTGTCGCCGACCGACTTGCCCTCGAGGCCCGCTTCCATGCCCGGGATCAACTGGCCGTGACCCAGCAGGATCCACAACGGTTCGCCGCCTTCGACCGAGCTTTCGACCTGCTGGCCGTCGACGGTGAGGGTGTAGTGGAACGAGATGACCTTGTCCTTGCCAGCCTGCATGATGGTTTCTACCGGAGGAAAACCCGGCATTTTAGCCGTGCCCCGGGCCGCCGTCACGCGATCGGCCGAAACCCACGCCCCGGGCCTCGGGCCCCAGCCAGGTCAGCAGGGCCAGGAGCACGGCCACGACCGCGATCCACGTCGACATGGCGAAGGCGAAGTCCCCGCCCCGTCGCTCGGCCAGCCAGGTCTGCGCGGTGGCCGTGATGGCGGCCAGCAGGTTGCCCATCTGGTAGGCGAATCCCGGCAGCGTGCCGCGCACGGCGTCGGGAGACAGCTCGTTGAGATGGGTGGGCACCACGCCCCAGGCACCCTGCACCATCACCTGGATCAGGAACGCGCCCACGCCCAGCAGGAGCAGCGAGCCGCCGTAGGTCCATAGGGGAATCACGGGAATCGCCAGGAGGGCCGCGATGACGATGGCGCGGCGCCGACCGATCTTCTCGGAGAACGAGCCGAAGGTAAGGCCGCCGACCAGTGCACCGAGGTTGAGCAACGCGGTGAGCATGAAGGCCGTCGACGAACCCGCCGGGATGTGCAGGCTCTCCTGCACGAAGGTGGGATACATGTCCTGCGAGCCGTGGCTGAACATGTTGAAGGCGGCCATCAGCAGCATGAGGTACACGAAGAGCTTCCAGTGGCCGCGCATCGACGTGAACACGCTCTCGCGCGCCATCGAACGACGTCCTTCCCACACCGGCGACTCGGGCACCTTGCGGCGGATGTACAGCACCAGCAGCGCAGGCAGCGCGCCCACGACGAACAGTCCACGCCAGCCGACATGGTCGACCAGCAACCAGTTGGCCAGCGCGGCGAGGAAGAAACCGCAGGGGTAACCGCTTTGCAGCAGGCCGGAAACGAAACCGCGGGATGCCGCCGGGATCGATTCCATCGCCAGCGACGCACCGATGCCCCACTCGCCACCCATCGCGATGCCGAAGACGAAGCGCAGGGCCAGCAGCACGCCCAGCGTGGGCGCGAAGGCGCAGGCCACTTCGAGCACAGAGAACAGCACGATGTCGAACATCAGCACGGGGCGCCGCCCGTAACGATCGGCGAGGCGGCCGAAGATCAACGCTCCCAGAGGCCGCGCGGCCAGGGTGAGGAAGAGACCATAGGTGACCTCCTGCTTGGGTACGTGGAATTCCTGCGCCACCGCGAGGATCACGAACGTGAGAAGGAAGTAGTCGAAGGCGTCGAGCGTCCAGCCGAGGAAGCTGGCCAGGACGGTGTGCCGCTGCGTGTGATCGAGTTCGCGCAGCGCGGCGGGTAACTGCATGAGATTTTCCTCAACCTAAGGGCCGCCAGAGGCTAGCACGGCGCAAAAAGACAACGGACGGATCACGGTGCGACGACGTGCCGCGCATAGACTGATCGGCGCCATCCACGACAGACGGAGGACTCATGAAGTACTCGCGCTCGATCGTTCCTTTCGCCCTCGCCACCTGCCTTGCCGCCGGCCAGGCGTTCGCCCAATCGGCGCCCTCGCCATCGCCTCCCACGCCGCAACCGGCGCCCGCCTCCATGCCGGGCGCGGCCGGACAACAGGATGAGGGCGCGCCGCCGTTCGACACCGTGTCCAAGGGTGCCAAGCTGATCCGGCGCAGCAACCTTCCGCAGGACGTGCCTGCGCTGTCCCAGCTGCGCGCTCATTTCGGCGAGGCCGACCAGGATCACAACGGCAGCCTCGACAAGAGCGAATACGACGCTTACGTTCACAAGTCTTCCGCGCCTTCCGCGCAGCACTGACCATCGGCTTGGACGGGGCGTCGCGTGACGCCCCGTCCTGCTTCAGGGACGACACCATGCACGCACGCCCCGGGACCCGACGCCTGATCGCCTCGCGCTTCGCGCGCCGCGGGGATCGTCTGTACGTGCACGGCAAGCTCGCGAGCGACCCCGTGTACGAGGCTGCCGCCGAGGCCCTCGGGGGACATCGCCTGCCGTTGATCGACATCGGCTGCGGACTGGGCATCCTCGGTCACTACCTCCATGCCTGCGACGCTCTCGACGGCTACCTCGGCCTCGACCGCGACGGCCGCAAGATCGCCGACGGACGCGCCGCCGCCGAACGCGCGGGGCTGGGCGGGCAGTTCGAACTGCGCCAGGCCGACGCCACCGTCGCGCAATCGATGCGCGGCCACGTCGCCCTCCTCGACGTGCTGCACTACCTGCCGCGCGAACGGCAACCCGAACTGCTGGACTACGCCGTGGACCACCTCGCCGACGACGGCGTACTGGTCTTGCGCACCGTGCTGCGCGACGGCTCCTGGCGCTTCCGCGCCACCGTGTGGGAGGAGCGTTTCATCAAGGCCGTGGGCTGGATTCCCGAAGGGGCCCAGTATTTCCCCTGCGCCGAGGAGATACGCCGGGTACTGGAGCCACGCGGCATCGCCGTGGCCTTCCGGCCCTTGTTCGGGCGCACGCCCTACAACAGCTGGCTCATGACGGCGTCGCGGCCGACCTGACGATTCGGCACCTCGGTCCCGGACACGGTTCGCTCCCGCCGTCCGCAGGGCCGCCTGCCAGCGGCGGCCGGGAGCGGACCCTGCCCGCGATTCCGTGGATCGAGGCACGGCCCCCGTTGTGCGCCGCAATATGCTATGCTGCGTCAGTCGTGCCGCCGCTATCGACTCCCTTGCGGAGCTTCAGGCGAGGATTCTCCTTCATCCCGCCGCGTTCCCCCACCCCCGAACAGCGCACGCGACACCGGCCAGCCCACCGCCCTCTGCGGTGCGCAGCCGCCGAATTCATAACTCGCAGCGCGGTTCCAGGGAACGCTCGGGTCACGCAGGAGTTTTCCATGTCCTTCGATTCGCTGGGCCTCGCGCCCGCGTTGCTGCGCGCCTTGTCCGAGGCCGGCTACGAAAAGCCCACGCCCATCCAGGCCGCCGCCATTCCCGAGGTGCTCGCCGGCCACGACCTGATGGCCGCCGCGCAGACCGGTACCGGCAAGACCGCCGCCTTCTCGCTGCCGCTGCTCCACCGGCTCGCCTCCACGCCGCTGCGTGAAGGCCGTCGTCCGATCAGCGCGCTCATCCTCACGCCCACCCGCGAACTCGCCGCCCAGGTGCAGGAAAACCTGCGCGACTACGGCAAGCACCTGCGCATTTCCAGCACGGTGATCTTCGGCGGCGTGGGCATGGGCAACCAGCTCCACGCCCTGCGTCGCGGCGTCGACATCGTGGTGGCCACCCCCGGCCGCCTGATCGACCACATGCAGCAGCGCTCCGTCGACCTGTCGAAGGTGGACGTGCTCGTGCTCGACGAAGCCGACCGCATGCTCGACATGGGCTTCCTGCCCGCGCTGAAGCGCATCCTCGCCGCCGTGCCGCCCAAGCGTCAGACCCTGCTCTTCTCGGCCACCTTCGCGCCGGAGATCAAGGCCCTCGCCCAGCAGTTCATGCGCGATCCGCGCGAGGTGTCCACCACGCCGGCCAACACCGTCGCCAATACCATCACGCACCGCGTGCACCCGGTGGATGCCGCGCGCAAGCGCGATCTCCTGCTGCACGTGCTCGCCCAGGACAGCCGACGCCAGACCCTGGTGTTCAGCCGCACCAAGCACGGCGCCGACAAGCTCGTGCGCCATCTCGAAAGCGCGGGTATCCGCGCGGCCGCCATCCACGGCAACAAGAGCCAGAACGCGCGTACGCGTGCCCTGGGCGACTTCAAGAGCGGCAAGGTCACGGTCCTGGTCGCCACCGACATCGCCGCGCGCGGCATCGACATCGACCAGCTTCCGGTCGTGATCAACTTCGACCTGCCGATGGTGGCCGAAGACTACGTGCACCGCATCGGCCGCACCGGCCGCGCGGGTTCGGAAGGCCAGGCGATCTCGCTGGTCAGCCACGACGAATCGGGCCTGCTGCGCGACATCCGCCGCCTTCTGAAAACCGACCTGGAAATGGTCGCCGTGGCCGGCTTCGAGCCGAGCACGCCGCTGCGTCTCGACGCCGGCGCACCCCGTCCGAAGCAGCAACCGCGCCAGGCCGGCGGCGGCTCGTCCCGCGCCCCTCGCGAGGGCGGCGGCCAGCAGGCCCGCCAGGGCGGTGGCCAGGGTCGTCCGTCGCATCGTCCGCACGGCCATCCGCCGGCGGCAAGCGCGGGGGATGCCGGTCCGAAGCGTCGCCGTCGTCGCCGCGGCGGCGGATCGTCCGCCAGCAACGGCGGCAAGGCCTAGCCTTCCGAGCGGATACGCGCGGTGAGGACGTGGTCTTCCCATAGACCGTCGATCTTCAGGTACCGCCGCGCGTAGCCTTCCTTCTCGAAGCCCAGGCGCTCGAGCAGGCGTCCGCTGCGCTCGTTCCGTGGCATGTAGTTGGCCATGACCCGATGGAAGTCCAGCGGGCCGAAGGCGTAGCGCATGGCACTGTCCAGCGCTTCGAACATCAGTCCCTTGCCCTGGTGCCGCCGGGCGATACCGTAACCGACGTGGCACGCCTGGAAGACCCCGCGCACCACGTTCGCGAAGGTGAGGCTGCCGATCATCTCGCCACCGTCGGGCGTGAGCACGGCGAACGGGTATCCCCGGTCGGCGCGAGCGGCTTCCAGCGAGGCCTCCACCGCCTGCCGGGCGCCGTCGATCGCGTAGTGCGACGTCGTCCGCAGCGGTTCCCACGGGCCGAGATGCTCTCGATTCTCCACGCGATAGCGTTGGAGCAACTCCGCCTCCTCGATGTCGAGCAGGCGGACGATGGTCCGGGGCGTGCGGATCCTTACCGGTTCGCTCATGCCGCCAGGGCCGCCGCGTGGTGGCGAAGGTGGTCTTCGATGAAGGTCTGGATGAAGTAGTAGCTATGGTCGTAGCCGGGGTGCACGCGCAGTTCGAGCTTCTGCTCCGCTTCTTCGCAAGCCGCCTCGAAGCGCTGCGGCTGCAACTGGTCGACGAGGAAGCCGTCGGCCTCGCCCTGGTCGATCAGGATGGTGCCGTCGAAGCGCGCTCCACCCTTCACCAGCGCCGTGGCGTCGTGGGCTTCCCACGTCTTGCGGTCGTCGCCGAGGTAGCGGGAAAAGGCCTTCCGTCCCCAGGGCACGCTGGCCGGGGCGACGATGGGCGCGAACGCCGATACCGAGCGGAACCGGTGCGGGTTGCGTAGCGCGAGGGTCAGCGCGCCGTGGCCGCCCATGGAATGGCCGAAGATGCCCTGGCGGTTCATGTCGAGCGGGAAACGGTCGGCCACCCGTCGCGGCAGTTCGTCCACCAGGTAGCTGTACATGCGGAAGCGCGCCGCCCAGGGCTCCTGGGTGGCGTCGAGGTAGAAACCGGCGCCCTCGCCGAACTCCCAGTCGCCGGTCGCCCCGGCGATGCCGGTGTCGCGGGGACTGGTGTCGGGCATGACCAGCGCGATCCCCAGCTCGGCGGCCACGCGCTGGGCGCCGGCCTTGGTGGTGAAGGTCTCGGCGGTGCAGGTCAGGCCGGCGAGGTACCACAGGACGGGCACCGGGCCCTGCCCGGCCTGGGGTGGCAGGTAAACGGCAAACCGCATGGAGCCGCCGCAAACCTCGGAATCGTGGGTGTAGAAACCCTGCGTCCCCTCGAAACACCGCTGCTCCGAAACCGCCTGGATCGTCGTCATGCCGCCATTCCCATACGAAACTGACCGATAAGTCTAATGCCGGCAGAGAAAACGGCCACGCCCTACTTGGTATGACCCTGATCGCTGCTACAATAACGTTACTGCCCGGCGCCGAATCCGCCGCCGCGCCCCTCCCCTGAGGTCGCCATGTCATCCCCCGATACAGACAACGCTCCGGCCCTGCCCGGTTTCAGCGCGCTTGCGCTCGACGAGAACGTCGTGCGCGCGCTGACCGAGGTGGGCTACGAGACCCCCTCCCCCATCCAGGCCGCCACCATCCCGCCGCTGCTCGAAGGCCGCGACGTCATCGGCCAGGCCCAGACGGGTACCGGCAAGACGGCCGCCTTCGCGCTGCCGGTGCTGTCGCGCATCGACCTCAAGCCGGGCAAGCCCCAGGCGCTGGTCCTCGCGCCCACCCGCGAGCTGGCCATCCAGGTCGCCGAGGCCTTCCAGAAATACGCCACCTACCTGCCCGGTTTCCAGGTACTGCCGATCTACGGCGGCCAGAGCTACGGTCCGCAGCTGCAAGGCCTGAAGCGCGGCGCGCAGATCGTGGTCGGCACGCCCGGCCGCATCATCGACCATCTCGACAAGGGCACGCTGGATCTCTCCGCCCTGAAGTTCGTGGTGCTCGACGAGGCCGACGAGATGCTGCGCATGGGCTTCATCGACGACGTCGAAAAGCTGCTGCAGGCCACGCCCGCGCAGCGCCAGGTGGCCCTGTTCTCCGCGACCATGCCGGCGCCGATCCGCCGCATCGCGCAGACTTACCTGAATGATCCGGTCGAAGTCACCATCAAGAACAAGACCACCACCGCGGCGAACATCCGCCAGCGTTACTGGTGGGTGAGCGGGGTGCACAAGCTCGACGCGCTCACGCGCATCCTCGAGGCCGAGAGCTTCGACGCGATGATCGTCTTCGCGCGCACCAAGTCGGCCACCGAGGAGCTTGCCAGCAAGCTGCAGGCGCGCGGTTTCGCCGCCGCCGCCATCAACGGCGACATGGCGCAGGCCCAGCGCGAACGCGTGATCGACCAGCTGAAGACCGGCAAGCTCGACATCCTGATCGCCACCGACGTCGCCGCGCGCGGCCTCGACGTGGACCGCATCAGCCACGTGCTCAACTACGACATCCCGCACGACACCGAGTCGTACGTGCATCGCATCGGCCGCACCGGCCGCGCGGGCCGCAACGGCGAGGCCATCCTGTTCGTCACGCCGCGCGAGCGCAACCTGCTCCGCCAGATCGAGCGCGCCACGCGCCAGCCGATCGAACAGATGCAACTGCCCACCATCGAGGCGGTGAACGACACGCGCGTGAACAAGTTCAACCAGCGCATCGTCGATACGCTGGCCACGGGCGATCTCGGCCTGTTCCAGCAACTGGTCGAGAAGTTCGAGCAGGAGCACAACGTGCCGGCGATCGAGATCGCCGCAGCGCTCGCGCGCATCGCCCAGGGCGACCAGCCGCTGTTGCTCGAACCGCCGGCCAAGCGCGAGTACACCGAGCGTCCGCCGCGCGAATTCGACCGCGAGCGTAACGATCGGGACTTCAGCGATCGCCGTCCGGTACGTGAAGGCATGCGCCAGCCGCGTGCTCACGTGACGGAAACCGGCAAGAAGACCTATCGCATCGAGGTCGGCCACGAGCATGGCGTGAAGCCGGGCAACATCGTGGGCGCCATCGCCAACGAAGGTGGCGTCGACGCCAAGTTCATCGGCCGCGTCAGCATCCGTGACGACTACAGCCTGATCGACCTGCCCGACGGCATGCCGGCGGAAACCTTCAACCACCTGAAGAAGGTGTGGGTCGCCCAGCAGCAGTTGCAGATTCGCGAGTGGGACGGCACGGAACAGCCGCAAAGTGGCGGTGGTGGCGGTGGCGCACCCCGTCCCCGCGGCAACTTCCGGCCGCAAGGTGCGCGCCCGGGTGGCGGTGGCGGCAAGCCGCCGCGTCGCAAGTACTGATGCATCGAAAAGCCCGGCCTCGCGCCGGGCTTTTTCGTCGAAGGGCTGAAGAGCCGGATCACCGTTGCCGCGATAACCGGGCGTAAGGCTCTGGGCTCCTGCGTACGCAGGAGCGACGTGAGTTTATTTCGCAAGCGACATTCAATCCCGTAGGTCGTCGCGAAACCGGAGATCCTGCTCTACGAGAAATCCGCAGGCGTCAACGGCGCCATCCCATGCCGCAAGCGCGCCTTGTCGCACTGCGGACTCGGCGTGCCGTCCTCCCAGGCGGGCTTGAGGTCGTGGCACGGCGACGGCCGCACCTCGTACACGCCGCAATGCGCGGCCACGCCCACCTCGCCCACGAGCGACCTGCAGCGCGGTTCGTAGGCGTTGGTGCCGTGCATGTTCACGCGGTGGGCATCGAGGCGTTCGGTGAGCGCGGCCGGCACGATGCCGCCGGCCGCGTCGGTTTCCATCCAGTGGAAGGCGACCCGGTAGGTCGCGCAGCAAGCGCCGCAGCGCAAGCAAGGGTGAGTCATGGCCTCAGATCGAACCCGAGAACGTGTTGCATTTGCCGATGTCGCCGCCCTCGAAACCGGTCTTGAACCAGCGCACTCGCTGGGCGGACGTGCCGTGCGTGAAGGAGTCGGGCACCACGCGGCCCTGGGCCTGCTCCTGCAGCGCATCGTCGCCGATCGCCGTGGCCGCGTTCAACGCCGACTCGATGTCGCCCGGCTGCAACCAGTGCTGGCGCTGCTGGGAATGGTTGGCCCACACGCCGGCGAAGCAATCGGCCTGGAGTTCCTGGCGTACGGACAGCCCCGTGGCGCCTTCCATGCTCGCGCCACGCCGCCTCGCCTCGGCGGCTTTGTCGAAGATGCCGACGAGGTTCTGCACGTGATGGCCCACCTCGTGGGCGATCACGTAGGCACGGGCGAAATCGCCCGACTCGTGGAAGCGCCGCTGCATCTCCTGGAAGAAGTCGAGGTCGAGATAGACCTTGCGGTCGCCGGGACAGTAGAACGGCCCCACCGCCGACGAGGCGGAACCGCAGGCCGTGCGCACGGCGCCGTGGAACAGCACCAGCTTCGGCTGCTCGTAACGCTGCCCGTTCGCGGCAAAGATCTCGCCCCACGTGTCCTCGGTCTCGCCCAGGATGGCGCGAACGAAATCCACCTGCGGATCGTTGGCATCCGCCGCCGGACGAGGCTGACTCTGGCTGGGCGCCGCGGCGCCCGGATCGCCCTGCCCGAGCAGGGCGGTGGGATCCTTGTAGAACACGGCGCCCAGGATGGCGAGGATGATGATTCCGCCGATGCCCAGGCCCCGCCCGCCGCCGAACGAAGGGCCACCCCCGCCGCCGCCCGCGTCTTCCACGTTGTCGCTTCTACGGCCTTTCTGCCACAGCATGGTTGCCTCCTCCCTCGAATGTGTCCCCGCGAGACGCGGTCGGCATGATCGCACGGCGCGTTGCCGCTACACTGCCCCGCTACCGTTGTCCCCCGGATCGTTTCATGACCAGTCAGCTCCCCGCCGTCGTCACCCTGCTTACCCTGCTCCTGATGTTCTACACGGTGGTCATCGTGGGCAGGGCACGCGAGCGCTACGGTATCAAGGCGCCGTCCATCTCGGGAGACCCCTCCTTCGAGCGGGCCTGGCGGGTACAGATGAACACGCTGGAGAACGCCGTGATGTTCATCCCGGCACTCTGGTTGGCGGCCCAGTACGTGGACCCGCTGTGGGCGGGCATCGCCGGGCTGGTCTGGCTGGCCGGCCGCGTCTGGTACGCCGTGGCCTATCTCGGCGACGCCACGCGGCGCGGCCCAGGCTACGTCGTGTCGATGGTGGCCTGGGCCGCCCTGATGCTGATGGCAGCCGGCGGAATGGGCATGGCCATCATGGAAAACAACGCTGCGGCAGCGCCCGCGGAGGACGCTGCGCAGTAACGTCAGTCCGGCTTCGACGCGGGGGCGGGGATGCCCTGGTCGCCGACGTTGTAGCCGAAGAGTACCTCGTCGGTCGGATCGAGCGGAAAGCGGATCTCGACCACGGGCCGCCAGATGCCGGCCTTGTCGTTCATGAGCTTCTGCAAAGCCTGGGCCCGCTCGAGCGAATTCTGCCGGGTGTCGGGTCCCGCGTTGTAGAAGAAGGCTTCGATGGGCACGAGCTGCGCGCCGTCCTGCGGCCAGGTGTAGATGATCAGTTCATCATGGCCCGCACCGGGATACTTGTTCACCAGGGCTTCCTTCATCATCGACGGGAAGTGCGAGAAGACGGCTGTCCGGTCCGTCGCCGACAGATCGAAGCCACACTGCCAGCCGCCGTTCTGGGGCGGGTCCGGATTTCGCTTGATGTGCGCGATCCAGGTGTCGAGGTCGACGATACCCTGCGGCTGACAAGGGCCGCTCTCTGGGGTATTCGATGCGGGAATTCCTTCGCAGCGGCCGTTGGGACGAAAGTTCGTGAAGGCGTTGAACACGTAAGCGCACTGCACGTTCAGCGGTCGCTTGCCGAACTGCACCGACCGATCGGGCGAGTAATAGATCATCCCGGCCTGCACACCTCGTTCCGGTTCGTAGGTACTCGGCATCGGTCCGTCGATCCTGAACCATGACATCGGTACGCCGTCGGGTTTGTAGGGAAGCCACGGATCCCTGAGCCGGGAGGCTTCCAACAGGATACCGGTGCAGCGCACCGCCGGTTCGTTACCCTTGCATGAGCTTGTCGTGTCGGCGTAACGAGCTCGCAAATCGGCTACCACACCGGGGCCGTCGGGCTCGGCCAATATCGCTTCGGCCGGCACCGGCGCGGCGCGATGCGATGAAGAGCACGCTGCCGGCAAACCGCTGACCAGCAGGATAAAGACATAAACATGCGGACGCGTTCCCGCGCGAAGACGACGATCCATGTCGTATGACTCCCTTGAATTGAGGCAAACACGTTATGCCTCTTCGGAAGTTCACTACGCCATCGGCCAGGAGTCGTAGGCGCGATGTGCGCCCCCGCGCATCGCGGCGTCGCACCGGGAGACCCGGTGCGACGGCCGATCGTTCCTAAAGCTCGGTCAATGTCGCGTTACCGGCACGGGACGTGCCTGATCGGCCTCGTTGTAGCCGAAAAGGACCGGCTGGCCGGGGTCGGTCGGAAAACGCACTTCGACGATCGGGCGCCAGATGCCGCCGACGTCGTTCATGCGAGCTTGCAACGCGCGTGCACGCTCCAATGCGGATACCGGATTGGGAAAAGGACCGGCTCGGTAGAAGAACGCCTCGATCGGCACGATGTCCGGCTGGTCGTGCGGCCATGAGAACGCGACCAGTTCGTTGTATCCGTTCCGCGGTTCGTGCTTCACGAGGTATTCGCGCATCAGTTGGGGAAAGTGCGAGAAGACCACCGCGCGATCCGGCGCGGTGAGGTCGAACCCGCATTGCCAACCTCCTGCCTGGTTGGGCTTCTGCGGGTTGCGATCCATGTGCGCGAACCAGGCAGCGGCCGTCGTGATGCCCTGCGGCTGACATGGACCGCTTTCGGGACTGCCCGGTTCGTCGAAACCTCCACAACGGGAGGGGCGGAAATCGGTGAATGCATTGAGTACGTAGGCGCATTGCACGTTCATCGGCCGCTTGCCGAACTGCACCGACTTGTCGGCGGGGTAATAGAACATGCCGGCCTGAGGCGGATACATTCCGGTGATCGGCGCGTCACGCCTGAACCACGACATCGGCACGCCGTTGTCCGCGAACGGCTGCCATGGATCGCGATCGTCGGAAGCTTCCAGGAGCACGCCCGTGCAGCGCACCGCCGGCTCGCCCCGGCAGTCCATGGAGAGGTCGTTGTAGCGGTTCATGAGATTGACGACGGTGCTGGGACCGTCCGGCCCGTCCAGCACGGCCTTGGCGGTCGGCTGACCGGAAGACGGCGGCGTAGAACATGCGCCGAGGGCGCAACCGAGCATGAGGGCTAGGTACATCGTTTAAAGCTCCAATAGTAAAGAGACGTCCATGTCGTCGCTTCCTGTTGCTCCTTGATGCGGTACGTCGGTATCCGAAGGCCGCCGCATCATCGGCCCGCGAATTCATGGATGACGTGTCGTCGCCCACCGGCGCCGGGTACGCGCATCTTTCCTTCGTCGCCCCCTCCCTGCAAGTTCATCGACGGCAACCCCTTTCGCCAAGCGGGTTCGCGACACGCGGTGGCACATCGCGAGCCGTCCCTATGCTGAGAAATTTCCCTTGCCACGCCGCTACGCCTTCGTATCAGCGATCGGGCGGACGCCTTGCCTGGTCGGCTTCGCGATAGTCGAAAAGGGTCGCGTCATCTTCCGTTGCCCCGAACGTGATAGCGATGACGGGGCGCCAGATGCCTCCCCGATCATTCATCGCGACCTGCAACCTCTGCGCCGTGGCGAGACTGTCGCCGTGCCGCGTGTCGTAATAAAACGACTCGATGGGTACCGTCGCCGGTTCGTTCGGCGGCCACGATTCGGCAACCAGTTCGTTGATGCTGCCCGTGTATTCGGGAACACCCGAATCACGCATCAGGCCTGGCAGTAGCGCGAACACCCGGGGGCCATCCGACATGCCCAGGTCGAAGCCGCATTGCCACGACATGCCGATCGAACTGGGCCGCCGCGCGAAATGCTCCCGCCATTGCGCCGCGGTGAATACGCCTTCCCGCTGGCAAGGCCCGGAGACGGGATACGTTGCCGTGTCCTCGTAGCCCTCGCAGCGTCCCTTTCGAAAATCAGTGTAAGCATTGAAGACGTAGGCACACAGGATGTACAAAGGACGCTTGCGCAAGCCAGGCGAATCGTCAGGCGCGTAGTAAGTGACACCCCCTCGGCCCTGATAAGCCTGCTTGATCCACGCGTCCTTCCTGAACCAGGACATGGGCACGCCGTTGCCTGCATAGGGTTGCCATGGATCCTTGCCGTCGACCGCTGCCTCGACGAGGACGCCCGTGCACCGCACGGCGGGCTCACCGCGGCAATCCATGGCGAGGTCCTCATAACGATGTCTCAGGTTGGCCACCGTGCCAGGTCCGTCCGGTCCGTCCAGCACGGCCGTCGTCGCTGGCGGTGCGGGGGCATGCCACGGCGAGCAGGCGCCCAGGGCGCAACCGACCAGCATGACGACGACCTGCATGAAAAAAGAAGAGCCCCGCGCGAAATGACATTCCATGTCATGTTTTCCTTTCTGCTCCGGTGCGCCCTGATTACACCCCGGATGAGGAACGATCCATAGGCCATCGGTCGTAGGGCCGCATGAGGACGCGCTCCGTCACGTGTCGTCGTCCACGGGCAAGGCCAGCACCCTGACGCGCTGGATGCGTGCACCTTCCATAGCCTTCACTTCGAACGCAAGGCCATCGGCCTCGAAGCGATCTCCCACGCCGGGTAAGCGACCGAGGCGCTGGAGCACGAAGCCGGCAAGGGTTGAGAAATTTCCTTCTGCCGCGCCTGGCAAACGGTGGCCGAGCAGGTGCTCCACGCGGCGCGCGTCGAGGCTGGCATCGAGCAGCCATGCGCCATCCGGTTCGCTCACGGCGGAAGGATCGCCCTCGCGGCCTTCGTTGGGGAATTCGCCCGCGATGGTTTCCAGCACGTCGGCGGGCGTCACCAGGCCGAGGATGCTTCCGTATTCGTCGACGACCAGCGCCACCTGCAACGACGCGCGGCGGAATTCGTCGATCAGGCGCAGCACGCTCAGCGACTCCAGCACCGTGACGGGTTTGCGCACCACGGAGGTCTCCAGGCGACCGTGATCGCTGAGGCTGGCGAGAAGATCGCGCGACGAGACCACGCCCACCAGTTCGTCGAGGTCGCCGTTGGCGACCAGCATCCAGTGATGCGGCGACTCGCGCGCTTCCTCGAGCAGGTTGCCCAGTTCGTCGGACGGATCGACCCAGACGATCTCGGTGCGCGGCGTCATGATCGAGCGCACGGGACGCTGCGAGAGATCGAGCACCCCCTGCACCATCTCCAGCTCGTCCTTGCCGAACACCGACGCCTCGGCGGCCTCGGTCGGCGCGCCGCCCGGCTCGGCCTCGTCTTCCGGACGCCCGCCCAGCAGGCGCAACACCGCCTTGGCGGTGCGGTCGCGCATGGAGCGCCCGCCGACCAGCAGCGAGCGGCGGCGATTGCGCCGCATCGTCTGGTTGAACGCCTCGATCATGATCGAGAAGCCGATCGCCGCGTAGAGATAGCCTTTGGGAATGTGGAAGCCGAATCCTTCGGCGATGAGGCTGAAGCCGATCATCAGCAGGAACGACAGGCACAGGATCACCACCGTGGGCCGCGCGTTCACGAAAGCGGTGAGCGGCTTGCTGGCGGTGATCATCAGGGCCATGGCGATCACCACGCCGATCATCATGATCGACAGGTGGTCGACCATGCCCACGGCGGTGATCACCGAGTCGAGCGAGAACACGGCGTCGAGGATCACGATCTGCAGCACGGTGAGCCAGAAACTGCCGCGTCGCGCGCCCTTGCCCTCGTGGTCGTCGGAGGCTTCCAGCCGCTCGTGCAGTTCGAGCGTGGCCTTGAACAGCAGGAAGGCGCCGCCGACAAGCAGGATGAGGTCGCGCCAGGACAAGCCGAAGCCGTTCCATTCGAACAGCGGCGTGGTCAGCGTGACCAGCCAGGACATCGCCGCCAGCAGGCACAGGCGCATGACCAGGGCCAGGCCCAGGCCGAGCAGCCGGGCATGGTCGCGCTGCCGCGCGGGCAGCTTGTCGGCGAGGATCGCGACGAAGACGAGGTTGTCGATGCCGAGCACGATCTCCAGCACGATCAACGTGAGGAGACCCGCCCAGGCGGAGGGGTCGGCTAGCCAGTCGAATACAAACATGGGCCGGCGCGCAAGGCGCCCGTTCTCTCCTTCAGGGACGCAACACTATACAGGGGCCGCGTGACGGACCGTGCCGACCTGCCGTTGCGCGGCGCGGCAAGCCTCGGCTAGGGTGCCGCATGCCCCACGATTCCGCATCCCCTGCCCTTCCCATGGACACCGACCTGTCCGCCCCGCCGGAGCGCGTGCCCGGCCTGGTCGAGACGCTTCTGTGCATCCTCGGTTACTTCGCGCTCCAGTTCGGCTTCGGTGGCCTTTTCGGCACCCTCTCGCAGCTGATCTCGCGGCAGTTTCCGCAGAGCGTGCCCGGCGCACCCGACCGCTTGATCGTGGTGGTGATCCTCACCCTGGTCTGTTCGGCCGCCATCACCATCGCCGTGCTCGTCCGCCGATGGGGTGCCCGCGCCACCGAGGGAGGCCTTTCCGGGCTCGGCTTCACCCCGCCGGACGGCCGACATATCGCCTTCGCCACGGTACTGGGCTTCGCCGCCCCGATCCTCGGCGGCCTGCTCACCTCGTGGCTGGCCGGCGGCCACGACGTGAGCCAGGCGGTCAGCGACATCGCCGACAAGGCCCACGTCGGCATGCGGGCCGCCCTGGTCCCCGCCGCCGTGGTGGTGGGCCCCCTCGTGGAGGAAGTACTCTTCCGCGGCGCCTTCCTCGCCACGCTTCGCGCCCGCATGGGCGACGGTGGGGCCATCGCGGTCTCGGCGGCGGTGTTCGGCCTGGTGCACCTGCCCGACCTCGACTGGCTCTGGTACGCCGTGCCCAACCTCGTGTTGGTGGGCCTGTTCTGCGCCTGGCTGCGTGTACGCAGCCGCTCCCTCTGGCCGGCCTTCGTGACCCATGCCGTGAACAACGCCATGGCCACGGTCGGCTGGTTCATGCGCTAGCGCAGGTCTCCAGCGCCGCGACACGCCGGGCCAGCGTCGGACCGACATAACACTGCGACCCCACGGGCAGCAGGCCCACCTCCCTGAAGGCCTCGCGATACCAGCGCGCAGGACGCGCCTGGAAACCCTCGCGATCCCCGCCGGGATCGTCCTCGCGCGTGTAGACCTCCAAGAAGGCCAACCCCTCGAGCATGTCGGCGACGCCGGTGAGGCCGGCGCGGATCTCGGCCGGCTTCAGGTAATGCAGCACGTCGGTGCAGACGATGAGGTCGAACGGCGTGTCGAAGCGCAGTTCGGCGAGCTGGCCGAAGCGGGCGTAGCCGATGTTGCGACTGCGCCCGTAGCGGGCCACGGCGTATTCGCTGGCCTCCAGCCCCCGATAGGCGATATCCGGCCGCAGACGGCGCAGCACGGCCCGCCAGGGCGCCTCGCCACAGCCCACGTCGAGCACGTTGCGCACCGGCCGGCCCAGGTAGAACTCGGCCTGCCCCAGCACCATCGCCACCTTGCGGCGCAACTCGGCCGGGGAACGCACCGCATGGTCGGCGCTGCGGTACCACTTGTCGAAATAGGCCTGGTCGTAGGTCTTGGACATATCGCGCGCCGGCTGGAAAACCGCCATGTTAGCGGTCCCTCCACTTCGGGCATACACTCGTCCGGGCAACATCTCGCCATCGCCCCAGGAGAGTCACATGCCCCGTATCCAGTTGCGCATCACCGGCGACCGCGACGTGTTCGACGACGTGATCACCGCCCTCCACGGCATCGACGGCATCGAGCGCGTCGAGGAGGTCGACGATTTCATGAACGACTTCCGCGACGACTCCAGTTCGCAGAACCTGTCCGACGACATGAGTTCGAAGACCTACACCGTCGAGGTGGAATCGCCGCGCAGCAAGCTGGAACGCGTGCGCGAGGTCGCCGAGGAGACCGCGGGTACCCGGGAAGCGGCGATCGAGTTCGTCGACCCGGACGAAAACGAGATCTGACACCTTTCGCTCCACCCGGTTCGCGGACAGGGTCCGCGAACGGGATCGCAGTAAACCTACCGGGTCGTCCAACCGTTCAACGGAACATCGCCCCCGAGAACGGAAGGTTCCATGCGATCGCTTTTCGCCGCATGCCTGTTCGCCGTCGCCGCCCTGCCGGCGACGGCTGCCGACACGGCCCTGTCGAAAGAAGATGCGGCCTGGCTGAACCGGGTCACCTTCGGCGCGGATTCGGCCACCGTCGCGAGTTTTCGCGACCTGGGCAAACGCCGTTTCCTCGACCGTCAATTGCATCCCTCCGACGAGGGCTTGCCCCCCGCCGTCAAAGCGCAGATCGCGGGTTTCGACGTCATGAAGACACCGACCGCCACCCTGCTCGCGCAGGTGCGCGACCAGTATCGCGACGTGAAGGACATGCCCGATGGCGATGCGAAGCAGGAGGCGCGCAAGGCCCTGCAGAAGCAAGGCAACGAGTACGCGCAGGAAGCGCAGTCCGCCGAACTGCTCCATGCGATATACGACGAAAACCAGCTGCGTGAACAGTTGGTATGGTTCTGGCTGAATCATTTCAGCGTGTTCCAGAACAAGGGTCGCGTGCGCTGGCTGGTGGCCGACTACGCGCAGGACACGATCCGCCCGCATGCCCTGGGGAAATTCCGCGACCTGGTGATGGCGACGCTGAAAAGTCCCGCCATGCTCGAATACCTCGACAACGCGCAGAACGCGCGCGACAAGGTCAACGAAAACTACGCGCGCGAACTGATGGAACTGCACACGCTCGGCGTGGGGTCCGGCTACACGCAGGCCGACGTGCAGAACCTCGCACGCATCCTCACCGGCGTGGGCGTGAACTTCGACGGCCAACCGCGCAAGATCCGGCGCGATCTCCAGCCTTACTACGTCCAGGAAGGCGTCTTCGAGTTCAACCCGAACCGTCACGACTTCGGCGACAAGGTCCTGCTCGGCCACGCCATCAAGGGAGGCGGTTTCGACGAGGTGGAGAAAGCCGTGGACCTCATCGTGAGCCAGCCGGCCTGCGCCACGTTCGTGTCCACGAAGCTGGCGAAGTATTTCGTGTCGGACGACCCGTCGCCGGCCCTCGTCGACGCCATGGCCAGGACGTTCCGGCGCAGCGACGGCGACATCGCCGAGGTCGTGAAGACGATGCTTACCTCGAAGGATTTCACCGCGTCGCTCGGCAAGCGCTACAAGGATCCCACCCAGTTCCTCGTTTCCACCATGCGACTGGCTTATGACGGCAAGCCGGTGGCGAACCCGCGTCCGCTGGTGAACTGGATCAACCAGCTCGGCCAGGCGCCCTTCGGTCGCGTCACGCCGGACGGCTGGCCGTCGGCCGATTCGGAATGGTCCAGTTCCGGCCAGGTGGCCAAGCGCTTCGAGATCGCGCGCGCCATCGGCAGCGGCGCCAACCACCTGTTCGACCTCGACGAGGGCGGCACGCGCCAGCGCGGCGGCTTTCCGCAACTGACCACGCCCATTTACTACGCCACCCTCGATCCCTATCTCGGCCCAAGGACGCGCGACGCGTTATCGCAGGCCACCTCGCAGCAGGAGTGGAACACGTTCCTGCTCTCGTCCCCCGAATTCAACTACCGCTGAGGCCTCCCATGGATCGCCGCCGGTTTCTCCTCGCCCTCGCCGCCACCGTGCCCGCCCTGACCCTGGGCGGCAAGGTGTTCGCCGCACCCGCCCTTGCGCCTCGTTTCCTGCTGGTGTTCCTGCGCGGCGGCTACGACGCAAACAACCTGCTCGTACCGTACGCCAGCGATTTCTATTACGAGTCGCGGCCGAGCATCGCGCTGGCCAGACCCACGCCCGGCGATCCCGCGTCGGTGCGCGCGCTGGATGCGAACTGGGCCCTCGCCCCCGCGGTCGCGCAGACGATGGGGCCGCTGTGGGACAGGAAGCAGCTCGCGTTCATTCCCTTCGCTGGCACGGACGATCTCTCCCGCAGCCATTTCGAAACGCAGGACAACATCGAGGGCGGCGAAGCCGGCGATGCGCGGCACTACGCTTCCGGCTTCATGGGTCGCCTCAGCGGCGTGCTGCGCGGCGTGCCGCCCATCGCGTTCACCGACGCGCTGCCGCTGTCGTTCCGTGGCGCGGGCGACGTGCCCAACGTTTCGCTCAAGGGCGGCGGCAAGGCCGTATTCGACGATCGGCAGTCGAAGATCCTCGCCTCCATGTACCAGGGCACGGCGTTGCAGGCCGCCGCCACCGATGGCCTGCAGTTGCGACAGGACGTGGCGAAGGATCTGCAGACCGAAATGGTGGCCGCCAGCCGCGGGGCCGTGAACGCGCGTGGTTTCGCCCAGCAGGGCGAACGCATGGCGACGCTGATGCGCGACCGCTTCCGCCTCGGCTTCGTCGACGTGGGCGGTTGGGATACCCACGTGAACCAGGGCGGCGCCAACGGCCAGCTCGCCAGCAACCTCGACAATCTCTCCCAGGGTCTCGCCGCCTTCGCCGATGGACTCGGCGAGAAGGAGTGGAACGATACCGTGGTGGTGGTGGTCTCCGAATTCGGCCGCACGTTCCGCGAAAACGGCAACAAGGGCACCGATCATGGGCATGGCACCACCTACTGGGTACTCGGCGGCAAGGTGGCGGGTGGCCGCATCGCCGGCCGGCAGGTGGCGGTGAACGCGGGGAGCCTGCTGCAGAACCGCGACTACCCGGTGCTCAACAATTACCGCGAGGTGCTCGGTGGCCTCATGCGGCGCATGTACGGCCTGTCCGACGCGGACCTCGCCACGGTCTTCCCCGGCGCCAGGGCCACCGATCTGCAACTGGTCTAGGGCTGCCAGACCTGTCCTTCCGGATGGGCGAGCTGGCGGTCGAGATAATAGGCCGCGCTGATGAAGGCCAGGTGGGTGAGCGCCTGCGGGAAGTTCCCCAGCGGATCGCCGCGCCAGTTCAGCTCCTCGGAAAACAGGCCGAGATGGTTCGCATACAACACGCCGCGCGCCATGATCGAGCGCGCTTCGTGCAACCGTCCCGCGCGCGCGAGGCACTCCACGTACCAGAACGTGCAGGTGGTGAACGCGCCCTCGCCCCCTTCCAGCCCGTCCGCGTTGCGATAGCGGAACACCATGCCGTCGTCGGTCAATTGCGTACCGATGGCATCCAGCGTCGCCAGCCAGACCGGATCGGTCGCGGACACGAAGCGCATCAGGGGCATCATGAGCAGCGAGGCGTCGAGGTCGTCTCCGCCCCGGGTCTGCACGAAATAGCCATGTTCGGGATGACGGAAGTTGGCCCAGATATCCTCGGCGATGCGGTCGCGTTCGGCGATCCAGTCCACGATGGGCGCCGGCAGCGAGCGTTTTCCGGCCAGCCGCACGGCGCGGTCCAGCGCCACCCAGCACATCAGGCGCGAGTGGAGGAAATGGCGGGGCTTGTCGCGGATTTCCCAGATGCCTTCGTCGGCGTCGCGCCAATGGCGCGATACGTGGTCGATGATCCGTTTCACGTGATCCCAACCCGCGCGGCTGATCGCCGTGCCGTACTTGTTCGACAGGTAGATGGCGTCCATCAGCTCGCCGAAGATATCGAGCTGCGTCTGCGTGCGGGCGGCGTTGCCGATGCGCACCGGCCGCGAGTTCGCGTAGCCCGCGAGATGGTCGAGCGTGGATTCCTCCGCGGCCTCGCCACCATCCAACGCATACATGATGTGCAACGCGGAATGTTCGCCGAGGCTTTCGATCCGCGTCTCCACCCAGTCGCGAAAATGCTCGGCCTCCTGCACGTAGCCCATCCGCATGAAGGCATAAACGGTGAACGACGCATCCCGGATCCACGTCGCCCGGTAATCCCAGTTGCGTTCCGCTCCCGTGGCCTCGGGCAGGCCGAACGTGGCCGCCGCCGCGATCGAGCCGTGGCGATGCGAGGTGAGCAGCTTCAGCACGAGCGCGGAGCGGTCCACGCGTTCGCGCCAGCGGCCCCGATACGTGGAGCGGCGCATCCAGCGGCGCCAGGCATCCAGCGTCGCCCCGAGGGCGTGGCGGCACTCGTCTTCGGTGAACGGATCGCATTCCTCGTCGCAGAGTACGAACCAGGCGTTCTCCCCGGCTGCCAGCGAACATCGCGCCTCGGCCTCGCCGTCGCCGATGCGCAGGGGCACCGTCGCGCCAAGCCGTACCGACGCGCTCGGCGCATGGAAGACCGCCGTGTCGCCATAGGCCTCCGTTTTCGGCACCTGGCGTGCGTAGTCGAAACGGGGGCGGCAGCGCACGTGGATGTCCACGTCGCCGCGTATTACTTTCACGCAGCGCACCAGGCTGCGCGGCACGCGCGAGTCAATCTCCGGGTGCGGCATGAAGTCGGTCAGTTCCACGCTGCCCGCCTCCGACATCCATCGCGTGATCAGCACATTCGTTTCAGGCACGTAGAGCTGCATGCGCCGGGCATCCTCCAGCGCGGGCTCCACCGTGAATTCGCCACCCTCGTCCGGATCGAGCAAGGCGGCGAAGATCGTGGGGCTGTCCATGTGCGGCCAGCACAGGTAATCCACCGTGCCGTCGATCGCCACGAGGGCGGCGGTATCCATATTGCCGACGATGCCGTGGTCGCCGATGGCGCGGCCGGGCATGGGGTTGTCGCGACGAGGCACGCGGGTCTCCCGAAGGTTTCGGGGATTGATGCCATGCGCGGCGTGAACTGCTTGTCGTTCCTGCGAAAGGGGAATCCGGCGCGTTGAATCCCGGCTTTCGCGCATGGGCACCTAGGCGAAATTCCTGCGTGCGCCGGGATGACGGGGTCAGAACTCCAGCCGGTAAGCCACCTTCACCAACCCCTCTTCCACGTCCTTCAAGCCGAATCCCCGCTGGAACTGGTTGCCCAGCGCATCGTCCGTGTCCTGCTCGTAGCCGCCACGGTTGTAGACGATGTAGAGGTTCGACAGCGGCGCGATCTCGTAGCGGTAGCGGATCTGGAAGCCCAGGTTGGCCACGCCCAGCCCGTCCACCGGATCGTCCACCGGGATGGCCCGGCCGTTGGGCGCGATCCGGTAGGCCTGGCGCAGCTTTGCCCCCACCGCCAGCGTCTGCAGCTTCACGCGCAATTCCTGCCGGTTGCCGATGTTCCAGTTCACGCCGCTGTCGATGCCGAACGTGCGACCGTCGTAGGAGCCCACGAGGTTGTCGTGCTGCCAGATCAGCCAGTCGGGGTCCCACTCGTAACTCGCGCCGGTGAACACGCTGAAGCCGTCGGTGATGAAATAGGTGGGCGTGAACTTGAGGTAATAGCTCAGCCGGTGCAGGCCGCTGAGCTGGTTGCCCATGACGTAGCCCTCGGCTTCCCAGGCCCAGCGACCCGAACGCGGCTGCTCGCGGTCGAAGTAGAGCCGACCCGTGCGCGGGGTGCGCAACGCGTTGCCGCCGCGGGTCAGCAGGTCGTCGTAGGCCGAGGTGAACAGGTCGAGCCGGAGCTGTTCCATGCCACCGTCGCGGCGCTGGCTGTCGCGCTGGAAGCGGAAGCGGCGGGAGATGCGCCGGCCGTCGGAGTCGTCCGCCTGCGAAATGCGGTAATGCCACAGGTGCGAGGCGTAGGCCGAATCGGCGGGCAGGTCCGTGATGCGCTGGCGCACTTCCCAGTGCAGGTACGTCATGTCGTTGCGCGGCAGGTAGCCGAAATCGTCGATCTCCAGGTGCTTGCCGAAGTACATGCCCAGCCACTGCTGGCTCCACGTATCGTTCATTTCCCAATACGCGATGCTGGTGGCGCCCAGGCCCTTGCTGTTCTCGCCGGGCTGGTCGATCTTGCTGCCGACGATGTTGCTGGTGAGCGTGAACGACTTGTTCGGCTGCCAGCGATGGTCGAAGCCGAGCACGTTGGCATCGCGATCCAGATAGGGGTGATTCACCCGCGTGGCGAGCATGCCGAAGGTCTGCGTGCCGAAGTCGTGCAACAGGCGCAAGGCGCCGAACGAGCGCCCGGCGTCGCCCTTCTCCTGCGCGGTGAGGATGCCGTAGCTGGTGCCGCCCACGCTGCCGTTGAGCTTCACCGCCGCGGAGATGTCGGCGGGCCCATGGCCGTCGTCGGACAGGCCGCCCACGCGGCGGGTGTAGACCAGCTGCGAGTAGTCGTCGAGCAGGCTGAAATCGAAGATGCCCTGATTCTCGGTGAAGAACGGGCGCTTGTCGGTGAAGAAGGTTTCCGTCGGCGAGAAATTCACGACGAGGTCGTCGCTTTCCACCTGGCCGAAATCGGGATTGATGGTGGCGGTGAGCTGGGTCTGTCCGTTGGGCTTCCACTGGATGTCCGCGCCCTGCTCGAACGAGGTGCCGCCGTGGGCGCGATCCGTGCGCGCCACGACGTAGGGCGTGACGGCGAACAGCGATTGCGAGTACGCGGGCAGCTCCACGCGCTGGAAGCTCGAGAGGAAACGCCCCTGGTCGAAACTCACCGCCGGCCAGGCCACGCGCTCGCCGGTGGCCGCGATGATGCGATCGATGTAGAGGCCGATACGCCGCGTGTCACCGGTCGCCTTGTGCATCGGCGCGATGTACCAGGGGATCAGCACCTCCACCGAATAGCCGTCCGCGTCCTGGGTAACCGCGTGCTCCCAATTGCCGTCCCAGTCGTAGCTGAAGTCGGATTCGTTGGTGATGATCTCGTCGGCGATGCCGCCCTGGGATTTCACCTCGAAGTCGTAGCCCACGCGACCGTCGCCGTTGAAATCCACCATCACGTTGATCCGGTCGACGCGGGCGTCCTCGTCGCGACGGGTCTGCTGCATCGACCGGGGAATGCCCGCCGGCTGGGTCACGCGAACGGCGACGGCCAGGCCCTTGGGCGTCGACAGCACCCAGGCTTCGGTGGGCTGATTGCCCGGCTTGCCGGTCAGCGGCTGGGTCTGGCGGAAATCGGTGATGTGCTCGGCCCCGGCCCATTCGGCCGGGTCGATGCGTCCGTCGATCGTCACCTCGGCTGCGTGGGCGGCACAGGCACAGGACAAGAGGGCCAGCAGGGCGAGGCGACGGCGCATGAACTTCCCGATTCGTTAGGACTTGCGGAAATGGATGCCCCCCGACGCCGGATGGTTGTGCATGACCCATGGCCCATGCGTTTTCAGCCCGTTTCCCGGATGAGGTCCACCAGGGCACGCAACGCCGCCGGTACGTGGCGACGGCCGGGGTAGTAGAGGCAAAGGCGATCGAAGGGCGGCGTCCAGTCGTCCAGCACGCGTTCCAGCCGCCCCTCGGCCAGGGCATCCACCACGTCGTATTCGCTCAGGTAGGTGAGGCCGAGTCCCGCGAGGGCCGCCTCGCGCATCAAATGGGGTTCATCGAGGGTCACGGGGCCGTAGGTTTCCACGGTGACCGCCTCGCCGTGTTTTTCGAATTCCCAGTGATAGATATGCCCGGACGCCATGCGCGCGCGTATGCAGGCGTGGCGGCTCAGATCAGCCGGGCTTCGCGGCCGTCCGTGACTCGCGAAATAGGACGGCGAGCCGACCACCGCATAGCGGATGGGCGCGCCCAAGGGCACCGCCACCATGTCGCCGGGCACGGTGTCGAGCGTGCGGAAGCCCGCGTCGAAGCCGTCGCGCACGATGTCGATCAGGCGGTTGTCGGTCACCAGGTCGACGTGCACGCCGGGATACCGCTGCATGTAGGGGATCAACAAGGGCCCCATCAGCCGCCGCGCTGCGCCGGGGGCCAGGTTGATCCGCAAGGTTCCGCGGGGCGCGTCGCCGTCGTCGCCGATCCGTTCCATCGCTCCCCGGATGCCCGCCACGGCCGGCGCGACATCGGCCACGAAACGTTCCCCGGCTTCCGTGAGCCGTACGCTGCGGGTGGTGCGATGGAACAGGCGCGCTCCCAATCGGGATTCCAGCGCCGCCACGGCCTGGCTGGCGGCCGACGTGGAGATGTCCAGTTCAGCGGCGGCGCGACGAAAGCTGCCATGGCGCGCCACGGCCAGTACGGCTTCGAGTTCGGTAAGTCCGCTGCGCATTGTCCGCCTCTACTTAACGCCCCATTCTGTTTTGTGCAGCTTATCAGGCCAATCGTCCGGCCACATCCTTCGAAATGTCCCCCTACCGGAGCAAGCCCATGCACAGCATCGACCAGGTCTACATCGATGGCGCTTTCGTCGAACCCCACGGCACCGAGCGCTTCGAACTGTTCAATCCCGCCACCGAGGCCCTCCTGGGCACGGTACGTCTTGCCGACGCGGATGACGCGCGCCTTGCCATCGCCGCGGCAAGGCGCGCCTTTCCGGCGTGGTCGCGCACCACGGTGCAAGAGCGCGTCGCCCTGCTCCGCCGCATGCACGACGCGATGCTCGCCCACGAGGACGAACTGCTGGCGGCCGTGATCGAGGAATACGGCGCGCCGTCGGCGCGTTCGCGCTGGATGGCGCAGTTCCCCGCGCAGGTATTCCTGCAGGCCATCGATACCCTCGAAAACTACGCGTTCGAACGGCGCCTCGGCAGTGCGCGCGTCATCATGCAGCCGGCTGGCGTGGTGGGGCTCATCACGCCTTGGAACAGCGATGCCGGTTTCATCTGCGGCAAGCTCGCCACGGCGCTGGCGGCCGGTTGCACCGCCGTCATCAAGCCCAGCGAGATGAGCGCGTTGCAGACGAGCGTGGTGATGAAGGCCCTGCACGAAGCCGGGGCGCCCGCCGGCGTGTACAACATCGTGACCGGACGCGGCGACGTCGTCGGCGCGGAAATCGTCGGCAGTCCCGACGTGCGCAAGATCTCGTTCACCGGTTCCACCGCCGTCGGCAAGGGCATCCTGCGCGCGGCGGCCGACGACGTGAAGCGGGTGACCCTGGAACTGGGCGGCAAGTCGCCCAGCGTGATCCTGGACGATGCCGACTTCGCCACCGCCGTGCCGATGGCCGTGATGGCCGGTTTCATGAACAGCGGACAGGCCTGCATCGCGGGCACGCGCCTCCTCGTGCCGCGCTCGCGCCTCGCGGAGTTCGAGGCGAAAGCCACCGACGTGGTGAATGCCGTCGTCTCCGGCGATCCGTCGAAGGCGGACACCGAGGTCGGCCCGATGGTGAGCCGCAAGCAGTGGGAACGCGTGCAGGGCTACATCCGCAAGGGCATCGAGGAAGGCGCCCGCCTGCTGGCCGGTGGCGAGGGCCGCCCCGACGGTTACGACCGAGGCTGGCTCGTGCGGCCCACCCTGTTCACCGACGTGCGCAACGACATGACCGTCGCGCGGGAGGAAATCTTCGGGCCGGTGCTGTCGATCATCGCGTACGACGACGAGGAAGACGCCATCGCGATCGCCAACGACACGACCTATGGCTTGCAGGCCTATGTGATGTCTTCGGATATCGACCGCGCCGCGCGCGTGGCGGCGCGCATCGACGCGGGCCGCGTGCTGGTCAACACGCTGACGCACGAGCCGAAGGCGCCGTTCGGCGGGTTCAAGCAATCGGGACTGGGGCGGGAATACGGGGAGTTCGGCCTCGAAGCCTATCTCGAACCCAAGGCCATCCTCGGGCTCGCGGTGTAACGGCAAGCCTCGATTCGCGGACAGGGTCCGCGATACGGCCTTGCCATCCCGTCGCAAGCGACGGGGCAGCAGAGCGCCCCGCGCGAGGCTCTGCTAAGGTCGCACGACGCATTCACCCCAGGGGATCCCATGCTCGCCCGTACCTGTCTCGCGCTCGCCCTCCTGCTCGCCCTGCCCGCCCTCGCGGACGAAGCGAAGAAGACGCCCACGCCCAAGGAATTGCTGGCGAAGTCCTCGCCCGCCGAATGGCGCACACCCGATCCGAAGAACCTCGTCTACATGGATCTCCCGCAGGGGCACGTCGTCATCGAACTGGCCCAGGACTGGTCGCCCGAACACGCCGCCAACATCCGCACGCTGATCCGCGAGCATTACTTCGATGGCACGCAGGTGATCCGCGTGCAGGACAACTTCGTCACCCAGTGGGGCGACCCGGACGGCGACGACAAGAAGAAGGCCAAGAGCCTGGGCTCGGCCAAGGAAACGCTACCGCCGGAATTCACCCGCAAGGGCGGCAAGTATGCGTTCACGCCTTTGCCGGACGGCGACGTCTACGCGCCCGAAGTGGGCTTCTCCGACGGCTTTCCCGTGGCTCGCGACGCGAAGGCCGGCGAGGCGTGGATCGCGCATTGCTACGGCACGGTGGGCGTGGCCCGCGATACCGGCGCGGAAACGGGCAACGGCAGCTCGCTCTACGCCATCATCGGCCAGGCGCCGCGCAACCTGGACCGCAACCTCGCGGTGGCGGGCAAGGTGCTCAAGGGCATGGATCTTCTCTCGGCCTACCCGCGCGGCGGCGAGCCGATGGGCTTCTACGACAAGCCCGAGCAGCGCGTGACGATCCGCAGCGTGCGCCTCGCGGCCGACGTGCCCGAGGCCGAGCGCACGCCGATCCAGGTGCTGCGCACCGACAGCAAGACCTTCGCGGCCCTCGTGGAAGCCAAGCGCAATCGCAAGGACGATTTCTATACGCGACCGGCGGGGAAGATCGACCTGTGCAACATCAACGTCCCGGTGCGGGATCCGTCGAAGAAGTCCTGAGCGCCCTTTCGCCGATACGATCGGCTCCCACCCCTTCGGTAGGAAAGCCCGCTACCGAAGGGGTGGGAGCCGATCGTATCGGCGAAAGCCGCGAAGCGAAGCGGCTCAATCCACCGGCGCCGTTTCCACCGTCGAAGCCGCCGCCGGCGCATCCGCCACGATCGCCTCGCGCAATGCCCGCAGCTTCTCCTTCAGTTTCGCCTCGTTTTCCGGCCCCGCGCGCACCATGAACTTCTGACCCACCGAAAGCTGCTCGTAGGCGGGGTTCGAGTACACGTAACCCTGCTTCTCGGGCAGCAACTGCAACGCGCCCTTGAGTTCGGGCGCCTCCAGCAGGTGATCGATCACCTCGACGAGCCGGTCGTTGAAATAACCCTCGGTGCCGAGGTCGCGATACGCCTGCTGGAATAGCGGGTAATTGCGCTTGTACCAGGCCGCAGCCGCCTTCGCCGGCACGCGGTCGGCCACGTACATGTAGGTGTCGTAACGCGCGTAGTTCTTCTTCGACTCCACGAACATGCCGTCAGCGGACTGCACCTGGAAAGTGCCGGTCGGCGTACGCATGGGGAGCACGTTCGTGCCGATCGTGTGCTTGGGCAACGCGTCGATGGTGGCGACCATGCGCGGGATGATCGCTTCGGGCCGCAACAGCGACTTCAGGGCACCGTCACCGGACATCGCCAGCAACGCCGACAACACGGCGTCGTCGCTCTGGTCGAGCGGCGGCAAGGCCGCCGTGGATGCGCCTGCCGGCGTCTCGATGGGATGCTGCGGCGACGCATCGCGGGCGGCGGTCGCGGCGGACGACGAGGACGCCACGTTCGCGAACGGCGGCGCGCCAACCGCTTCGCGCGCCTGTTTCTCGCGATAGACGAAGACACCTGCCACCACGAGGATGGCGACCACCAGCAAACCCGCCACCCACTTCGAACCCGACGACTGACTGCTCAAGACAACGCACTCCGCTTTGGACCAACCCCCATGGGACTACGAACGGCGGCGATGGTTCAAGGTTGACCTGGCGATGTCGCGAGTCCGCTTCGCCGATGCGATCGGCTCCCACCCCTTCGGTAGCCAGCTTTCGGCGGACTGGCTACCGAAGGGGTGGGAGCCGATCGCATCGGCGAAGCTCTTACATGTTGCGTCGGTACTCGCCGCCCACGTCGTACAACGCGTGGCTGATCTGGCCCAGGCTGTTGTTCTTCACCGCCTCCATCAGCTGCTCGAACACGTTACGACGCTCGCGCGCGGTGTTCTGCAGGACACGCAGGCTGTCCGGCGCGAGGCCGTTGCGGGCCGCGCCGTAGCGTTTCACGTTGTCGATCTGCTGGCCCTTCTCCTCCGGCGTGGAACGGATCAGCTCGATCTCCGTGGCGATCTCGCCGCCGTGGTCCTTGGGCAGGAAGGTGTTCACGCCGATGAGCGGCAGCGAGCCGTCGTGCTTCTTCTGCTCGTAGTACATCGACTCCTCCTGGATCTTGCCGCGCTGGTACATCGTATCCATCGCGCCGAGCACGCCGCCGCGCTCGCTGATCGCCTCGAACTCCTTGTAGACCGCCTCTTCGACCAGGTCGGTCAGCTCATCGACGACGAAGCTGCCCTGCCAGGGATTCTCGTTGAAGTTGAGGCCCAACTCGCGGTTGATGATGAGCTGGATCGCCACCGCGCGGCGTACGCTCTCCTCGGTGGGCGTGGTGATCGCCTCGTCGTAGGCATTCGTATGCAGGCTGTTGCAGTTGTCGAACAGCGCATAGAGCGCCTGCAAGGTGGTGCGGATGTCGTTGAACTGGATCTCCTGCGCGTGCAGCGAACGGCCGGAGGTCTGGATGTGGTACTTCAGCATCTGGCTGCGCGCGCTGGCGCCGTAGCGCTCGCGCATCGCGCGGGCCCAGATGCGGCGCGCCACGCGGCCGATCACCGTGTATTCCGGATCCATGCCGTTGGAGAAGAAGAACGACAGGTTCGGAGCGAAATCGTCGATCTTCATGCCGCGCGCGAGGTAGTACTCCACGATGGTGAACCCGTTCGACAGCGTGAAGGCGAGCTGGCTGATCGGATTGGCACCGGCCTCGGCGATGTGATATCCCGAGATCGACACCGAATAGAAATTGCGCACCTTGTGGTCGACGAAGTACTGCTGGATGTCGCCCATCATGCGCAGGGCGAACTCCGTGCTGAAGATGCAGGTGTTCTGCGCCTGGTCTTCCTTGAGGATGTCGGCCTGCACGGTACCGCGCACCGTGGCGAGCGTGTACGCCTTGATGCGCGCGTAGGTTTCGGCGTCCACCACTTCCTCGCCGGACACGCCGAGCAGCCCCAGGCCGAGGCCGTCGTTGCCCTTGGGCAGCTCGCCGTTGTAACGGGGGCGGTTGCCGTCGGGATAGAGCTCGGCGATGCGCGCGTTCACCGCCTCCCAGCGGGAGGCGTCCTCGTTGAGGTACTTCTCGACGTTCTGGTCGATCGCCGTGTTCATGAACATGGCGAGGATGATCGGCGCGGGCCCATTGATGGTCATCGACACCGAGGTGGACGGGGCCGACAGGTCGAAGCCGGAATACAGCTTCTTCATGTCGTCGAGCGTCGCGATGGACACGCCGGAATTGCCGATCTTGCCGTAGATATCCGGGCGCGGCGCGGGGTCTTCGCCGTAGAGCGTCACCGAATCGAACGCCGTGGACAGGCGCGCCGCACCGCCGCCCAGCGAGAGATAGTGGAAACGGCGGTTGGTGCGCTCGGGCGTGCCCTCGCCCGCGAACATGCGGGTGGGATCCTCACCGGCCCGGCGATACGGGAACACGCCGCCGGTATACGGGTAGTGGCCGGGCAGGTTTTCGCGCATGAGGAAGGAGAGCAGTTCGCCCCAGTCCTTCGTCTTCGGCGGCGAGACCTTGCGGATCTTCTGGTGGCTGAGCGACTCGCGGTAGTTCTCCACGCGGATGGTCTTGTCGCGCACCGTGTATTCGTTGAACTCGGCCGTGACCGACTCGAAACGCGCCGGCCACTCGCGCAGCAGGTTGATCGCCTCGCTGGTCAGTTCGCGCACGCTCTCGTTGTAGCGCTGGCGCAAGGTGGACAGCGAACGGTCGCCGTCGACGTTGAGCAGCGCATGGTCGTAGAGGTCGAACGCACGCGGCAGCGCTTCGTCGCCGATGTCCTTGAGCGATTCGTAGTAATGCTGCGCCTTGCTGGCCGCTTCGGCCTGCTTGCCGATGGACGCGTTGACGCCACGCCCCTGCTCCGCGATCTCGGCCAGGTAGCGCACGCGACTGCCCGGGATCAGCACCGTGGCGCGCGGCTCGCGCAATGCGGTATCGACCTCCGGCGTCCAGGCGGCGCCCGGCAACGAGAGCTTCTCGCGCAACAGGCGGCACAGGTTGGAGAACATCCAGGTCACGCCCGGATCGTTGAACTGGCTGGCGATGGTGGGATACACCGGCACCTGTTCGTCGGTGAGCGAAAACGCCGTGCGGTTGCGCTTCCACTGCTTGCGTACGTCGCGCAGGGCGTCTTCGGCACCGCGCTTGTCGTACTTGTTGAGTACCACCAGCTCGGCGAAGTCGAGCATGTCGATCTTCTCCAACTGGCTGGCCGCGCCGTATTCGCTGGTCATCACGTAGACGGGGAAGTCGACGAGATCGACGATTTCCGAATCGCTCTGGCCGATGCCGGCGGTTTCCACGATCACCAGGTCGTACGACTGCGCCTTGAGGAAATCGATGCAGTCGTGCAGCACCACCGACGTGGCGGCATGCTGGCGGCGCGTGGCCATCGAGCGCATGTAGACGCGCGGACTGCGCAGCGAGTTCATGCGGATACGGTCGCCCAGCAACGCGCCGCCGCTGCGGCGGCGGGTGGGGTCGACGGCGAGCACGGCAATGCGCATCCGCGGAAACGCGTGCAGGAAGCGCAGCAGCAACTCGTCCACCACCGAGGACTTGCCCGCGCCGCCCGTGCCGGTGAGGCCGAGTACCGGCGTCTTGCCGCCGGCGAGCTTCCATTCCTTGCGCAGCCGTTCGAGGTCGGCCGCCGCGAGGTGATCTTCCTCGATCGCCGACAGCATCGCGCCGATGGATATCTCGTCGTCGATGGAAGGCGTGCCCAACGAAAGCGCGACGCGATCCTGCTGGGCGCGGCGCGTGCGCAGCATCACGTCTTCGATCATCTCGGCCAGGCCAAGCTTCATGCCGTCGTTGGGATGATAGATGCGCTCGACGCCGTAGGCCTGGAGCTCGCGGATCTCCTCCGGCGTGATGGTGCCGCCGCCCCCGCCGAACACGCGCACGTGCCCCGCGCCGCGCTCGCGAAGCATGTCCACCATGTACTTGAAATACTCGACGTGACCGCCCTGGTACGACGACAGCGCGATGGCGTCGGCGTCTTCCTGCAGGGCCGCGCGCACCACGTCTTCCACCGAGCGGTTATGGCCCAGATGGATCACTTCGGCGCCCTGGCTCTGGATGATGCGGCGCATGATGTTGATGGCCGCGTCGTGCCCGTCGAACAGGCTCGCCGCCGTGACGAAACGCAACGGCGTCGCCTCCGCGTCGCTTTGGCTGGCGGGGATGTGCTTGGGCTGCGAGCTCATGAAAACTCCGGAAAACGCGGGCGCTGGAAGGGGGAATGGCCAATTCTAGCGCTGGTGCCCTCGGCGGCTCTGACGCAGTGCAGCGAAACCCGGCGTTCGTTCGCCGATACGATCGGCGCCCGCCCCCCCCCGGTAGAAACCGGCTGCCGAAGGGGTGTCAGGCCTGCATGCCCTCATCGACGCCGATGAGATCGACGCCGGACAGGAACGCCAGCGCCGCCGTCATCACGCACTCGTCGTCGACGATGCGCCGATGTCCCAGCCGTCGCGTCTTCAGCAACTGCGACCCCGGCCAGAGGCTGGCGTAAAGCTCGCCTTCCTCCACCGGCACGTCGCGGTCGAAGCAGTCGTGCACGATCAGCGCCGGTTGCCGACGCCGGGGCGCGTGGTGCTGGATGTGGAGGTCGTCGATGGGCACGCCGGTGCGAGCCGACAGGCTATCGTGCAACGCCGGCCGCAGATGCTCGCCCAAGCGAACGAATCGCGCGAAACGCCGCGTGGCGGCCTGCGGATCGGCGGCCGGCGCGATCAACACCGCGCGCTTCGCCGTCCAGCCGTCGTCGAGCGCCAGCGTGATGGCCGCACCGCCGAGCGAATGCGCGATCACGCCCAGTGCATCGCCGTAATGCCGGCCCACCGCCGTCGCCGTTCGCACGAAGTCGGGCAAGGTGCACAGGTCGCCCCCGCTGTGGCCGTGGGCGGGCTGGTCGAAGGCCACGGCCGCCCATCCCTTCGCAAGAAGATGCGGCACCCAGCTTTCCCAACGCAGGCCCATGCTCGACCAGCCATGCGCCAGCAACACGTAAGGCTGGGTGGAAGGGTCTCCCCACACGTAGGTGGCAATGGATATTCCGTCGACCTTCACCGTTTCGCGCCGCGCCGTCGTGCCCTGGGCCGCGTACGCCGCGCGCTCCCGACTGCTGGGCAAGGGGGTCTGGAACACGCGCGCGGCATGCGTCACCGTGCGCGACGGCGCCAGGATGCCGCCGAAGCGATAGGCGAAACGGATGCCGAGCAGGGTCGCGACGGTGCGGGCGCCGAAGCGGCGGGGAGGTTTCATGGGCGAGAGCGTGTAGGTCGGCGGGCAAGGGCTGGGAGCGCGACATCGGACGCAGGTTCATCCGGCCTCTCGCTTTCGCCTAGCTGAACACCCGACCCCGTGTCGGGTCAACCCGACGAAACCGCGCCCCGTTCTTGCGCCCGAGCCCGCACCCGCGGACATCCAGAGGAGAGATTCACCATGACGCGCCTTACCCGCACCTTTGCCGCCGTGGCCGCCCTGGGCCTGGCCTTCGGCGCCGCGAGTTTCGCCCCGCCCGCCGCCGCGCGTGAATACGTGTCGGTCACCGTCGGCACGCGTCCGCCGCCGCCCCGCTTCGAACGCGTACCGCCGCCGCGCGCGGGCTACGTGTGGGCGCCCGGCTACTGGAACTGGTACGGCGGCCGTTACGTGTGGGTCGGCGGCCGCTGGAACGCCTATCGCCCGGGCTATGTCTACCGCGCGCCGGTATGGCACCCCTACGGCCGCGGCTGGCGCATCGAGCGCGAGACCTGGGTGCGCGATCCCCACTGGCACCGTTAAGAAAACATGAGTTGTTGCGGCGCACCTACACGCCCCCTTTTTCGGGGTTAAACTACGCAACTGACAAGACACATCGCCCCCGCCCTGAACCGGCCGGGGCGATTTTTTTGGACGGTCAACCACCGACCCATGGCGTTTCGCCATAGGTAATCACCCGATAGGCGGGCTGCTGCCGCCTGCAACTGGAGTTCGAGTTCGATGATTTTCGAAACCATCGCCAACACGGGACACGAAGAAGTCGTCTTCTGCCACAACAAGGACGCCGGCCTGAAGGCCATCATCGCGATCCACAACACCGTGCTTGGCCCGTCCCTGGGCGGCCTGCGCATGTGGCCGTACAAGAGCGAGCAGGACGCGGTGAACGACGTTCTCCGCCTTTCGCGCGGCATGACCTACAAGAACGCCGTCGCGGGCCTGAACCTCGGCGGCGGCAAGGCCGTGATCATCGGCGATCCGTCCAAGGACAAGTCCGAGGCGCTGTTCCGCGCCTTCGGCCGTTTCGTGAACTCGCTCAACGGCCGCTACATCACGGCCGAAGACGTCGGCATCGACGTCAACGACATGGAATACGTGTTCCGTGAAACCGAATACGTCACCGGCGTGCACCAGGTGCACGGCGGTTCGGGCGATCCCTCGCCGTTCACCGCGTTCGGCACGCTGCAGGGCCTGATGGCCGCGCTGCAGGCCAAGCACGGCAACGAAGACGTGGGCAAGTACAGCTACGCCGTGCAGGGTTGCGGCCACGTGGGCAGCGAGTTCATCAAGCTGCTGCGCGAACAGGGCGCCAAGGTGTTCATCACCGACATCAACAAGGACCTCGTGCAGCGCTACGTCGACGAACTCGGCTGCGAGGCGGTGGAACTCGACGAGATCTACGACGTCGACGCCGACGTCTACAGCCCCTGCGCGCTGGGCGGCACGGTCAACGAGCAGACCATCGACCGCATCAAGGCCAAGATCATCTGCGGCGCGGCCAACAACCAGCTCGCCACCGATGCCATCGGCGACGAACTGGCCCGTCGCGGGGTGCTCTACGCTCCCGACTACGCCGTCAACGCCGGCGGCGTGATGAACGTTTCGCTCGAGATCGACGGTTACAACCGCGAGCGCGCGATGCGCATGATGCGCACCATCTACTACAACGTCGGCCGCATCTTCGAGATCTCCAAGCGAGACGGCATCCCCACCTACAAGGCCGCCGACCGGGTCGCCGAAGAGCGCATCGCCGCCATCGGCAAGATCCGCCTGCCGCACATGGGCAACAACGCCCCGCGTTTCCAGGGTCGCATGCGCGGCCAGTAAGCGTCTTTGCCATCGTGCGACGAAAAGCCGCCGGAGCGATCCGGCGGCTTTTTTCTTGCCGGAACGTCACTCGGCCATGAGGGACCATCGCGCACGCGCCGTGCCAGTCAAGGACGAGACACGATGAGCGAACTCGGGAAAGTGAAGCGGTTCAACGACGCCGAGGGCCCGAAATCATGGAACGCGGAGGCGCAGCACGTCGTCCTGGTCGGGCGGAACGCGCGGAAATAACAGGAGCGCACCCGTGGAAGCTGACCGCGCCGAGAACGAACAGGGTTTCGCCATCGACCTACGCGTGGACACGGCGGGTCAGTCTCCAAGAGGTGAGGGCATCACCGGCTGGCCTCGACGACCGGGGCCGAGCCGGCGAACGGCGCGGGCGACACCAGCATGGTGCTGAGGGTCAGCAGGCTGGCCAGCACGGCGGCGACGAACAGGCCTTTGAGCAGGTAGGTTTCGACGTTCATGACGGTATTCCTCTTGGTGGGTTTCGCCAGGGGTATTGCATGCGCCGTGCCAACCGCGTCGGGCGCCGGAAAGCCCGTCACGGCGCCGTTTTTTGCGCTTCGCCGCATGCCCCTTGGTGTCCGCGGACGGGCATCGGTGTCCGCCGGGCACGGACGGGGTGTCCGCTTACGCAAACCCGCACGGTAGGAACCTGCGTCGACCCGGGCTTTCCGGTCATGCGATCTGGTACACTCCCGGCACCCTCGGCATGGCGTAAGACTTTGCTTGCGCGATGCTTTTGGGTAGGGGGATGCCGCCGACGGGGCGGCCACAACCGTATATATCGATCACGACCTTCGTCGCTCCGGCGACGGTGCCGCCCGCTGTCGCCGCAAGGCTGCCGGGTGCCCGGCGCGGGGGCTGAAATGGACTTACCGAGCTATGAGCGCGATCCCAGCAGAAACCTTCACCTTCGACGATGTCCTGGCGCGCCTGCGTTCGGTACTGCACGAGACCTTCGAGATCGACCCGGCACGGGTCACGCCGGAGGCGAACCTGTTCACCGACCTCGAGCTGGACAGCATCGACGCCATCGACCTCGCCATCCAGGTGCAGGACATGACCGGCACCCGCATCAAGCCGGAAGACTTCAAGAGCGTGCGCACGGTCGGCGACGTGGTCGCGACGGTGCAGCAGCTCGTCGCGCGCTAAGCCTTTCATGACGGGCACGGGCAGGTCCGGCACGGGCAGCGCCGCGCGGCAGTTCACGCCCTGCGCGGTGGTGCCGATCTACAACCACGGTCGCAGCATCGCGGCGACGGCGAACGCGCTCGCCGCCCACGGGCTGCCGGTGATCATCGTCGACGACGGCTCCAACGCCGAAACCCGTACCATCCTCGACGCCCTCGTCGCGGGACGCGACGATCTCCGCCTCATCCGCCTGCCGGTCAACGGCGGCAAGGGCAAGGCGCTCACCGCCGGTTTCCTCGCCGCGTTCGAGGCGGGCTACAGCCACGTGCTGCAGATCGACGCCGACGGTCAGCACGACACCGCCGACGCGCCGCGCTTTCTCGCCGAGGGCCGCGCCGCGCCCGAGGCGATGGTGTGCGGGCGCCCGGTCTACGACGACTCCGTGCCGAAAGCCCGTCTCTACGGCCGCTACCTCACGCATGCCTGCGTCTGGGCGGAAACGTTGTCGTTCGATATCCAGGATTCCATGTGCGGCTACCGGCTGTATCCGCTGGCCGCCACCCGCGCGGAAATCGCGCGCAAGCCCCTTCCCGCGCGCATGGACTTCGACACCGAGATCGCCGTACGCCTCTTCTGGCGCGGCGTGCCGGTGCGCAACGTGCCCACGCGGGTGATCTACCCCGAGAACGGCCTGTCGCACTTCCGCATGTGGCGCGACAACGCGCGCATCAGCGCCATGCACACGCGCCTCCTGCTCGGCATGCTGCCACGCGCGCCAGGCCTCGTGCTTCGCCGTTTTCGCCGCAAGGACACCGCATGCGCCGCCTGATCGCCTTGCTCGCCATCTTCTTCGCTTTCGACGCGCACGCCGCACCGGCGCTGGTCGACGACGTGCTCGCCCATCTGTCGAAGCACCAGGCCGTGCGGGCCGATTTCACGCAGACGCGCGACAATCCCGCGCTGGCCGCGCCCCAGGTCAGCCATGGCGAACTGCTCTTCGCCGTCGGCCACGGCATGTTCTGGCACACGCGCGAACCCTACGACGACACGCTCGTGTTCACGGCCGGCGGCACCTCGCGCGTGGATGCGCAGGGCCACGCGCAACGGGTGCGTGACGTGAACCGTGGCATCGGCCAGGTCACGGCCATGCTCCAGGGATTGCTCGCGGGCAGGAGCGACGAGGCGGCGCGCCAGTTCGACATCGCCGCCGACGGCGACGTCGCGCACTGGACCTTGCGCTTCACGCCGAGGCAATCGCGCATAGCCCGCGTGCTCAAGGACATCGCGCTGAAAGGCGGCGAATTCCTCGACGGCATCGAGGTGACCATGGCCAACGGCGAAACCACGCGCATCCAGTTCGCGAACACGCGCGACGCGGGCGAGCCCAGTGCCGTCGAAGTGAAACTGCTCGGCATCCCATGACGTCCCTCACGACCTCGGCCCGTGCCGTACTGTTCGCGTGCGCGTCGCTGGGGATGTGCCTGTTGTGCGCCTGGTTGCTGTTCGGTCGCGGAGCGTCCCCGCTGCAGACCGACCTGCTCGCCATGCTGCCGTCCACCGAGCGCAACGCGTTGGCGGAACGCGCCGTCGAGCGGCTGGCCCGGGCCAGCGGCGACCGCATGATCCTGCTCGTGGCGAATGCCGACGACGAGGCCGCGAAAGACGCCGCGCGCGAGCTTGGCGAAGCGCTCGGCAAGAGTTCCGCGTTCACATCCGTCATCGCCGAGCTGCCGTCGTTCGACCTCGACCAGCTGGTCACGCCGTTCCTGGCCCATCGTTTCCATCTGCTGACGCCCGCCGACCGTGCCCTCCTCGCCGCACCCGGTTTCGACGCCGCCGGGGCGCTGACGCGGCGCCTGAACGAGCCCTTCGGCGCCAATACGGGACCGGCGCTCGGTGACGATCCCTTCGGCTGGCTGCAACACTGGCTCGATCGCCAACCCTGGAACGGCGGCTCGCTCGTGCCGGAAGACGACCTGCTCACCGCGCACCGCGACGACGGCAGCTACGTGCTGGTGATCGCCGACCTCGCCGGCTCGTCGTACGACGATACCGTGCAGCGCCGGTCGCTCGGCGCGCTGGAGACGGCGGAACGGGACATCGTCGCGAAGCATCCCGGCACGCGCCTGTTGCGCACCGGTGCCGTGTTCTACGCCGCGGCGGCGAGGGCGGGCGCGGAACGCGACACGCACGTGGTGGGCATCGCGTCCACCCTGGGCATCGCGGCCCTGCTGCTGTTCGCCTTCCGCTCGGTGCGCCCACTGCTCGTGGCTTTCGTTTCGACGGCCCTCGGCGTGATCGGCGCCACCACGATCACCATCCTGGTCTTCGGACAACTGCACCTGCTCACGCTGGTCTTCGGTGCGGCCCTGCTCGGCGAGGCGGTGGACTATTCCATCCAGTACCTCTGCGCGCGTGCCAACGCGGGCGACGCATGGGTCGCCGAGCGTGGCGTGCGCCAGGTACGCCCGGCCTTGCTGCTTGCCCTGGCCACGTCGCTGCTCGGCTACGCCCTCCTCGCGCTGGTGCCCTTTCCCGCCCTGAGGCAGATGGCGGTATTCGCCATCGCGGGCATGGCGGTGGCTTGCGCGAGCGTGTTCTGGCTGTTGCCCGCCATGTTGCGCCGACCCGCGCGGGCGCCGCTGGCGGCGCCACTCGTGCGCCTCGCCCTGGGATGGCAACGCATCGCCTCGGGGCGGCGCGCGCTCCTCGCCATCGCCGTGCTTGCCGTGGCCGCCGTGCCCGGCTGGCTGCGTCTAGGGCATGACGACGACATCCACCTGCTGATTTCACCGCCGCCGTCGCTGGACGCACAGGCGGCCGTGATTCGCGGCATCGCCGGGTTCGGCGGCGGCAGCCAGTTCTGGCTGGTGGAAGGGACGGATGCCGAGGAGGTGTTGCAGCGGGAGGAAACGCTGACCGATCGGCTGGATCGTGCGCACGTGGGCTGGACCGGGATGACGGCGATGCTGCCTTCCCGAAAAAGGCAGGCCGAAAACCTCCAACTTTCCTGCAACCTGGCTTTCGCCGATACGATCGGCTCCCACCCCTCCGGTAGTGACCTTCCTACCGAAGGGGTGGGAGCCGATCGTATCGGCGAACGGACGTGCCGAAGCCGGATACGCGCAGCGCTCAGCGAGGCGGGCTTCAAACCCGACACCGCCGAAGCCTACGCCGACGCCTACCCCGGCAGCCCGTTCACTCTCGCCGACTGGCAGGCCACGCCTGCCTATACGCCGTTCCGCTATCTCTGGATGGACCGCGCCAGCATCGTGCTGCCGCAGGGCAACGACGACGTGGCGACGCTGCGCGAGCTGGCGAAGGATCTCCCCGGCGTCTCGCTGATCGACAAACCGGCCGGCATCACCGCGCTGTTCGGCCGCTATCGCGGTTACGCCAGCCTCTGGCTGGGCGGCGCCCTGCTGCTGGTCGGCGCCGCCTTCGCCTGGCGCTATGGCCCTCGCGCCGCCTGGCGCGTGCTGCTGCCGCCGGCCGCCGGCATCGTGTTCAGCGTGGCGGCGCTCGGCTACCTCGGCGAGCCGTTGACGCTGTTCCATGTGATGGCGCTGATGCTCGTGCTCGGCGTGGGCGCCAATTACGCCGTCTTCCTGCGCGAAGGCGAACCGCATTCGGCGCATCGTCCTGGTGCCGCCTACGCCGGCGTGCTGCTGTCGGCCGTCACCGCCCTGCTCTCCTTCGGCCTGCTCGCACTCAGCACGATGCCCGCGCTGAAACATTTCGGACTCACCCTGCTCCTCGGCATCGGCTTCACCGCGCTGCTCGCGCCGGTGAGCGCCCCCGGGAGGAACCACGCATGACCGACACTTCTCTTTCCCGCGCGCCAAGGCGCGTCGTCGTCACCGGCATCGGCGGCATCACCCCGCTGGGCCACGACTGGACCACCATCGAGGCACGCCTTCGGGCGCGCCGGAACGCCATCCGCCGCATGGGCGAATGGGATTACTTCGACGCACTCAACGGCCGCCTCGGCAGCCCGGTGGACGACTTCGCCATACCCTCGCACTGGTCGCGCAAGCACCTGCGTTCGATGGGTCGCGTGGCCCAGCTCGCCGTCGCGGCGAGCGAGCGCGCCCTCGCCGATGCGGGCCTGCTCGACGATCCGGCGATCAGGGACGGCCGCATGGGCGTGGCCTACGGTTCGTCGGGCGGCAGCATCGAACCGGCGCGCACCGTCGGCCACATGCTCGACACCGGCTCGATGCAGGGCGTGACCGCCACCAGCTACATCCAGATGATGGCGCACACCACGGCGGTGAACGTCGGCGTGTTCTTCGGCCTGAAGGGGCGCGTCATCACCACCTCCAGCGCCTGCACGTCGGGCAGCCAGGCCATCGGCTACGGCTACGAGGCCATCCAGCAAGGCAAACAGACCTTCATGCTCTGCGGCGGCGCCGAAGAGCTGTCCGGCCCCGGCGCGGCGGTGTTCGACACCCTGTTCGCCACCAGCACGCGCAACGATACGCCCGACCTCACCCCGCGCCCCTTCGACGCGAAGCGCGACGGCCTCGTCGTGGGCGAAGGTGCCGTCACGCTGATCCTCGAGGATTACGAACACGCGCTCGCGCGCGGCGCGACGATCCATGCCGAGGTGGTCGGTTTCGGTACCAACTCCGACGGCGTGCACATCACCCAGCCCACCCGCGAGACGATGGCGGCCGCCATGCGCATGGCACTGGCCGATGCGAACCTCGACGCCTCCGCCATCGGCTACGTCAGCGCGCACGGCACCGCCACCGATCGCGGCGACGTGGCCGAGAGCCACGCGACCGCCGACGTGCTCGGCATCGACGTGCCGATCAGTTCGATGAAGAGCTACGTGGGTCACACGCTCGGCGCCTGCGGTGCGCTGGAATCGTGGTGGACCATCGCGATGATGCGCCGCGGCTGGTTCGCGCCCACCATCAACCTCGACACGCCCGATCCCGAATGCGCGGCGCTCGACTACGTCACCGGCGAAGGGCGCGAAATCCGCACCGACTACGTGATGAACAACAACTTCGCGTTCGGCGGCATCAACACCTCGCTCATTTTCAGGGCGCCGCGTTGATGCGTCGCGTCGTCGTCACCGGCATGGGCGCGGTGTCCTGCCTCGGACCGAACCGACGCGCGCTGTTCGACGGCCTGCGCGCCGGACGCGCGGGCTTTCGCGACATGCCGGCCTTCGCCGCGCTGGGCATGCGCTGCCGCGTGGCCGCGCCGGCCGATATCGACGCGCTGGAACCGCCGCCGCGCAAGCTGCGCCGCTATCTTCCGCAGGCGGCCGAATTCGCCTGGCACGCCACGCGCGAAGCCCTGGCGGAAGCCGGACTCGACGAAACCCGCGTGCGTGAGCGCGACGTCGGTATCGTGATGGGCGGCGCCGCCGCGTTGTCGGAATACGAAGCCGGGCTGGACGTGTTCCATGCCAAGGGCTATTCGCGGCTTTCGCCGTTCATCGTGCCGCGGAGCATGGGCAGCGCGGTGAGCGCCACGATGATCCAGGCCTTCGGTTTCGGCGGTCGCGCGTTCACCGTCGGCTCGGCCTGCACCAGCGCCACGCATGCCATCGGCCAGGCGATGGAACTGATCCAGCTAGGCCGCCAGGACATCGTGGTCTGCGGCGGCGCCGAAGAACTGCACGACAAGGCGGCCATGTGCTTCGACGTGATGCACGCGCTGTCCACCGCGAGCGTCGCCGGCGAACGCGTATCCACGCCGTATGCCGCCGACCGCGACGGCATCGTGCTGGGCGGCGGCGCGGGCGTGCTCGTGCTCGAATCGCTCGACCACGCGTTGGCGCGCGGCGCGGCCATCCTCGGCGAGATGGCCGGCTACGGCGCGGCCTCCGACCCCGAGGGCATGATCAGCCCCAACGCCGACGGCATGGCCGAGGCGATGCACCAGGCGATCGACCTGGCGGGGATCCTTCCCGATTACGTGAACACCCACGCATGCGCCACCGTGCAGGGCGACCTCGCCGAGTGGGATGCGTTGCGCCGCGTCTTCGGCGAGCGCGGGCATCCGGTGCCGTGGATGTCTTCGATCAAGGGGCTCACCGGCCACGCCCCGGCTGCCGCGGGCGCGCTCGATGCCATCGCCTCCATCGCCATGATGGAGACCGGCGTGCTGCTCGGGCCGGCCTATCCGTCGACCGTGGACGACGCGTTCGTCGATGCGCCGTTGCTCGATGGCGAGCGCGAGGCGCGGATCGACGCCGTGCTCTCCAACAACTTCGGTTTCGGTGGCAGCTGCGCGGCGCTGGTGATTCGCCGCTACCAGGAGCCGGACGCGTGATCGACCTGCGCATCGAACGCTGGCGGGCCTGGGCCCCGGGGATCGAGGAAGCCCGCGACTGGGCCGCCTGGGCCGCGGGCGGCGCCACCGTCGCGGAAGACGGCCAGCAGCCCGATTGCGCCTTCGTGCCGCCGATGCAACGGCGCCGGCTCAGTCGTCTCGCCCGCATCGTGATGCACGCGGCATGGCCGCTGTGCGCCGACGACGAACAGCTCCCGTTCGTGTTCGCCTCGCGCCACGGCGAAACCACGCGCACCTTCGCCATGCTCGACGAGATCGGACGCGAGGCACCGCTGTCGCCGACGCAGTTCGGTCTGTCGGTGCATAACGCCATCGCCGGTCAATGGTCGATCCTGCGCGGGCAGCGGGGTGAATCGGTCGCCATCGCCGGTGAAGCCGATACCTTCGAGCATGCCGTCGTCGAAGCCGCCGGCCTGCTCGACGACGGTGCCCCGGCCGTGATCGTCGCCGTGGCCGAAGAGCGCCCCGCACCCGCCTACGATGGCTGGATCGACGACGTGCCGTTCTCGCACGCGGTCGCCCTCCGCATCGCTTCGGCCGACGTTCCGGGCGACGGCACGCGCTGGCGCCTGTCCCTGCATGGCGATGCGACCGGTGCCACGGCGGCCGCCGAACCGCACGCCCTGCGTTTCGTCCGCGCGCTGCACGACGGCGCGTCCCTCGAGCACCGCTGGAAGACACGACGATGGACATGGCACCCCCTGGCGTAAGGACACGCCGCGATGCATGGGCGTGGCGCTTCGTGTTCACCGCGCTCTCCTTCGCCTTCTTCGGCATCGGCGGCATCCTCCTGCGCGTGGCCATCCTTCCCGTGGTGCTGCACTGGCCGGGGCCGCCCGAGGTGCGCCGCAAGCGCGCCCGGCGTACCGTGGGCCGGGCGTTCTGGCTGCATTCGCAATTCATGTACCGCACCGGGGTGCTCACCTACCGTTTCGAGGGGCTCGAACGGCTGGGCCGCCCCGGCCAGCTCATCGTCGCCAACCATCCCTCGCTGATCGACGTGGTGTTCCTGCTCGGCCACGTGCCCGACGCCAACTGCGTGGTCAAGCACAGCCTGTGGAAGAATCCCTGGATGCGCGGACCGGTGACGGTGGCGCAGTACATCAGCAACGACGGTAGCGCCGACATGCTCGACCGCGCCGCCGACGTGCTGCGCGACGGCCAGACGCTGATCGTCTTTCCCGAAGGCACGCGCACCACGCCGGGCCGGCCTCCCGTGTTCCATCGCGGCGCGGCGGCCATCGCCGTCCGCGGCGCGCGCGTGGTCACGCCGGTCTTCATCAGCGTCGAACCCACCACGCTCACCAAGGCCGAACCCTGGTACCGCATCCCGGACCGGCGCGTGCACATGCACCTGCGGGTCGGCGACGACATCGACGTATCCGCCTATCGCGACGCGCCCGCGCCGATCGCCTCGCGCCGCCTCAACGAACACCTCCACCATCTCTACGCAGGGGACATGCAGGGATGAACACACCCGATCGAAGCGGGCTCGAACGCGACATCGCGCAACTCATCATCGATACGCTCTCGCTGGAACACCTGGCCGTGGACGACATCGCCGCCGACCAGCCGCTGTTCGGGCAAGGGCTCGGGCTGGATTCGGTGGACGCGCTGGAACTCGCGCTGGCCTTGCAGACCACCTACGGCCTGAAGATCGCTTCGGATTCGAAAGACGCGCGGCGCCATTTCGAGACGGTGCGCAGTCTCGCCCTCTACGTGGAGTCGCAAGGCCATCATGCGTAAGCTGAGCGAACTCGCGCTGGTGCTGGCCGGCGTGCTGTATCCCTTCATCGTGTACTTCGGTTCCGAGCACGTGTCGGCACCGGTGTTCGGCCTGATCCTCGGCGGTCTCTGGCTCGTGCGCGCGCCCGCGCTGCTGCGCCGGCCCGGCGGTGGCTGGATGCTGGGCATCACGCTCGCCTACTGCGCCGTGCTGGCGCTGGGCGGCGAGGAGCACCTGGTGCGCTGGTATCCCAGCCTCATCTGCGCCCTGCTTTTCGCCGCGTTCGCCCTCAGCCTGAAATACGGGCCGCCGATCATCGAACGCATCGCGCGGGTGACCGAACCCGATCTTCCCCCGGTCGCGGTGGCCTACGTGCGCAAGGTGACGTGGGTATGGGTGATCTTCTTCGCCGCGAACGGCATCGCCTCGGGCGTGCTCGCCGCCTGGGCCAGCCTGTCGTGGTGGACGTTCTACAACGGCATCCTGGCGTACGCCGTGATGGGCGTGCTCTTCGTGGGCGAGTGGGTCTTCCGCCAGCGGCTGCGCCGCCGCATCAACCAGGCCCCGATGAACGCCGCTGCCCGCCGCCTCGGTTCGCATCCCTGGGTGGCGGGCGCCGCGGGCGGCTACGCGGGCAAGCAGGGGCCCGGCATGGTCGTGGCCCTGTCGCCGGCCGGGCGCATCGCCCTGCTTCGGCATGGCCGCGCGGGCCTGGTGAACGAACTGGGACAGCACGCCGCGGGCGACGATCCCCTGTCCACGCCGTTGGTGTGGCGTTTCGCCGATGCGCTGCCCGAGGCGGCGAACGTGGACGCGACGCTGCAGGCGCCGCTACCCGCCAACGCCAGCGTGATCGACGAATGGAAGGACGGCGACACGTACGTACTGCGCATCGCGCTGCCCCTCGACCTGGCCTGCTTCGCCGAGCATTTTCCCGAGGCGCCCGTGCTTCCCGGCGTGATGCAGATCGGCTGGGCCCTGGACCTCGCCGCGCCGAGGCTGGGCACGCCGCGCACCTGCCGCGCCATCGACCAGCTGAAATTCCAGCGCCTGCTGCGACCGGGCGACACCGTGGAACTGGCCTTGCGCCACGACACGGTGCGTCGCCGCCTGCACTTCGTCTATCGCGACGCCGAAGCGCCCTACTCCTCCGCCTATCTCCAACTGGAGCAAGCGCGCGATGACTGAGCCCATGGCGGACGCCACGCATTGGGCCGCGCGACGCGAGCGCGGCAGCTTTCTCGGCCTGAAGTTCACGGCCTGGCTCGTGCGCCTGCTCGGCCGACGCCCCGTGGCGCCGGTGATCTACCTCATCGTGTCGTACTTCTTCCTTACCGGACGCCGCGTGCGCGGCCACGTGGCCGACTACCAGCGGCGCCTCGCCGCGTGGAGCGGGCGTTCCGACCTGTTTCCGCGCGGTGCCGTCTTCGCGCAATACATGGCTTTCGGCGACTGCCTGCTCGACCGCTTCGACGTGTGGCGCGGCGCGCTGCGCCTGCACTCGGTGAGCATGGACGACCCCGACGGCGTGCGCGACGCCCTGCTCGGCGGCGGTCGTGGGCAGATCCTCGTCTGCACGCACCTGGGCAACCTCGACGTCTGCCGCGCCATGGCCGAGATCGGCGAAGGCGTGGCGCTGAACGTGCTGATGCACCTGCCGCGCGCGGCGCATTTCAACCGGCTGCTGGGCGAATCCGGCGACACGCGCCTGCGCCTGATGCACGTGGGCGACCTGGACACCTCGGCCATGCTCGACCTGGCCGAACGCCTCGATCGCGGCGAGTGGCTGGCCATCGCGGGCGATCGCGTGGCCGAACACGGGGCACGCAGCACGTACGTACCGTTCCTCGGCGTCCCCGCACCTTTCCCGCAGGGTCCATGGCTCATGGCGGCCATGTTGCGCGCGCGTACCAACCTCGTCTGCTGCCTCAAGCGCGACGGCCGCTATCGCATCCACCTGCGCCGCTTCGACGACGCGGCCGGATGGGACCGTCGCCGGCGGGACGAGCACGTGTCGGCCGCCGCCTCGCGCTACGCCGACTGGCTCGCCGAGCGCTGCCTGGAGGCGCCCTTGCAGTGGTTCAATTTCCATTCGTACTGGCCCACCGTGCCGGGAGCTTCGCATGCGCGCTAAAGGTATGCTCGCCGTCGAGATCGACCTCGTCGTGCCGTTCTTCGACGTCGACTCGCTCGAGGTGGTGTGGCACGGCCACTACGTGAAGTACCTCGAGGTGGCGCGATGCGCCCTGCTCGAGGACATCGGCCACGACTACGTGCGCATGAAGGACACCGGCTACGCCTGGCCCATCATCGACCTGCAAGTGCGCTACGCGCGCGCGGCCCGCTTCGGCCAGCGCCTGCGCGTGCGTGCCGAGCTGGTGGAGTGGGAAAACCGCCTGAAGATCCACTACACCCTGTCCGATGCCGCCAGCGGCGAACGGTTGACCCGCGCCAGCACCATCCAGGTAGCGGTGCGCCTCGCCGACGGCGAGATGCAGCTCGTCTCGCCGCAGGTATTCGTCGATGACGTGATGCAACGCCTCGCCCGATCCACGGAAGACCCCACATGAAGTTCGCCAGCCCCACCTACGTGGAAGAAACCCGCCTCGGGTTCGCCTTCCTGCGCACGCACACCTGGCAGCACCACGTGCTGCGCGTGGCCATCAACGACCTCAAGCGCCTCGTCGGCGAGCCGGTACCGCACGGCGGCACGCTGCTCGACGTGGGTTGCGGCCAGGGGCGTTCGTTCCGCCTGCTGCGCGACGCCTTCGCGCCGGATCGCCTGATCGGCCTCGACGCCGACCCGCACAGCATCGCGCTGTCGCGCCAGGAGGCCGACCGCGAAGGCATCGATGCCCGCTTCATCGTCGGCGACTGCGCCGCCATCGACCTGCCCGACGCCTCGGTGGACATCGTGTTCTGCCACCAGACCTTCCATCACCTGGTGGAGCAGGAGCGCGCGCTCGACGAATTCTGGCGCGTGCTCAAGCCCGGCGGCATCCTGCTCTTCGCCGAATCCACCAAGGCTTATATCGATACCTGGGTGATCCGCTGGTTCTTCCGCCATCCGATGCACGTGCAGAAGAGCGCCGACGAATACATGGCCATGCTGCGCCGGCGCGGTTTCCGCTTCGACGATGCGCAGGTGTCGCTGCCCTACCTGTGGTGGAGCCGTTCGAAGGACTTCGGCCTGGCCGAGCGCTGGGGCATCAAGGCGCCGCCGCCCCCGGGCCAGCGCGAGGAAACCCTGGTGAACGTCGCCGCGCGCAAGCCGATCGACGCATGACCGCGTACCTCAACGCGCTCGGGGTCACCTGCTCCCTCGGCCGTGGCAAGGCCGCGGTGGCGAAGGCGTTGTTCGACGCCGCGCCGCACGGCCTGCGTTGGCTCGAGGGCTGGGTACCGGGCCGGGCCATGCCCGTGGGCGACGTGATCGACCCGCTACCGGCCATGCCGGCGGGCCTGGAGCATCGCGACAACCGCAACAACCGCCTGCTGATGCAGGCCGTGCAGGATATCGAGGCCGACGTGCGCGACGCCATCGGCCGCTTCGGCGCACATCGCGTCGGCGTGGTCATCGGCACCAGCACCACCGGCATCGAGGAAGCCACGCGCGGCATCGCCACGCGCGGCCGCACCGGCGCATGGCCCGGCGACTATCGCTACATCGACCAGGAGCTCGGCGCGCCCGCCGCCTTCGTCGCCGAATGGCTCGGCCTGGGTGGACCCGCCCATGGCATCTCCACCGCATGCACCTCCGGCGCGCGCGCCCTGCTCACCGCGCGGCGGCTGTTGAAACTGAACCTGTGCGATGCGGTGATCTGCGGCGGCGCCGATACGCTGTGCCGCCTGGCCATGCAGGGATTCCATGCCCTCGAAGCCACCGCGCGGGAGCGCTGCCTGCCGTTTTCCGCCGCGCGTCGCGGCATCCATATCGGCGAAGCCGCCGCGGTGTTCCTGATGACCCGCGAGCCGGGCCCCGTGACGTTCAGCGGCGGCGGCGCCAGCTCGGACGCGTACCATATGTCTTCGCCCGAACCGGACGGGCGCGGCGCGAGCGAGGCCATGCGGGCCGCGCTCGCCGCGGCCGGCATGGACGCCGCGGAGATCGACTACGTGAACCTGCACGGCACCGCCACCGAACACAACGACGCGATGGAAAGCCACGCCATGCACGCGGTGTTCGACCGCGCCGTGCCGTGCTCGTCCACCAAGGCCCTGACCGGCCATACCCTGGGCGCGGCCGGTGCGCTGGAAGCCGCGTTCTGCTGGCTCTCGCTTACCGATGCCGGGCGCCGCCTGCCGCCGCACCTCTACGACGGCACCCCCGATCCCGCCCTTCCGCCGCTTGCCTTCGTGGCGAAGGGGGCACGCCTGCCCGCCGGCCGGCGGCACCTCATGAGCAACTCCTTCGCATTCGGCGGCAACAACGCGAGCCTCATCCTGTCCCATAGCGCATGACTTCCTGGCCCATCGAACAACTCCTTCCCCACGCCGGCCGCACGATCTGGCTCGATCGCGTGGTGTCCTGGGACGCCGACACCGTCGTCTGCGAGCGCGTGGTGCGCCGTGGCGGGCTCGCCATGGAACCCGCCGGCCTGCCCGCCTGGGCCGGCGTGGAACTGATGGCGCAGGCGATCGCCGCCTGGAACGGTTGCCAGGTGCTTTCCGCCGGTGGCGACGTGCGCCCGGGTTTCCTGCTCGGCACGCGCGCCTACCGGGCGAACGTCGACGTTTTCCCGCTCGGGGCCACGTTGCGCGTGAACGCCGTGCGCGCGTTCCACGACGACGAGGGCATGGGTTCGTTCGTCTGCCGCATCGACGCGCCCGGCGTGGAGGCGGAGGCACGGCTCACCGTGTTCAGTCCGCCCGATCCCTCGCCCTTCCTCGATCCCCGCAATCATCTCGACCCCAAGGCCACCCCATGACCGACACCGTCCTCGTCACCGGTTCCAGCCGCGGCATCGGCCGCGCCATCGCCCTGGACCTCGCCCGCGCGGGTTACGACCTGGTGGTGCATTGCCGCTCCCGTCGCGACGAAGCCGAGGCCGTGCAGGCGCAGATCCTCGCGCTCGGCCGCTCGTGTCGCATAGTGCAGTTCGACATCGCCGATCGCGCCGCGACCGCCGCGGCGCTGGAAGCCGACGTCGCCGCGCACGGCGCCTACTATGGCGTGGTCTGCAATGCGGGCCTCACCCGCGACGGCGCGTTTCCCGGCCTCACCGACGACGACTGGGACTCGGTGCTGCGCACCAATCTCGACGGGTTCTACAACGTGCTGCATCCGCTGGCGATGCCCATGATCCGACGTCGCGCGGCAGGGCGCATCGTCTGCATCACGTCGGTGTCGGGGCTGATCGGCAATCGCGGGCAGGTCAACTACAGCGCTTCGAAAGCCGGCGTGATCGGCGCGGCGAAGGCGCTCGCCGTGGAGCTGGCCAAGCGGAAGATCACGGTGAACTGCGTCGCGCCGGGACTCATCGACACCGACATGCTCGACCCGGACGTTCCCGTGGAACACATCCTCAAGGCGATCCCGATGGAACGTACCGGCACGCCGGAAGACGTGGCGGCGGCGGTCAGGTTCCTGATGAGCCCCGAAGCGGGGTACATCACGCGGCAGGTGCTGGCCGTGAACGGCGGGCTTTGCTGAGTCGCGAAAACCCATCGCATCGCCGTGGGCCCACGGCGAAACATTCGGTTTTCGCGATGTACCCTTGAAGACATGCCCACCCTCCGCCACCTCGCCGAATCCGATCGCTTCGCCGACGTCGTCCGCGTGTTGCTCGCCCTGGGCGGCATCACGGCCTGGTGCACGATCCAGGGTCCGCCCACCGCCATCGTGCCCGCGCTGCTGGGCGCCATCGCGTGCGCGCTGGCCGAAACCGACGACGCCTGGCGGGGCCGTCTGCGCGGCCTCGTGGTGACCCTCGCCTGTTTCACGCTGGCGGCGATCGTCGTGCGCGCGACCATCGCCCATCCGGCGCTCTTCGCCATCGTGCTGCCGGCGGGCACGTTCATCCTCGTGATGCTCGGCGCCGCGAGCGGACGCTACGCCACCATCGCCGCGGCGACGCTCATTCTCGCCGTGTACACGATGATCGCCTCGGACGTTCCCGGCGGAGCGGGGTTGTCCGCGATCCTGTTCGGCGCGGCGTGGTACGGCCTGCTGTCGCTGGCATGGAGCGTGTTCTCCCCACAGCGGGCGGTGCGCCACGCGCTGGCCCGGCTCTACGAATCGCTGGCCGGCCTGATCGAAGCCAAGGCCGCGCTGTTCGAACCCGTGCGCGACCTCGACCGCCAGTCGCTCGAGGTTGCCTATTCGCAGCGCAACCTGCATACGGTGCAGGCGCTCGCCTCGGTGCGCGGCGCCCTGCTCGACCGCACCGGTCGGCGGCAACCGCGCGGCCGTGCCGCATCGCGGCTGGCGATGTTCTTCGTGGCGCAGGATATCCACGAACGGATCGGTTCCTCCCACTATCCCTACGACGAACTCGTCGGCGCGCTGTACCACAGCGACATCATGTTCCGCTTCGGCCGCCTGCTGCGTTTGCAGGCCGCGGCATGCCGCGAACGCGCCGGGGCCGTGCGCACCGGCACGCGCCTGCGCTCCATCGCCCTGCCCCGCGGCGCGCTCGACGATCTGCGCGACGCGCTGGACCATCGCCGCCGTGCGTTCGCCCCCGACCAGGCCGTGGACGACGCGCTGGCCGCGCTCCTGCGGAACATGGAGAGCCTGCAGGCCGCCATCGAAGACGAGGGCTCGCTGCGCGACGACGGCGATATCGCCCTGCAAGGGGACGAACCGCGCTCGCCGCGCGAAGCGCTCGCGCGGATTCGCGTGCGGCTGAACCGGCGATCGATGCATTTTCGCCATGCCGTGCGCCTCTCGGCGGGGCTGTTCTGCGGCTACCTGCTGATGCAGGCGCTGCATCCCAGCCATGGTTACTGGATCCTCATGACGACGCTGTTCGTCTGCCAGCCCGGTTACGGCGCGACCCGACGGCGGCTGATCCAACGCGTGTCCGGTACGCTGGGTGGCCTGGTCGCCGGCTGGGCCCTGCTGCAACTGTTGCCCGGCGGCGACTGGCGGCTGCCCGTACTGGTGGCCAGTGGCGCGGCCTTCTTCGCCTTTCGGCTGCGCCGTTACGCGCTCGCCACGGGGGCGATCACCCTGTTCGTGCTGTTGTGTTTCGATCGCGTGGGCGCGGGCTATACCGCCATCGGCCCCCGCCTGCTGGATACCCTGCTGGGTGCATGCGTGGCCGCCGCGGCCATCCGTTTCGTACTCCCCGACTGGCGCGTGCGCCGCTTCGACGACCTGGTGGCCGACGCCCTGCTCGCCTACGGCCGCTACCTGGAGCGCATCGCCGCGCAGTACGCCACCGGCAAGGTCGACGACCTGCCCTATCGCATCGCCCGTCGGGACGCCCACGCCGCGCAGGCCGCCGTCGCGGGCAACGTAGCCGAATTGCTCACCGAGCCCGGCCACGCACCCGAACGCGGCGAACGGGCGCTACGCCTGCTGACGGCGTTGCAGGCGGGCCTGTCGCACCTCTCCACCCTGGGCGTGCACCGCCAGGCCTTGCCGCCCGCCGATGCCGACAGCGTAGGCCGCCTTGCACGCCATGTCGCCGATGCATTCGATGCGCTGGCCGACCATGTGCGAACCGGCATGCCGTCGTCGGCGCTCGATGCCCCGGCCCCCCCGCCGGAGGCCACGGAAACCCTTCGGCTCGTGATACGCCAGTGCCGGTTGCTGGCACGCGTGCACGACCGTATCGCGGCCCTGCCGCCGGCCTGACGGTCGATACCGAGCGACGGCGCATCTGCCACCGCTTCATGACGAACGTGGCGACGGTATCGTCGTTCGCCACCCGCACCGCCGAAGCCCATGCGACCGCCATCGGGCCCGGCCCGGGGAGTATCGGCCGATTGCTGCGACGCGCCGTGGCTTGGGGACCTCCGCGCGCTACGATGGGCAGCTACCCTTCCCCCCTCCGGAGCCTGCACGCATGCGCCCGTTCTCCCTCGGCGACGACATCGACCTCCTTCGCGAAAGCGTCCACGCTTTCGCCGACAAGGAAATCGCACCGCGCGCCGACCGCATCGACCGCGAGAACCATTTTCCGGAGGACCTCTGGGCCAAGCTCGGCGACATGGGCCTGCTCGGCATCACGATCCCGGGCGAATACGGCGGCTCGGAGATGGGGTTCCTCGCCCACATGGTGGCGATGGAGGAAATCTCCCGCGCCTCCGCATCGGTGGGGCTTTCCTACGGCGCGCACTCGAACCTGTGCGTGCAGAACATCTACCACAACGGCTCGGACGAACAGCGCCGCAAGTACCTGCCCAAGCTCGCCAGCGGCGAATGGGTGGGTGCGCTGGCGATGAGCGAGCCGGGCGCCGGTTCCGACGTGGTCGGTTCGATGAACTGCCGTGCCGAACTCGTCGGCGACACCTGGGTCGCCAACGGTTCGAAGATGTGGATCACCAATGGTCCCGACGCCGACGTGCTGCTGGTCTACATGCGCACCGCGCCGCGCGCCGCCGGCAGCCGCTGCATGACCGCCTTCATCGTCGAGAAGGGCATGAAGGGCTTCTCCACCGCGCAAAAGCTCGACAAGCTCGGCATGCGCGGTTCCAACACCTGCGAACTGGTGTTCGACAACTGCGAGATTCCCGCCGGGAACGTCGTCGGCGAGGTGAACGAGGGCGTTCGCGTGCTGATGAGCGGGCTCGACACCGAACGCCTCGTGCTCTCCGGCGGCCCCATCGGCATCATGCAGGCGGCGATCGACCTCACCCTGCCGTACGTGCGCGAGCGCAAGCAGTTCAACGCGCCCATCGGCACCTTCGGCCTGATGCAGGGCAAGGTGGCCGACATGTACACCGCGTTGCAGTCCTCGCGCGGCTTCGCCTACATGGTGGCCCAGCAGTTCGACAACGGCGTGAAGTCGCGCATCGATCCGGCGGCATGCCTGCTCAACGCGTCGAGCAACGCGGTAAAGGTGGCGCTGGAGGCGATCCAGGCGCTGGGCGGCAACGGTTATATCAACGAATTTCCTGCGGGGCGCTTGCTGCGCGACGCGAAGCTCTACGAAATCGGTGCGGGCACGAACGAAATCCGCCGCATGCTGATCGGCCGCGAGCTGTTCCACGGCAAGTCCTGACGTCGTCGGCGCCTCGCCATCGGTTATCGCGAGGCGCCGATACGGCGCTTACCAGGCAAGGCGCACGCTGGCCGTCGCCGAACGGGAGTGATCCCGATCCGCGAACCGCTGGTCGACGCCCATCGCCAGCTGCATGCGTTCGCTCACGTCCCACCCGAGGTTCATCCCCATCGTGGCCGCATGCCGGGAAAGACCGATGCCGTCCACGGGTGCCCACTGCGAAAAGCCCGTGTAGCGGGCCGCGAACACCTCCCCCCGGGTCGCGAACGCGTTCTGCCAGCCGAGCTTCGCATCGAGATGGAACTTGCCGTACGCCGTGAGCCAGGCGCCCGAGGCGCGTAAACCCACGCCCGCCTGCCAGCGCGACGTGGTGTGATCGCCCGCGGCCAGGCCGAAACCGTCGCCGCCGTCTTCGGCGAAGCCGTCGCGACGGATGCTCGCGAACTGCACGTTGGCGAACGGCGAGAGCGAAAACGCACCGGCCTGCGTGCGATAGCCGACTTCACCGTACGCGGCGTCGTAGTTGCCGTCCATGTCCCCGCCGGCGAACGACGCCTGGTCGCCGAAGCGAAGCAGGCGACGCGAATCGCCGCGGAAGCTGCCGTAGGCCACGCGACCCACGCCGTACCAGTTCGCGCCGCGCACACCGCCGTAGAACGTGCCCTCGGCACCCCGCGTGCGCTGGCGGTCGAAGTGGCCCGACAACTGGCCGACGCTGTTCATCTGCGACACGGCGACGCCCGCGAAGCCGTCGTTGCCGACCGGGATGTCACGGCCGGCCACGCCGCCGGAGAGATTGAAACCGACGTTGCCGAATCCGCCGCGGCTCAGGCCGCCCTGGTCGTTCAACGATTGCGTCCACGCGCTGCCGACAGGGTGGTGGTCCAGGTGCGACATGAGCGCATCGTTGCCCGCCTCGATACCCGCCAGCGTGACCGCCGTGCTCGCCGCATAGAGCTGCCCCGAAAGCGATTCGAGCGAAGCCTGTGCCGCCGCCATGTCGCGCGACTGCTGGAGACCGCCGGCCGCCACGAGCGTGCCCATGGCCACGCCCTGCGACGACGCCAGCGCCGTATCGATCTGCGCGAACGCCGCGTCGACGCGCGGCGCCGACGACTGCGCGGCTGCGGAGGTTCGCATGGACGATTGCGAGGTCTGCGCGAGGCTGACGTGCGACGTATCCAGCCAGACCTCCGATGCGCCGTACTGCAGGGTGGTCGAGAGCGTGATGTTGCTCGCCATCGTGAAACTGTCGAACGTGCCGTTGACCGAGGCGGCGGTCAGCACCTGCTGGTGCGCGGCCGGCGTGTAGCCGCCGACGGCACCGACGAGGCGGAATTCGCCCGCCAGCGATGCGCTTCCCGAGACGATCAACGGCGCACCGAGCAGCTGGGCGAGGTGACCGGTCGCGGTCTGCCTGAAGTCGCCCGCGATATGCGTGGAGGTTTCCAGGGTCTGCATGCCGCCGTCGTTGACCACGTTGCCGCCGATGTCGCCGTGGGCGATCAGCAGGCTGCCGGTCTCCACCGTCACGCTCCCGGGCAGCCGGCCCATGGACTCCAGGGCGCTGCCGCCGCCCACGTCGCTGCCGCCGGTGAAGCTGTTGGCCTGGCTCGTCAGCACGAGCTTGCCCGCGCCGGTGGTGGACAAGCCGCCGGCACCGGAGATGTCGTTGGAAAAGGTGACGTCCGCGCCCTGCACGTTCACCGATAGGGCCCCGAAATCCAGGCGCCCCGGGCCATGGATGGCCCTGCCCACGTCGAGGCGGCCGTTGCCGTACACGGCATCGATGCCTGGATCGCCCAGGTCGTCGGCCGTGCCGAGGACGATCTGGCGCACCGCCGCCATGTCGAGCGTGGGAAACACGCCGGCGACCACGGCGGCCGCGCCGCTCACCTGCGGCGCGGCGAACGACGTGCCCGACCAGATCTGGTAAGACGGCGACGACGCGGTGGCATTCGCGGCGAGCGCGACCACGGCGCCCGGCGCGGCGATGCAGTAGTTCTTCGCGACGCCGCACTTGTCCGAATAGGAAGCGAGCTTGTTCGTGTCGTTGCTGTCCAGCGCCACCGCGACGATCCAGCCGGGCTCCAGCTGCGGCGCACGGGAAGGCAATGCGCCCACGTCGGACGGATCGGCCCGGCCGTCGTTACCCGCGGCGAAGACGAACAGCGTGCCCTTGCCGGCCGCCGCGTACGCATTGGCGAAGCTCGCGGTCACCGCGGTATCGGCCGCATCCCAATACAGGCCTTCCCACGAGTTGTTGACGATGCGGGCTCCCTGGGCGATCACCTGGGCATTGATCTGGTCCAGCGGTTCGGCGGACGTGACCTTGTTGCCCTGCCCGCTGCCGTCGTCGGTGGGTGCCTTGTCGGCGATGATGCGCGCGCTGACGAGGGATGCGCCCGGCGCGATGCCGCCGGCGAAATATCCGAACGACGTACCCGCCGCCACCTCCGCCACCACGGTGCCGTGGCCCACCACGTCGCCCACGCTCGTGTTGTTCGTGGACGAATCCACGAAGATCAGGCTCTTCTTCACCCGTCCCGCCACCGTGGGATTGTCGGTATTGATGCCCGTATCCACGATGGCGATGGTCGCGCCCGCACCGACCGCCCCCGCTGCGTGCGCGACGTCGGCGCGCGTGGCGGTCAACTGCACGTCGACCGGCGGCTGCGGCGTGGCCGGCGGCGGATCGGGTGTGGTGGGGGTGGAGGGGTTGGTAGGCGGCGGATTCTGTGGCGAGGTCGGCGCGGTGGGCGGGGGCGTGTCGATGCGCGTGGTGCGGCTGCCGCCCCCACCGCCGCATGCGGTCAGGCCAAGGCTCATGCAGACGGCCAGCGCCAACGGGTGCCCCAACGGCTTGATACGATTCATGAACTCCCCCTGCCTTGAAGTCGATCGTCCTGCGACCCACCTCCCGGATCGCGTGCCGTCGATGTTGCCACAACCTTTTGCGCCCCGATGCGTATGAATCGGCGGTTTGCGGCGCCGCAGATTGCCCCTCCACGGGGGCGACTGCGATACTCGACGGGTTTTCCGCCTTTTTCGGGCGGCCTTGCGAGTCTTACGGAGTCCCCATGTCCGACATCGTCATCGCGGGTGCCAAGCGCACCGCCATCGGTTCCTTCCTCGGCCAGTTCACCGGCGTTCCCACGCCGGAACTGGGCTCGGTCGCCATCAAGGCGGCGCTGGAGCAGTCCGGCATCGCCCCGGCCGATGTCAGCGAAGTGATCATGGGCTGCGTCTTGCCCGCCAACCTCGGCCAGGCCCCGGCCCGCCAGGCCTCGCTCAAGGCCGGCCTGCCCGTGGCCGTCGGCTGCACCACCGTCAACAAGGTCTGCGGCTCGGGCATGAAGGCCCTGATGCTCGGCCACGATCTCATCAAGGCCGGCTCGGCCAGCATCGTGGTGGCCGGCGGCATGGAGTCGATGACCAACGCGCCGCACATGGTCAACGCGCGTACCGGCATCCGCTACGGCGACGGCCAGTTGGTCGACCACATGGCCTGGGACGGTCTCACCAACCCGTACGACGGCAAGGCCATGGGCGTTTTCGGCGAGCAATGCGCCGACAAATACCATTTCAGCCGCGAAGAGCAGGATGCCTTCGCCATCGCCTCGGTGGAACGCGCGAAGGCGGCGCAAGCCTCGGGCGCGTTCGCGAACGAAATCGTCCCCGTCACCGTGCAGGGTCGCAAGGGTCCGCAGGCCTTCGCCGAAGACGAACAGCCGGGCCGTTCCGACGTGGCCAAGATCCCCACCCTTCGCGCCGCCTTCCGCAAGGAAAACGGCACCATCACCGCTGCCAGCTCCTCGAGCATCTCCGACGGCGCGGCGGCGCTGGTGCTGCTCTCGGCCGACGACGCCAAGGCCCGTGGCGTGACCCCGCTCGCACGCATCGTGGCCCACGCCACGCATTCGCAGGAGCCGGAGTGGTTCACCACGGCGCCGGTCGGCGCCATCCAGAAGGTGCTCGACAAGGCCGGCTGGACGGTGGACGACCTCGACCTGGTGGAGATCAACGAAGCGTTCGCCGTGGTGCCGATGGCGGCCATGCGCGAGCTCGGCCTGCCGCACGACAAGGTCAACGTGCACGGCGGCGCCACCGCCCTGGGCCACCCGATCGGGGCCAGCGGCGCGCGCATCGTGGTCACTCTTCTCAATGCGTTGACGGCCCGTGGGGCAAAACGTGGTGTCGCCGCGCTGTGCATCGGTGGCGGCGAGGCAACGGCGATCGCCATTGAATTGGTGTGAAACCGAAGTCGAAAACGACGGCGGGCACATGAAACGCTCACGCGGTGTGGATGGCCTTTAACGAGTCCTGAAGCCCGCACGACGCTTCGGTAGCCACTCCCAGGCAAGTGAGCTATTAATACGCCCGCCCAACGGCATTCCACGGTTAAGGAGAAACACCATGAATTTGACGCGTACCCTTCTCGCCTCTGCGCTCGTCGCGCTCCTGGCCGCTTGCAGCAACGGCGCGCAGGATTCCGCGCAGGACGCCCAGAAGTCGGCCTCCGATGCTCAGCAGCAGGCCGACAAGGCCCAGCAGGCCGCCGATCAGTCGCAGAACGCCGCGACCTCGCAGGCCGCCGACCAGGCTCAGCAGTCGGCCGACCAGGCCAAGGATGCCGCCGCCCAGGCCCAGAGCGCCGCTTCGGCCTCGACCGCCGGTGGCGCTTCGGACGCCGCCAAGGACGCTGCTGCCAATGCCGCCGACCAGGCCGACAAGTCGGCCGACCAGGCGAAGGACGCCGCTTCCAACGCCGACAGCGCGAAGGACGACAGCAAGAAGTAATCCTCGCGGGTTGCTTCGATGTCCAGGACGGCCGCCTTCGGGCGGCCGTTTTTTTGGCGTCTCGCTTTCCCGGCCGCATCGCGAAAGCGCTGCCGCAACGCAGCGTTAGCGCCACGCCGTCCCCCGCTATCATTACGGTTTCGTCCGATCACGAAAGCCCCCAATGCCCATCCTCACCTCGCAGATCGACACCCGCTCGGCCGACTTCCAGGCCGCGAGCCTGCGCCTCCGCGCGCTTACCGACGACCTGCGCGACACGTTGAAACGCACCGCCGAGGGTGGCGGCGCGAAGGCGCGCGAAAAGCACGTCGCGCGCGGCAAGCTGCTGCCGCGCGAGCGCATCCGCGCCCTGCTCGACCCCGGCTCGCCCTTTCTCGAAATCGCGCCGCTCGCCGCGCACGGCATGTACGACGGCGCCGCGCCCGCCGCGGGCGTGATCGCCGGCATCGGCCGCGTCATGGGCCAGGAAGTGGTGGTGCTCGCCAACGACGCCACGGTCAAGGGCGGCACGTATTTCCCGATGACGGTGAAGAAGCACCTTCGCGCGCAGGAAGTGGCGATGGAGAACCGCCTGCCGTGCATCTACCTCGTCGACTCCGGGGGCGCCTTCCTGCCCCTGCAGGACGAGGTGTTTCCCGATCGCGAGCACTTCGGCCGCATTTTCTACAACCAGGCGCGCATGAGCGCGCAGGGCATCGCGCAGATCGCGGTGGTGATGGGCTCGTGCACCGCCGGCGGCGCCTACGTCCCCGCGATGAGCGACGAGACCATCATCGTGCGGGAGCAGGGCACCATCTTCCTCGGCGGCCCGCCGCTGGTGAAGGCGGCCACCGGCGAAGTGGTGGATGCCGAGGCGCTCGGCGGCGCCGACGTGCACACGTCGATATCGGGCGTGGCCGACCACTTCGCCGAGAACGACGCCCACGCGCTCGCGATCGCGCGCGACATCGTCGGTTCGCTCAACCGGGTGAAGAAGGTGCCGCTTGCCGTGCGCGCACCGCTGGAGCCACGCTTCGCGGCGGACGAACTCTACGGCGTGATTCCCGAGGACACGCGCCGCCCGTTCGACATCCGCGAAGTGATCGCGCGGATCGTCGACGATTCCGAATTCCACGAATTCAAGGCGCGCTACGGCAAGACGCTGGTCACGGGCTTCGCCCACATCCACGGCTATCCGGTAGGCATCGTCGCCAACAACGGCATCCTGTTCGGCGAATCGGCGCAGAAGGGCGCCCACTTCATCGAGCTGTGCAACCAGCGCAACGTGCCGCTGGTGTTCCTGCAGAACATCACCGGCTTCATGGTGGGCCGCAAGTACGAGAACGCCGGCATCGCGAAGGACGGCGCGAAGATGGTCACCGCCGTGGCCTGTTCGCACGTGCCGAAGTTCACCGTGGTGATCGGCGGCAGCTTCGGTGCGGGCAACTACGCGATGTGCGGCCGTGCCTACGGCGCCCGATTCCTTTGGATGTGGCCCAATGCGCGCATCAGCGTGATGGGCGGCGAGCAGGCCGCCTCCGTGCTCGCCACCGTGCGCCGCGACGGTATCGAGGCGGGGGGCGGCACCTGGAGCGCGGAAGAAGAAGAAACCTTCAAGGCGCCGGTGCGCGAGCAGTACGAACGCCAGGGCCATCCCTACTACGCCAGCGCCCGCCTCTGGGACGACGGCATCATCGACCCGGCCGACACCCGGCGCGTGCTGGGGCTGGCGATTTCGGCGTCGCTCAATGCGCCGATCGAGCAAGGCAGGTTCGGCGTCTTCCGCATGTAGGAAAGCGAAGCCATGACAAACGTACTGAGGAATCATCGGTAAGTCCCTGCGTCATCGACATTCTCGCCCGTCGTGCTAACCTCGCCGGTCCATGTCCGACTTCGCCGACAACACGCCCCACGTCTTCACGCCGTCCGGCCTGAACCGGCTGGTGCGCGACCTGCTGGAAGACGCCTTGCCCATGGGCGTGTGGATCGAAGGCGAACTGTCGAACGTCGCACGCCCCTCCTCCGGCCACGTGTATTTCACCCTGAAAGACGCGAACGCCCAGGTGCGCTGCGCCATGTTCCGCATGAACGCCATGCGGCTGCGCTTTCGCCCGGCCGACGGCATGCACGTGCTCATGCGAGCCAAGGTCGGCCTGTACGAGGCGCGCGGCGAATTCCAGCTCGTGGCCGAGCACATGGAGCCGGCCGGCGAAGGTGCACTGCAACGCGAGTTCGAACAGCTGAAGGCACGACTCGGCGCCGAAGGCCTGTTCGATGCCGAACGCAAGCGCTCCCTACCCGCGTTCCCCAGGCGCATCGGCGTCATCACCTCGCCTTCCGGCGCCGCCGTCCGCGACGTACTCAGCGTGCTGGGCCGCCGTTGCGGCCTCGCCGAAGTGGACGTGCTTCCGGTGCCCGTGCAGGGTCGCGAAGCCCCGCTCGCGATCGCTTCGATGCTCCGCCGCGCTTCGGATAGCGGCCGCTACGACGTGCTTCTCGTCACCCGCGGCGGCGGTTCGCTCGAAGACCTCTGGGCCTTCAACGACGAAGCGGTGGCGCGGGCGATCCACGCCAGCAAGGTGCCCGTGGTGTCGGCCGTGGGCCACGAAGTGGACTTCACCATCGCCGATTTCGTCGCCGACCTGCGTGCCGCCACGCCCTCGGCCGCCGCCGAATTGCTGGTGCCCGACGGCGCCGACCTCGAACGGCAACTGCATCGCCTGCGCCAGCGCATGGCCACGCTGATGGCGCGCCGCCTGCAGGCGGCCGCGCAACGCGCGGATCACTGGCAGGCACGTTTGAACGCCCAGCGTCCTCAGGCGCGCCTCGCTCGCGACGCGCAGCGCCTCGAATCCCTGCGCCGTCGCCTGCTGGCCGTCATGGGCCAGACGAACGCGCTGCGCCGCGCCCGCCTCGAACGCCTCGAAACACGCCTGGCGGCCCGTCATCCGCGCTTGCGCCTGGAACCCGCGCTTCGCCGCAACGACGAGCTGCGCCGGCGACTCGAGCGCGCCATCGAGCGCAAGCTCGAACGCTCGCGTGCCCACCTCGCGCAACAAGGTCGCACGTTGCATGCGGTAAGTCCGCTGGCCACCCTCGAGCGAGGCTACGCCATCGTCTTCGACGAGCGGGACGCGGTGGTGCGGCGCGCCGACGACATCGCCATCGGCGAGCGCGTTCGCGTCATGCTCGGCGAAGGCGAAATGAAGCTCAGCCGCGAAGGCTAGGCGGCCAGCGGCGAAACGCCTCACGACACCTGAACGCTCCTGGCCCGATCATGGGCGGCGTCGCCGCCAACGGACTCCGCCATGCTCCGGAAAAGCTACCCCTACTACCTCGCCAATGCCGCCGTGAAGGGCAAGGCGAAACTCGACGTCACCGACAAGTACACCGGCGAGGTGGCCACCCGCGTGGCGTTGCCGGACGCCTCGGCGCTGGAGCGCGCCATCGACGCCGCATACCGCGCCGCCGTTCCCATGCGGCGCTTCAGGCCCTATCAGCGGCAAGCCGTACTGGAACATTGCGTGGAGCGCTTTCGCGCGCGCCGTGACGAGCTGGCCTACGCGTTGTGCGTGGAAGCGGGCAAGCCGATCAAGGACGCCGCCGGCGAAGTCACCCGCCTCATCGAAACGTTCAAGATCGCCGCCGAAGAAGCCGTCCGCATCAACGGCGAAACGATCAACCTGGAAATCTCCGAGCGCAGCGCGGGATACCACGGTTATACCCGCCGCGTGCCGATCGGCCCGGTGGCCTTCATCACACCGTTCAACTTTCCGCTCAATCTCGTGGCGCACAAGGTGGCGCCGGCGATCGCCGCCGGCTGCCCCTTCGTGCTCAAGCCCGCCGAACGCACGCCATTGGGAGCGCTCATCATCGGCGAAGTGCTCGCCGAGACCGATCTGCCCGAGGGCGCGTTCTCCGTCCTGCCCATGTTCGGTCGCGACGCCGAGGCGCTGGTCACCGATCCTCGCCTGAAGATGCTGTCCTTCACCGGCGGCATCGTCGGCTGGGACCTCAAGGCCAAGGCCGGGCACAAGAAGGTCACGCTGGAACTGGGCGGCAACGCGGCCTGCATCGTCGACGGCGACCAGGGGCCGAGGCTCGATGCCGTGGTGGATCGCCTGGTCTTCGGCGCTTTCTATCAATCGGGCCAGAGCTGCATCAGCGTGCAACGCATCCTCGTGCACGACGACCTCTACGACGAGCTGCGCCGTCGTCTCGTAGCGAAGGTGCAGGCACTCAAGGCAGGCGATCCGAAAAAGAAAAGCACCTTCCTGGGTCCCATGATCGACGAAGCCGCCGCCGAGCGGCTGCAGGGCTGGATCGGGGAAGCGAAGGACGCCGGCGCGAAGGTACTCTGCGGCGGCGGCCGCAAGGGCGCGATGCTCGACGCCACCCTGCTCGAGCAGGTGCCGCGCGATGCGAAACTGCAACGCATGGAGGCCTTCGGTCCCGTCGCGTTGCTCGACCGTTTCGCGACCTTCGACGATGCGCTCGCCGTCGTCAACGATTCCGACTTCGGCCTTCAGGCGGGCGTGTTCACCGATGACCTGCGCCACGCCATGCGTGCGTGGGACGAACTGGAACAGGGCGGCGTCATCGTCAACGACGTACCCAGCTTCCGCGTGGACAACATGCCCTACGGCGGGACGAAATCCTCCGGACTCGGGCGCGAAGGGGTGCGTTACGCCATCGAGGACATGAGCGACGTGAGGCTGATGGTCATCCGCGGCGACTGAGGCGACACCCGCGCGTCGCGGCGGTCTTCAGGCCGGTTTCAGATCGCCCACCACGGTGGGAATCAGCTCCGATACCGTCGGATGGATCGGCACCGCCCATTGCAGCGTGTCGATCGACGCATCGGCGTTCATCATGTCGAGGATACCGTGGATCGCCTCGTCGCCCGAGGTACCCAGGATCGCGGCACCGAGGATGCGCCGGGTATCGGCATCGGCCACGATCTTCATGAACCCCCTCGTTTCGCCCTTCTCCACCGCCCGACCGACGCGCGCCATGGGGCGCCTGGACACGAGCAACGGTCGCCCGCTGGCGCGCGCCTGGGTTTCGCTCATGCCGACGCGCCCCAGCGGCGGATCGACGTAAAGCGCATAACCGAGGATGCGTTCGCTCACCTTGCGGTCGCCGCCGTCGAGCAGGTTGGCGGCGACGATTTCGTAGTCGTTCCACGCCGTGTGCGTGAACGCGCCCTTGCCGTTGCAATCGCCCAGCGCCCATACGCCGTCGGCACTGGTTTCGAGGCGGTCGTTCACCCGGATATAGCCCTTGTCGTCAACGGCGATGCCGGCGGCGTCGAGCCCAAGGTCGTCCGTATTCGGGCGGCGACCCACGGCGAGCAGTACGTGCGAACCGACCACCTCGGGACTGCCGTCCGTGCAGTCCACGCCGACCGCCACACCGTTCGCGTGGCGGGCAAGGCGGATGCAGCAGGCACCGGTACGCACCTCGATGCCTTCGGCCTCGAGGATGGCCCGGACCTCGAGGCTGACATCCTCGTCCTCGCGGCCGACGAGCCTCGGCCCCTGCTCCACCACGGTCACCCTCGCGCCGAAGCGCCGGTACATCTGGGCGAATTCGAGTCCGATGTAACTGCCGCCCACGACCACCAGGTGCTCCGGCACGGTTTCCAGCGGGATGATGGTGCTGTTGGTGAGATAATCCACCTCGTCGATGCCCGGAAAATCCGGCACGCTGGCACGACCGCCCACGTTGAGGAATACCTGCCTGGCCGCGATCGATTCGCCGTTCACCTCGAGCGTGTATCGACCCTCGGCATCGCGCGCCCCCACGAAGCGCGCATGCCCGCGAATCAGTTCCAGCCCAGGCATGCCCGCCAGCCAGTCTTCGTTGCCCTTGCGCGAGTCGAGGATCACCTTGCGCGCGCGGGCGGCCACGGTAGGCATGTCGATGCCGACCGGGCCGGTGCTCACGCCGAAATCGGCGCCACGGCGCGCCAGGAAGGCGGCGTACGCGCTGGCGACGAGGGTCTTGGTGGGCTTGCAGCCGGTGTTGACGCAGGTTCCGCCGACGAGGTGACGCTCCACGATGGCGACCGTGCGGCCGGCGGCGGTGAGGCGGTTGGCGAGGGCCGGGCCGGCCTGCCCGGCCCCGACGATGATGGCATCGAACGAGCGGGACATAAGGCTCTCCAGACTCGGGAATGGCGCCACCGGCGGGATTCGAACCCACGACCTGTCGCTTAGGAGGCGACCGCTCTATCCAGCTGAGCTACGGCGGCTAACCGACCAAGAATACCGAAAGCCGGCGACGCGGTCACGGGCGCGCCGGCGGCGTCGCCCCTCGTGAATTGTCCCGGAGCGCCACTGGACCGAGCGACGGCGTTAGCGCACCAGAGACAGCATCCGTCGCTGCTCGGCGTACTCGGAGGTCTCGAATGGGCGCTTGGCATCGCTGCCGAACGGCCGCCACACCCCGTCGGCACCCTCAACGCGGATGCTGGCGTCGCCCCCGTCGGCCGCCGCACGGTTGACCGCCGCCCGCAGCGCCTCGAAGCGGGAGGAAAAGTATTCGACCACGGCGCCGTCCATGCGGACCGCCCAGCGGAACCCGCTTTCCGGGAGATAGGGAATCTCGTAGACGCGCGTCATGGAGGTCTCCTGCCTGATCAACAACTTGAGTCAGAGCATGCCCTCGTCTCCGTCACGGCACGGTTGGCGAGACCGGGGCCGGTCATGACATTTCCCCCACATCCGTCCCGCGCCGCACAACGGGTCGTGAAGGAGGCCTTTGCTAGAATCGGGGTTTTACCCTGGCGCGCGGTCATTCCGTCGGCGCGCCGTCAAAGGAGCCGTCATGTCCGCCACCATCCTCTCCGCGCTCGGCCTCAACGCCACCGAGTCGGGCACCTACCTCGGCCGGGGCGAATGGGCCGCCACCACCGAAGTGGGCACGCTGTCGCCCACCAATCCCGCCACGGGCGAGGTCATCGCCACGGTCCAGGCGTCCAGCGCCGCCGATTACGAGACGATCGTGCAGCGCGCCCAGGAAGCGTTCACGGTATGGCGCAACACCCCGGCGCCGCGCCGCGGCGAGGCCGTACGCCTGTGCGGTGAGGCGCTGCGCCGGCACAAGGACGCGCTCGGCTCCCTGGTGGCCCTGGAAATGGGCAAGATCAAGCCCGAGGGCGACGGCGAAGTGCAGGAGATGATCGACATCGCCGATTTCGCGGTGGGCCAGAGCCGCATGCTCTACGGGTACACCATGCACTCCGAACGCCCGGGCCATCGCATGTACGAGCAGTGGCATCCGTTGGGCATCGTCGGCATCGTCAGCGCGTTCAACTTCCCCGTCGCGGTATGGAGCTGGAACGCCTTCCTCGCCGCCATCTGCGGCAACATCTGCATCTGGAAGCCCTCGCCGAAGACACCGCTCTCGGCCATCGCCACGATGAAGATCTGCAACGAGGCACTGAAGGAAGCCGGCTTCCCCGACATCTTCTTCCTGTTCAACGACGCCGGCACCGACCTGGCGCAGGCTTTCGTCGACGACAAGCGCATTCCGTTGATCAGCTTCACCGGTTCCACCAAGGTGGGCCGGGCGGTGGGCGAGCGCGTGGCCCGCCGCATGGGCCGCAGCCTGCTGGAGCTGGGCGGCAACAACGCCATCATCCTCGACAGGAGCGCCGACCTGAAGCTGGCGATTCCCGCCATCGTCTTCGGCGCCGTCGGCACCGCGGGCCAGCGCTGCACGAGCACGCGCCGCGTGCTGGTGCATTCGTCGATCCACGATGCGGTGGTCGACACGCTGGTGAAGGCCTACGGCCAGGTCGAGCAGAAGATCGGCGATCCCACGCTGCCCACCACCCTCATGGGCCCGCTCAATAGCCCCGAAGCCGTAAAGGCCTACCTGGACGCCATCGAGCGGGCCAAGGCGGCCGGCGGCACCGTGCGCACGGGCGGCAAGGCGCTCACCGACCGCAAGGGCAACTTCGTGCTGCCCACCATCGTCACCGGCCTGTCCAACAGCGACGAGGTGGTGCAGACCGAAACCTTCGCGCCCATCCTCTACGTGATGCCGTTCGATACCCTCGACGAAGCCATCGCCATGCAGAACGGCGTGCCGCAGGGCCTGTCGTCGGCCATCTTCACGCAAGACCTCAAGGCGGCCGAACAGTACCTGTCGGCGGCCGGCTCGGATTGCGGCATCGCCAACGTGAACATCGGCACCTCCGGCGCGGAAATCGGTGGCGCGTTCGGCGGCGAGAAGGAAACCGGCGGCGGTCGCGAATCCGGTTCCGACGCCTGGAAGGCCTACATGCGCCGCCAGACCAACACCATCAACTACTCCGACGCGCTGCCGCTGGCCCAGGGCATCAAGTTCGAGTTCTGACCGGGTGACGCCATGAACGACCTGCGCTCGAAGGACCGTTTCTCGGATCGCGTGGAAGACTACGTCCGCTACCGGCCCGACTATCCCCGCGCGCTGGTCGACTGGCTGCACGGCCTCGGCGTCACCCCGCACTGGACCGTCGCCGACATCGGCGCCGGTACCGGCATCTCGTCGAAACTGTTCCTCGATGCGGGGTATCGGGTGACGGCGGTGGAACCCAATGCGGCGATGCGCGAGGCGGCCGTGCGCTGGCTGGGCGGCGAACCCCGCTTCGCCGCCCTCGACGGTAGCGCCGAGGCCACCGGGCTTGCCGACGGTTCGGTGGACCTGGTCACGATGGCGCAGGCCTTCCACTGGTTCGACACGGCGAAGGTACGCGACGAATGCCGTCGCGTGCTTTCGCCGCGCGGCCTCGCCGTCGTGTTCTGGAACTCGCGTCGCCTGTTCGGCACGCCGTTCCTCGAAGGCTACGAGCGCCTGCTTCACGAATACGGCGTGGATTACGTTGGCGTCTCCGAACGCTACGCCGACGACGACGCCATGGCTGCCTGGTTCGGCAAGGGGTATCTCGGCATGACCTCCATCCCCCACGGCCAGAAGCTCGACCACGACGCACTGCTCGGCCGCACCCTGTCCTCGTCCTACATGCCCAAGCCCGGCCATCCCAACCACGAACCCATGCTCGCCGCCCTGCGATCGCTGTTCGACGCGACGCAAGACGGCGGTTTCATCGATTTCGATTACGACACCCGCGTGTTCGCGGGCCGTCCGGACGCCTGATGTACGACCTGATCCGCCCCCTGCTGTTCGCCCTCGATGCCGAGACCGCCCACGGTCTCACGCTCTACGCATCCGACGTGGCTTGGCGCAGCAACCTGTCCGGCCTCATCAACAAGCCGCCCGCCGACCTTCCGGTCACCGTCTTCGGCATCCGCTTCCCGAACCCCGTGGGTCTCGCCGCCGGACTGGACAAGAACGGCGAACATCTCGACGGCCTCGCCGCCATGGGTTTCGGCTTCGTCGAGATCGGCACCGTCACGCCGCGACCGCAGCCCGGCAACGACAAGCCACGCATGTTCCGCCTGCCGAACCACCAGGCCATCATCAACCGCCTGGGCTTCAACAACGGCGGCATCGATGCACTGGTACGCAACGTCGAAAAGGCTTCTTTCAAGAGCGTACTCGGCATCAACATCGGCAAGAACAAGGACACGCCCAACGAGCGGGCCACCGACGACTACCTGCTGTGCCTGGAGCGCGCGTATCCGCTCGCCAGCTACGTCACCGTCAACATTTCCTCGCCCAACACGCAGGGCCTGCGCGACCTGCAGGAAGAGGAAACGTTGCGCCGCTTCATCGGCACCTTGCGTGACGCGCAGGAGCGCCTGGCGAGCCAGCACGGCAAGCGCAAACCGATGCTGCTGAAGATCGCCCCCGACCTGTCCGAGACCGAACTCGACGCGATCGCCGAGGTATTGGTCGCCTCGGGCATCGACGGCGTGATCTGCACCAATACCACGGTCGACCGCGATAGGGTGGCCGGCGATCCGCATGCCAATGAAACGGGCGGGCTTTCCGGCAAACCCTTGTTCGCCAAATCCACCGCCGTAGTGCGCGGCATGAAGGCGCGCGTCGGCGATCGCCTGCCCATCATCGGCGTGGGCGGCATCCTCGACGGCGACGATGCCGCCGAAAAGCTGCAATCCGGTGCCTCGCTGGTGCAGGTGTATTCCGGCCTCGTCTATCGCGGCCCCAGGCTCATCAACGAAGCGGTGGCCGAAATCCGCCGCCGCGGAACCCTCGCATGACCCTCAACAACGCGCCCGTCGACATGGGCGGCTTCACCCTCGCTTCCGACGCGCCCCTGGGCTCGCGCAATACGCTACGAGTGAACGCGCGCGCGAAGCTGCTGGCCGAAGTGCACGACGTCACGAAAATTCCCGAACTGCTGGCCTACCCCGCCGTGAAAAGCGGCCCGGTACTGGTCCTGGGTGAAGGCAGCAACCTGCTCATCAAGGGTGACATCGACGGCACCGTGCTCGCCATGGCGAACCGCGGCGTGGAGACATTCCAACGCGACGATCGCGTGCTGATCCGCGTGGCCGCCGGCGAGCGCTGGGACGATTTCGTGCGCTGGTCGCTGGGCCGGGGCTACGCGGGGCTGGAAAACCTGATCCTCATCCCCGGCACGGTCGGCGCCTCGCCCATCCAGAACATCGGCGCCTATGGCGTCGAGGTGTCCGAGTTCATCGACAGCGTGGAAGCGTGGGATACGCACAAAGGTGAGTTCGTGGTACTCGGCAAGGCGGAATGCGCGTTCTCGTACCGCCATTCCAGCTTCAAGCAGCAGGCGGGACGCTGGATCGTGGCGGCGGTGACCTTCGCCCTTCCGCGCGAGCGGCCGCTGTCGCTCGATTACGCGGGCATCCGCGAGGAAGTGGAGAAAATGGGCGTGGTCCGTGCCACGCCGTATCACGTGGCCGAGGCCGTGGTGCGCCTGCGCTCACGCAAGCTGCCCGACCCGGCCGTGATCGGCAATGCCGGGAGCTTCTTCAAGAACCCCATCGTTCCGGCCGCGAAAGCCGACGCCCTCGCCCTCGCCCACCCGGGCCTGCCGGTCTGGCCGCACACGGGGGGCACGGCGAAGATTTCCGCGGCGTGGCTCATCGAAGCCGCAGGATTCAAGGGCGAACGCGACGGCGACGCGGGAATGTCCAACCGCCATGCGCTGGTGCTGGTCAACCATGGCAAGGCGACGGGACCGGAGCTCTGGGCGTTCGCGCAAAAGGTGATGGTGGGCGTCGAAGCGAGGTTCGGCGTGTCGCTCGAACCCGAACCGCTGGTGGTCTGACCACCCCCTTCCCGTCATTCCTGCGAAAGCAGGAATCCAGCGACGCGGTACGTGCGCCTGCGAACGTCTCGCCATACGAACTGACGGTGCGGCGCAAGGCGCCGGCACCCGCTTTCGCAGGTGCGACGTGGGAGATGGGAATGCCGCGGACGCAGGCAAGCATGGTCGACGAGCATGTCACGCCATCGTAAAAGCCCGGTCATAAGCTCCCCGGGCGGCGTACCATCAGGGCGTCGCGAACCGCGACGAGGACTGCAGCCCTGGATACGATGACGCCGCCCACCGACCCTACCGCCGCGCCGAAGAGCGCCGCCGTGAGGCTTCCGCCCGCGCCCGATACCGTCGGCCCCGACCTCAACGACCCGGCCCTCTACATCCACCGTGAGCTGTCGCAGCTGCAGTTCAACATCCGCGTACTCGACCAAGCGCTGGACGAGTCCAAGCCGCTGATCGAACGGCTGAAATTCCTGCTGATCTTTTCGTCCAACATGGACGAGTTCTTCGAGATCCGCGTGGCGGGCCTCAAGCAGCAGATCGCCTTCGATCACGAGGTGATCGGTGCCGACGGCATCCCGCCCAGGCGCGTGCTGGCCGAGATCGCCGAGATCGCCCACCGGCAGATCGAGCGGCAGTACCGGATCCTCAACGAGAAGATCCTCCCCGCGCTGGATGCCGAGGGCATCCGCATCGTGCGTCGCAACCAGTGGTCGCACAAGCAGAAGCTCTGGATCCGTCGCTATTTCCGGCATGAGGTGGCGCCGCTGATCACGCCGATCGGCCTGGACCCCACCCATCCGTTTCCCCGGCTGGTCAACAAGAGCCTCAACTTCATCGTGCAACTGGAAGGCACCGACGCCTTCGGCCGCGACTCGGGGCTGGCCATCGTGCCGGCGCCACGCATCCTGCCTCGCATCATCCGCCTGCCGGCCGAGGTATGCGAAGACGGCGACAATTACGTGCTGCTCTCGTCGATCATCCACGCGCATGCCGACGACCTTTTCCCGGGCATGCGCGTGCTGGGTTCGTACCAGTTCCGCCTCACCCGCAACGCCGACCTCTCGATCGATCCCGAAGACGTGGAGGACCTCGCACGCACGTTGCGCGGCGAGCTGTTCTCGCGACGTTACGGCGACGCCGTGCGCCTGGAGGTGGCCGACAATTGCCCGAAGCCGCTGGTCGACTACCTGCTGAAGCAGTTCGCGCTCGACGCCGATTCGCTCTATGAAGTGAACGGCCCGGTGAACCTCGCCCGACTGTTCGAGATGACGCTGAAGCCGGAGTATGCCAGGCTCCAGTTCCCCACCTTCGTGCCCGCCTTGCCCAAGGTGCTGGCCGAGGCCGAAGACATGTTCGCGGTGATCGGTAAGCAGGACGTCCTGCTCTACCACCCGTTCGAATCGTTCTCGCCCGTGGTCGACTTCCTGCGCCAATCGGCGAAAGACCCGCAGGTGCTTACCATCAAGCAGACGCTGTACCGCAGCGGCGCCAACTCGGAAATCGTCGACGCGCTGGTGGAAGCCGCGCGCGCGGGCAAGGAAGTCACCGCCGTGGTCGAGGTACGCGCCCGCTTCGACGAGGAATCCAACCTCACCCTGGCCTCGCGACTTCAGCAGGCCGGCGCCGTGGTGACCTACGGCGTGGTAGGCGTAAAGACGCATGCCAAGCTGGCCTACGTGCAGCGCCGTGAACACGGCAAGCTGGTCGCCTATGCGCACCTTGGCACCGGCAACTACCACTCGGGCAACGCGCGCCTGTATACCGACTACAGCCTCCTGACCTCCGACGAGGCATTGTGCGACGACGTGCATCGCCTCTTCCGCCTGCTCACGGGCATGGGCAAAGCGTTGAAGATGAAGCGCATGCTGTATGCCCCGTTCACGCTGAAGAAGACCCTGCTCGACCTGATCGCCCGCGAGGCGGTTCATGCCGCCGCGGGCAAGAAAGCGGAGATCGTCTGCAAGTTGAACGCGGTGACCGATCCGAAGATGATCCGCGCCCTTTACCGCGCCAGCCAGGCGGGCGTGAAGATCGAACTGATCGTGCGCGGCATGTGTTGCCTTCGCGCCGGCATTCCGGGCGTGTCGCAGAACATCCGCGTGCGTTCGGTGGTGGGGCGGTTCCTGGAGCATAGCCGCGTGTACTGGTTCCACAACGACGGCGATCCCGATCTCTACCTCGCCAGCGCGGACATGATGGAGCGCAACCTGGATCGCCGCGTGGAAACATGCTTTCCCATCGAGGGCAAGAAGCTCAAGCAGCGGGTGCGCAAGGAGCTGGATTACTACCTCAACGACAACCATTCGGCATGGCTGCAGCAGCCGGACGGAAGCTACGCGCTGTTGCAGCCGGGCGCGGGGCAACCGGTGCGGGATGCGCAGACGCAGTTGCTGGAGCGTTTCGGGGGCATCGCGGCGCCGGTGCCCGTTTAAGCCATAGCTCGATTACGGCGAGCTCCATCGCGAACAGGGTTCGCTCCCACCCTCCGGTAGTAACCCATCTACCGGAGGGTGGGAGCGAACCCTGTTCGCGATTCCCGCGGAGCGTTAATCCTGAGCAGGTTTCAGGCCAGTTCGGCAGCGGCCGCCACGATATCGTCGTCACCCGGCAACACGAGGAATGCCGCGCCCGCCAGCGGCGTGAAGGTATCCGCACCCACCACGCGGCGCATCGGCACCCCGCCCAGCCCCGCCTCGGCCAGCGCGGTGATCACGCCCTCTCCCACGCCCGCGCTCTTGCGTCCTTCGTCCACCACCAGCACGCGCTTCGCGGACGCCGCCTGCGCGGCGATGAAGCCGTCGTTGAGCGGCACCAGCCAGCGCAGGTCGACCACGCGCACGTTCCAGCCATGCGCCCGTTCGATGCGCCGCGCCGCGCGCAGGCTCATCGGCACGCCGTTGCCGAAGGTGAAGATCACCAGGTCGTCGGCCTCCTCGTGGTACACGCGCCCCTCGCCCAAAGGCATCGCCTGCCCCGGCTCGGGGTAATGGAACTGCCACTGCCCGTCGCCCGGCTCGTACAGGTCCTTGGTCATGTACAGCGCGATCGGCTCGAGGAACGCGACCACGCGCCCGTCCACCTTCGCCAATGCCGCCATCGTGCGCAACATGGTCGCCGCGTCGTCGCCCCGGCTCGGGCAACCCACCACCAGTCCGGGAATGTCACGCAGCGCGGTGATCGAGTTGTCGTTGTGGAAGTGGCCGCCGAAGCCGCGCTGGTAACCCAGCGACGCCACGCGCATCAGCATGGGATTGCGATACTGCCCGTTGGAGAAAAACTGCAGTGACGCCGCCTCGCCGCGGATCTGGTCGCACGCGTTGTGGAAATACGCCAGGTACTGGATCTCGGGCAACGGGAGCATGCCCATGTTGGCGTAACCCTGGGCCAGGCCCAGGATCATCGTCTCGTCGAGCAGCGTGTTGAACACGCGCGCATTGCGGAACGCCTTGTGCAATCCCTTCGTCACCGTATACACGCCGCCCTTCTGCGCCACGTCTTCGCCGAACAGCAGGCTTTCCGGGTATTTCGCCATCAACTCATGCAGCGCCTGGCCGATCTGGACGGCGAGGTGACGCGCGGGCTGTTTCTCGGGCAATTTTTCCGCACCGCCGAAAGCGCGCTCGCGTTCCGCCACGTCGCCCTTGCCCTCGGCTTCCGCGCGCACGGCCTCGGGCGAATACGGCGCGAGCGGCGCCATCACGTCGGCGAGGCGGGTGAGCTTCGGCGTGCGATCGGCTTCGTCGGCGGCGGCGAAACAACGCCTGCGGATGTCGTTGTAGAGGTTGAGCAGGCTGTCGCGGTCGTAGAGGCCCGAGGCGAGCGCGATGGTGGCGCTGCGCAACAACGGATCGGTGGCTTCCAGCGCCACCAGCTCTTCCACCGAGCGCCATTCGATCTCGAAGTCGGTGCCCGCATGCCCCATCACGCGCGTGGTATTGAGGTGCAGGAAGGTCGGGCGGCGCGTCGTGCGGCAATGCTCGACGGCACGCTGCACGCCCGCATAGCCGCCGGCCAGGTCGAGGCCGTCGGCATAGAAATAATCGAGATTGGCGCGCTGCTGGAAATTGCTCGCCACCCAGCCACCCGGCGTCTTCACCGAGATGCCGATGCCGTTGTCCTCGCAGACGAAGAGCACCGGCGCGGGCAGCTTCTGGTACGCCGTCCACGCGGCCGCGTTGAACGCGGTCTGCGCGGTGGCGTGATTGGACGAGGCGTCGCCGAACGAGCAGATCGCGATCGAATCGCCCGGGATCGGCAATGCATGGCCGATGCGCCTGGCCTGCTCGATGGCGATGGCCGTGCCCAGCGCCTTGGGCAGGTGCGAGGCGATGGTGGACGTCTGCGGCAACACCCACAAAGGCTTGCTGCCCCACACCTTGTGGCGGCCGCCGGAGGCGGGATCCTCGGCACTGGCCGCGAAGGAAAGCGCCGAGTCCATGATCGGATCCATGCCCGGCAGCTTGCGGAAGCGCTCGGCCATGAAGCCGCCGCTGCGGTAATGCAGAAAGGCGGGGTCGGTGTGCCGGGCAAGCCGCGCCACCATGGCGTTGCCCTCGTGGCCCGACGAGCCGATGGTGTAGAACACCTTGTTCTGCACGCGCAGCACGCGTGCCATCAGGTCGAGGTGACGGCTGATCAGCTGCGACTCCAGCAGTTCGCGAAAGCCGCGCGCATCGAGCGCGCTGCCCGGCAGGACGGGCTCGTCGTCGCGCGGCGCGCGGGCGACGTCGCCCTGCCAGAACTGCACGAACTCGACGAAATTCTGGTCGACGATCTCGGCGCGGTTGAAGCCCTTGTGGCGGGCGGCGATGGGATGCGGGACGGACATGGACGAACTTCCGTAAAGAGGAATCAGGCAAGCATGGGGCGGAAGCCCGGCTGCGCGCGCACGCGATCGAGCCAGGCCACGATGCGGGGCCAGTGCGAGAGGTCGAAGCCACCGTCGGCCGCGCAATGCGTATAGGCGAACAGGGCGATGTCGGCCACGCCGAACCCGCCGCCGCTGAAGAAAGCCTCACGGGAAAGCGCGTCTTCCATCACGTCGAGCGCCTTGCCACCCTTTTCGAGCAGCTGCGGCATCTCGGCCTGGCGTGCGTGTCCTTCCGGCAACCACAGGCGAATGAAGCGCGCCACCGCCACCGCGGGCTCATGCGTGTATTGCTCGAAGAACATCCATTGCAGCGTGACGGCGCGCTTCCACGGATCGGCGGGAAGATACGGCGTGCCTTCGGCCAGATAGCAGAGGATGGCGTTGGATTCGGAGAGGCGGCGGCCGTCGTCTAGCACCAGCAACGGCACCTTGCCGTTGGGATTCAGCGCGAGGAACTCGGGCGTGCGGGTTTCGCCGTGCGCGCTGTCGACGTCGACCCAGCGATAGGGTTCGCCGAGCATGTCGAGAAGGCACTGCAGTTTGTAGCAATTGCCGGACGAGCGCATGCCGTATACGGTGAACATCGACGCATTCCTCGAAGGTGGACGAATCAGCGACGGGCTTTCCACTGCTCGCGGGTCTGGCCCCATAGGTCGACGCGGTCGCCGGCGAAGGGCTCGGGCAGTTCACCCGGGCCGAGCAAGGTGGAGCCGAGTTTCTTCGCCACCGCGATGGAGGCGAGGTTGTCGGGGTTGATCGAGTGGATCACGTCGGTCCAGCCGAGGTTGTCGAAGGCCCAGTCCATCGATGCGGCGGCGCCCTCGGTGGCGTAGCCCTTGCCCCAGCTCTCGCGTACCAGGCCCCAGCCGATCTCGTGGCCCGGCCAACCCTCGGGTTCCCATGGGCCGAGCCGGCCCATCCAGCGCCCCGAGGAACGCTCGATCACCGAGAACATGCCGAAACCCTGGAGGCTCCAGCTGCCGCCCATGGTCATGAAGTTGCGCCAGGCCAGCGCACGCGACTGCGGGCCACCGAGAAACCTGGTCACCACCGGATCGGCGAGGCATTCGGCCCAGGCGTCGAAGTCTTCCGGCGCCGTGGGCCGCAGGATCAGGCGGTCGGTCTCGATGATCGGGCCGTGCATGGGCGGTCCTTCAGAACGCGTTGATGCCGGTCAGTTCGCGTCCCACCACGAGCTGGTGCACCGTCTCGGTGCCTTCGTAGGTGATGACCGATTCGAGGTTGAGCGCGTGGCGGATCGCCGAGTGTTCGGTGGTGATGCCGGCGCCGCCGAGGATGTCGCGGCAATCGCGCGCGATGTCGAGGGCCATGCGCACGTTGTTCCACTTGGCCAGCGACACCTGGGTGGGCTGCATGTGGCCGGCGTCCTTCAGGCGACCCAACTGCAGCGAGAGCAGCTGCGCCGTGGTGATGCGGCGGGCCATGTCGGCCATCTTCAGCTGCACGGCCTGGTTGGCTGCCAGCGGGCGGCCGAACAGGATGCGGCCCGACGTGTAGTCGAGCACCTCCTTCAGGCAGGCCTGCGCGGCACCGATCGGGCCCCAGGTGATGCCATAGCGCGCCTGGGTGAGGCAGCCCAACGGGCCCTTGAGGCCCTTCACGTTGGGCAGCCGTGAGCTGTCGGGCACGCGCACGTCGTCCAAGAACAACCCCGAGGTGACCGAGGCGCGCAGGCTCATCTTCTTGTGCACTTCCTGCGCGGCGAAACCCTGGGTGTCCGTGGGCACGATGAAGCCCTGGATGCCGTCGTCGGTCTGCGCCCAGACGATGGCGATGTGGGCCAGGTTGCCGTTGGTGATCCACATCTTGGCGCCGTTGATCACCCAGTCGCCGCCGTCCTTGCGGGCCACGGTCTTCATGTTGGCCGGGTCGGAACCGCCGTGCGGCTCGGTGAGGCCGAAGCAGCCGATCACTTCGCCCGCCGCCATCCGCGGCAGCCATTCGCGCTTCTGCTCCTCGGAGCCGTAGGCGAAGATGGGATACATGCACAGCGAGCTCTGCACCGAGGCGAAGCTGCGCAGGCCGGAATCGCCGCGCTCCAGTTCCTGGCAGATCAGGCCGTAGCTCACGCCGTTCATGCCGGCGCAGCCGTATTCCTCGGGCAGGGTGGCGCCCAGCAGGCCCAGCGAGGCGATCTCGGGCACCAGTTCGGCCGGGAAACGGCCCTGGTCGAAGCAGTCGCCGATGATCGGCAGCACTTTTTCGTCGACGAAGCGGCCGACGGTGTCCTGCACCATGCGCTCTTCTTCGGTGAGCAGCGAACGGATGTCGTAGAGGTCGAGCGGATCGAGACGATGGGCCATGCGAGGGGACTCTGGGACGGGCTGCCGGAAAGTCCCCGATTGTAGCGGCCGGCCCTCGGGCGGGTCATGCCGGGGCGCAGCAAACCGGCCCATAATGGGCCACCCTCCCCGTCCCGGAATCCCCCATGTTCAAAGGCGTGCTCCTCGGCTTCGCCTGCTACGCGGCCTATGCGTGGAGCGATGCCTTCGTGAAATCACTCGAGGGCACCCTGCCTGCCTACGAGGCGGTGTTCTTCGGCGCCGTACTGGCCCTGGCGGCCCTGCCTTTCCTGAAGAAACCGGGCGACCGCTGGAGCGAGGTGGTGGTCTCGAAGCTGCCCGGCCTCTGGCTGCTGCGCGCCACCGCCGGCGCCATCGGCAACGTCACCGCCGTGATGGCCTTCACCGCGTTGCCCATGGCCGAGGCGTTCTCGCTGATCTTCCTGCTGCCGATCTTCGTCACCATCCTCTCGGTGGTGTTCCTGCGCGAGCACGTGGGCTGGCGGCGCTGGTCGGCCGTGGTGGTGGGCTTCCTCGGCGTGCTGGTGGTATTGCGCCCGGGGTTCCGACACCTGGGCACGGGGCATGTCGCGGCGATCATCTGCGGCATCACCGGGGCATTGTCGATCATCGCCCTGCGCATGGCGGGCGCGTCCGAGAAACGCATCACGCTGTATGGCGCCGGCGTGGTCGGGCCGATGATCGCGGGCTTCGTGATGATGCTGCCGCACTTCGTCTGGCCCACCTGGCACCAGTGGTTCCTGGTGCTGGGCTACGGCCTCCTGGCCGCCGCGGGCGCGGTGCTGCTGATGCTCGCCACGCAGAACGCGCCGGCCAATCGCGTGGCGCCCACGCAGTACAGCCAGATGCTGTGGGCGATCCTGTTCGGCTACCTGCTGTTCCATGACCACCTGGACTGGCCGATGCTGATCGGGATCGTGATGATCCTCGGGGCGGGCCTGTTCACCTTTGTGCGCGAGGAGAAAAAGACGCAGTGGTGGCGGTGGACGAATATCGTCTGAGACGCAGGGGATAGCCTGAGGCGGGAGCGGACCCTCTCCGCGAACCCCCGGGATGGCTGAAGCGAATGAGGCTTTGCGATGATCGAGCGAGGTCTTTACCGCTCGCCCGATCATCGCAAAGCCTCACTCACTCAAGGGAAGCCCGAGGGTTCGCGGACAGGGTCCGCTCCCACAGGGGACTTCCCACCGGGGGCATGCGGGATCAGGCGTTGGAGACGCCGTGGGGCACGTGGCCCGTGGCGACCACCCGGCGCGCCGATTCCACGTTGGCCGGGGAATCGTCGAAGAAGATGTCCGCTCCGAAGGCATCGAGGAACGGCCCCTTGTCGCGACCGCCGAGGAACAGCGCCTCGTCGATGCGCACGCCCCAACGGCGCAGCGTCAGGATCACGCGCTTGTGCGCCGGGGCGGAACGGGCGGTGACCAGGGCCGTGCGGATCGGCGCCGTTTCCGCCGGGAACGCCGCCTGGAGGCGATGCAGCGCCGAAAGGAAACCGCGGAAGGGACCACCCGAAAGCGGCTCGGCCCAGAGGTCGGATTCGTTCTGGTGAAACGCCTCGAGGCCCTGCTCTTTCGACACCCGCTCGCCTTCGTCGCCGAAGATCACCGCATCGCCGTCGAAGGCGATGCGCAACTGCTCGGTGGAACGCGGCGGGGCCGTCGAGGGCAGGATCGTCGCGGCCGCGACGCCCGCACGCAACGCACGGCCCACGTCCTCCGCATTGGCGGACAGGAACAGGTCGGCCTTGAACGGCGCGATGTAGTCGGACGTGGGGGCGCCACTGGTGAAGGCGGCACGTGAAATGCCCAGCTTGTAGTGCTGGATCGCGTTGAAAATGCGCAGGCCCGTATCGCCGGAGTTGCGCGACAGCAGGATCACTTCCACCGCCGGAAGGTCGGCGGAGAGCTTGTTGAGGCCCAGCAGCTTCTGCACCAGCGGAAAGGCGACGCCGGGCTTCAGCAGTTCGTTTTCGTTCTCGATCTGGTAGGCACGGTAGGCATCGAGGCCGTCGCGCTCGAACAGTTCGTGGCTGCTTTCCATGTCGAACAGCGCCCGCGAGGAAATGGCCACGACGAGGCGGTTGTCGTTCGCGGAGGACGCGGCGTGGGCGTTGGTCTCGGGGGTGGTCATGGGGTGGTCCGCTGGATGCTCGCTGGCGAACATCCTACATCGTGCGGGTTGCGATCCCTACGGAGCGAATTGTTCGTCGAGAATCCGCTGCTGCAGGTTGTGCTCCGGATCGAACAGCAGGCGCACGGAGCTGCGGCGCGCCTGGCGGATCTCCACCGTGCGCACGTCGCGCACCTCGTGGAAATCGGCCGTGGCGCTGATCGGCCGCTTGTTCGGATCTTTCGTGTCGAACGCCACCTTGGTGGCGTGCGGCAGGATCGCGCCGCGCCAGCGGCGGGGGCGGAACGGGCTGATCGGCGTGAGCGCCAGCACGTTGGCGTCCAGCGGCAGGATCGGGCCGTGCGCGGAGAGGTTGTAGGCCGTGGAACCCGCCGGTGTGCTCAGCAGGATGCCGTCGCAGACCAGTTCATCCAGCTTCACTTCACCGTTGAGCCGAACCTGCAGGTGCGCGGCCTGGTTGCTCTGGCGCAGCATCGCCACTTCGTTGAAGGCGATGGCGCGGTGCTCCATGCCGTCGCGGCAGGTGCAGTGCATTTCCAGCGGATGGAGCACGGCGGGATGGGCACGCTCCACGCGCTCGGCGAGGCCGTCGATGTCGTGGCGGTTCATGAGGAAACCGATACGGCCGAGCTTCATGCCGTAAAAAGGCACGCCGAGCGAACGGTAGGCATGCAGCGTGCGCAGCATGAAGCCGTCGCCGCCGAGGGACACGATGATCTCGGCCTCGCCGGGCTCCACGCCGCCGTAGCGTTTGTCGAGCGCCGCGCGGGCGCGTTGGGCGACTTCGGTTTCGCTGGCGACGAAGGCTAGGCGCATGGAAAGGTTCCTGATCCAGCGTTGGAGCTTAGCCGCAAACTCCCATCGCGGACAGGGTCCGCTCCCACCCTCCGGTAGCCGCGTGACTACCGAAGGGCGGGAGCGGACCCTGTTAGCGATTCAAGCAGCCTCAGACCGGAATCTGGGCCAGTTGCGCCAGGCGGCGGACGGCGACCGAGGCGATCGGGTAGTCCGCGTTCTGGGTGAGGATTTCGGCCAGCATCGCGCGGGTGTACTTGAGCGTGGCGTCGTCACGCTCGAGCCACGCCTGCACCGGCGACACGTCGGAACGGTCGCCCGCCACGGCGAGCACCTGCAGGGCCAAGGCGCGATGCTGGGCGTTGAGTTCGTCCAGCAGCGAACCGCGGGCCTGGGCATGCCATGCGCCTTCCACGGGCAGCGCCTCGATCTGGCCACGCAGCCACTCGAGGTCGAGCGCTTCGGCCAGTTCGTAGAACACCTTGGCGACCGCGGCCATGCTCTTGCCGCTCTGCCTGGACACTTCGACCATGTCGAGCGCCGCGCGCAGCACGGGAATGCGGGCGAGGCGGACGGCCAGCGTCTCGGGCAGGCCGAACCCTTCCCACTTCTCCTGGCTGGCGGCGAAATCGCCGCGACCGGTGTCGGTGAGGGCCCCGGGCAACGCCTCGCGCAGCACCGTCACCTCGGCGGCGTAGCGGTCGACGTTGGCGGCGATGTCCAGCGTGCCGCCCGGACGGTTGAGCAGCCAACGGGTGAGATGGCGCAGCAGCGACCAGATCTGCAGGATCGCGTCGATCTGGGTGTCTTCGGCCACGGTGCCGTCGAGCGCCTCGATCTCGGCCCACAGCTCGCGCGCGTCGAGGATCTCGCGGGCGGCGGTGTAGGCCTTGGCGATGGCCGCCGGACCCTGGCCGGTGTCTTCCTGCATGCGCATCATGAAGGTGGCGCCCATGCGGTTGATCGTCGAGTTGGTCACCGCGGTGGCGATGATCTCGCGCTTCAGGCGATGGCGCTGCATGTGCTCGGCGTACTTCTCGTGCAGCGGCACGGGGAAGTAGCGCACCAGTTCGCGCGACAGGTACGGATCTTCCGGCACGTCGGAATCGAGCAACTGCTGGAAGAGGCGGATCTTGTCGTACGAGAGCAGCACCGACAGCTCGGCACGCGTCAGGCCCAGGCCTTTCTGCTTGCGCTCGGCCAGTTCGGCCGGCGTGGGCAGCGATTCGACCTGGCGGTCGAGGAGGCCTTCGGCTTCCAGCGTGCTGATGAAATGCGCCATCGAACCCAGGCGGCGCACCGACTGGTGCTCCATGAGCGTGATGGCCTGGTTCTGCCGGTAGTTGTCCCACAACACGAGGCGGCCGACTTCGTCGGTCATCTCGGCCAGCTGCTTGTTGCGGCCTTCGAAGGTGAGCTCGCCGCGCTGCACGGCGTCGTTGAGCAGGATCTTGATGTTCACCTCGTGATCGGAGGTGTCCACGCCCGCGGAGTTGTCGATGAAGTCGGTATTCAGCAGCACGCCCGCCTGGCCCGCCTCGATGCGGCCCTTCTGGGTCATGCCGAGATTGCCGCCCTCACCGACGATCTTGCAGCGCAGCTCGTTGCCGTTGACGCGCAGGCCGTTATTGGCGCGGTCGCCCACGTCGGCGTGCGTTTCGCTCGTGGCTTTCACGTAGGTGCCGATGCCGCCGTTCCACAGCAGGTCGACCGGCGCCTTGAGGATGGCCGAGAGCAGGTCGTTCGGCGCCATGTGCGCGGCATCGGAGCGGATGCCCAGCGCGGCGCGCACTTCCGGCGACACCGGGATCGACTTGGCGCTGCGCGGGTACACGCCGCCGCCGGCCGAGATCAGCGACTTGTCGTAGTCGTCCCACGACGAACGCGGCAGCGCGAACATGCGCTGGCGCTCGGCGAAGGTCTTGGCCGCATCCGGGTTCGGGTCGAGGAAGATGTGGCGATGGTCGAACGCGGCCAGCAGGCGGATGTGCTCGGAGAGCAGCATGCCGTTGCCGAACACGTCGCCGGACATGTCGCCGATGCCGACCACAGTGAAGTCCTGCGTCTGGCTGTCGCGACCCAGCGCGCGGAAGTGGCGCTTGACCGACTCCCAGGCACCCTTGGCCGTGATGCCCATGCCCTTGTGGTCGTAGCCGTTCGAGCCGCCGGACGCGAAGGCGTCGTCGAGCCAGAAGCCGTGTTCGGTGGAAATCGCGTTGGCGATGTCGGAGAACGTGGCCGTGCCCTTGTCGGCGGCCACCACGAGGTACGGGTCGTCGTTATCGTGGCGCACCACGTCGTGCGGCGGCACCACCTTGCCCTCGACGAGGTTGTCGGTGATGTCGAGCAGGCCGTTGATGAACATGCGGTAGCACGCGATGCCCTCGGCCAGCTGCGCGTCGCGGTCGCCGCCCACCGGCGGACGCTTCACGAAGAAGCCACCCTTGGAACCGACGGGCACGATGACGGTGTTCTTCACCATCTGCGCCTTCACCAGGCCGAGCACTTCCGTGCGGAAATCCTCGCGGCGATCGGACCAGCGCAGGCCGCCGCGGGCGACCGGGCCGAAGCGCAGGTGGATGCCCTCCACGCGCGGCGCGTAGACGAAGATTTCTCGGAACGGCACCGGCTTGGCGAGGTCGGGCACCTTGTGCGAGTCGAACTTGAAGGCCACGTACGCGCGGAACGCGCCGTCCCATTTCTGGTAGAAGCTGGTGCGCAGCGTGGCGTGCACCAGCGAGATGAAGCTGCGCAGGATGCGGTCTTCGTCGAGGCTGGACACGTTGTCGAGCAGCGTGTCGATGGTCTTTTCGATCGCCTCGGCCTGTTCGGCGCGCGGACGCGACAGCACGGCCACCAAGTGGTCGACCAGGCCCGGGTGGGCCGCCAGCGTATCGGTGTCGATCAGCGCGTGCATCTCGTGCGAGAGCATGCCTTCGGCGTAGGAACGTTCCTTCTCGTCGAGGCTTTCGCGGCGTGGGTCGAAACGTGCGTTGAACAGCTCGATGATGAGGCCGGCGATGGCCGGGTAACGGTTGAGCGCGTCTTCCATGTAGGCCTGGGAGAACGCGACACCCGTCTGCAGCAGATATTTGCAGTAGCCGCGAAGCACGGCCACCTGGCGCCAGTCGAGCTTGGCGCCGAGCACGAGGCGGTTGAAGCCGTCGTTTTCGGCGTTGCCGCGCCAGATCTGTTCGAAGGCGTCTTCGAAAAGGGTGCCGACCTGCTCCACCTCGAAGGCGAGGCGGCCGACGGGCTGCACTTCGAAGTCCTGGATGTAGAGCGACCCGTCGGCCAGTTTCACCTCATACATGTGCTCGGTGAGTACGCGCAGGCCGAGGTTTTCCAGCTGAGGCAGCACTTCGGAAAGCGCGATGTCCGAGCCGGAACGATAGACCTTGAAGCGCAGCTCTTCCGGACGATGCGGCGGATGGTAGAACGACATGCTGACGGCGTCGGGGCCGTCGAGCCCGGCCAGCGACTTCACGTCGGCGGCGGCCACCTGCGGCGACACCTCGTCGACGTAACCGGCGGGCAGCGCCTTGCCGTAGCGATTGGCGAGGATGATGCCCTGCTGCTCGCCCATCGATTCGATCAGGCGATCGCGGAGCTCGTCGTACCAGTTGCGCGCGATCGAGGCGATCTGCGCTTCCATCGCGACGGCGTCGTAGACCGGATGGTCGCCGATGCGCGGGCGCACCACCACGTGCAGGCGCACCAGTGCGGCTTCGCCCATCAGCACGGCCGAGTCGACGTGCTCGCCGTGGAACGCGTCGCGCAACACCCCCTCCACGCGCTCGCGCACGGCGGTGTTGAAGCGGTCGCGCGGGATGTACACCAGGCAGGAGAAGAAGCGGCCGTAGCTGTCGCGGCGGATGAACAGGCGCGTGCGCGTGCGCTGGGCCAGTTCGAGCAGGCCGATGGCCAGCGCGTACAGTTCGTCGGTGCTGCACTGGAACAGCTCGTCGCGCGGCAGCGTGTCGAGGATGTGGCGCAGCGACTTGCCCGAGTAGGAATCGCGCTTGAGGCCCGAGCGGGCCATCACGGCCTCGCACTTGTCGCGCACCAGCGGCACGTGTTGCGGGTGGGCCATGTAGGCATTGGAGGAGAACAGGCCGAGGAAGCGCTGCTCGGCCACCGGACGGCCCTTGTCGTCGAACTTGAGGACGCCGATGTAATCCATGTAGCCCGCGCGATGGATCGGCGAACGGGCGTTGGTCTTGGTGAGGATGATGGCGTCGGTGGAGCCCGAACGCGGCAGTTCGGAGGCCACGAGGGTGCGCAGCGAACGCGGCGCCAGCGACCGCTCGGCGGTGCGCAGGATGCCCAGGCCCGAGCCTTCGACGGTCTTGAGGACGTCGTCGCCCTCGCCCGCCGCCACTTCGTACTCGCGGTAGCCCATGAAGGTGAAGTGCTCGTCGGCCACCCAGCGCAGGAACGCGGTGGCCTCCTGGACCTCGTCGGCCGTATAGGGCAGCGAACGCCTGGCGAGGTCGTCGGCCACCTCCAGCATCTTGCCGCGCATGGCCTTCCAGTCGGTCACGGCCTCGCGCACATCGGACAGCGCGGTGTCGAGATGGGCCTTGAGGGTATCCAGCTCGCCGTCGTCGAGGCGGTCGATCTCGAAACGCATCACCGACTCGGGCTGGCCGGTGCCGATGCTTTCCAGCACGCCGGCCGCCGAACGCTTCACCGGCACCACCGGGTGGATGATCGCGTGGATGTCGGCGTGGGACGCGGCTACCATCGACACGGTATCGACCAGGAACGGCATGTCGTCGGTGACGGCCTCGATCACGGCACGACTGCCCGACACGCCCGGGTTATATACGCGCATCTTGGCCTGGCCCGGCGCGCGCTCGCGAATGAAGCCCAGCAGGTCGGCGATCAGGGCCGCCCAGCGATCCGGCGCGTGCAGCGCGTAATCGGCCGGGGCGATCCGTTCGAAGAAGGCCTCGATAAAAAAGCGCGCCTCGTCGAGGCGCTCCGCGGGGTAATCGATTTTTTTCAGTTCATCGAAGACGACGGTGTGAAACTGGCCGTTTTCGGGCGCGCGAATCGCATTCATGGGCGGATGTCGGCTTGGGGAGAGAGGAAAACCGATAAAGGATAGCTCTCCGCGACATCAACTAGCCACAGCCGAGAAACGTCAGCGGAAACGGATTTATCGGTGCATCGCGGCATAACCGGGAGGCATCGCGGGAATATGCGCGCGACGGGATCGGTGCGAAGGAATGTGCGACGCACCAATTCCTGTTTTCGTCCGGTGAATAAACCGTTGACGCTGGCCGGACCGAGATTCTAAACTGGACGGTATAGTCCAGCAGGTAACGCTCGTGTCGCACCTGGATCCCCGCCCCGCTCAAGATCATCAGCAGCGGGTGCTCCAGGCGGCTTGCGCGTTGTTCCTGCGTGACGGTTACCGCGTCAGCATGGGAGCCGTGGCACGCGAGGCGGGCGTGTCCAAGCAGACCGTGTATGCGCACTTCGCCAACAAGGACACGCTGTTCCATGCCGCCGTCGAGCAACTCGTGCTGCCCCTGCATGCGAGCCTCACCCCCGAAAGCCGCAGCCTGCCAGCCACCCTGCACGCCTTGGCGCAGGCCCACCAGACCCATGTGATGGATCACGCCAACGTCGCGCTCGGCCGGATGCTGATCGCGGAAGCGCCCCGGTTTCCGGCGGCGGCGAAAACGTTCTTTCGCCTCGCGATCGACACCCTCGCGAAGCGGTTGGCCCGATTGATGGCCGAGGCCATGGACCAGGGCCGTATGCGCCGGGAAGATCCCGACGTGGCGGCCGAGCTGTTTCTTGCCATGATGCACGGCGTGGAAGGCGACCGGCGCCTCTTCGGCGGCCGTGCAAGGGGACGTAAGGCACAGGACCAATGGGCAAGACACGCGGTAACCGTATTTATGCACGCGTACGACATCCTTCCGGATGCCCCGGCGCGAACGAACAAGAAACCTGGAATCGGAACGGAGTTCTCATGAAACCCCTGCCCCTGCGCACTTCCCTGCTGGCCGCCGGCCTCGTCGCCGCACTCGCCGCCTGCCACAAGCAGGAAGCTCCCCAGCAGCCGCCCCCGCCGGAAGTCGGCGTCGTTTCGGCCCAGCCGCAGGACGTTCCGCTCGTCCAGGACCAGGTCGGCCGACTCTCCGCCTACCGCACGGCCGACGTCCGCGCCCGCGTCCCGGGCATCCTGCTGCACCGCCTCTATGAGGAGGGCACCGACGTCAAGGCCGGCCAGCCGCTCTTCAAGATCGATCCGCAGCCGCTGAAGGCCGAACTCGACCAGCAGGTGGCGCAGCTCGCCTCGGCCCGCGCCTCGGCGGCCAACGCCAAGGCCCAGGCCGATCGCGCCCGCGGCCTGATCGGCAAGAACTACGTCTCGCGCCAGGACCTCGACACCGCCGAGGCCAACGAGCGCACGGCCAATGCCGCGGTCAAGCAGGGCGAAGCCGCCGTGCAGGCCGCGAAGATCAACCTCGGCTTCACCGACGTGGTCTCGCCCATCGACGGCCGCGCGGGCCAGCAGCAGGTGACCGAAGGCGCCCTCGTGGGCCAGAACGAAACCACCCTGCTGACCCAGGTCGACCAGATCGACCAGCTCTACGTGAACTTCAGCATGTCGGTGAACGACCTCGACACCATGCGCCGCGCCGCCGCCGCCGGTGCCGCCACGCTGTCGGACACCACCAAGTCCACCGTCACGATCCAGTTGCCCGACGGTTCCGACTACACCGAGAAGGGCCAGCTCGACTTCTCCTCGGCCACGGTCAACCCGCAGACCGGCACGGTGAACCTCCGCGCGAAGCTCGCCAATCCCGACATGCGCCTGCTGCCGGGCCAGTTCGTGACGGTGAAGGCCGACCTGGGCAGCCTGCACAACGTGTTCCTCGTGCCGCAGGCCGCCGTGCTGCGCGACGCCAACTCGGCGTACGTGATGGTCGTCGGCGAAGGCCACATGAAGGATCCGCAGTCCGGCCAGGACAAGACCGTCCCCTCCGCCGCCGTGCGTCGTCCGATCCAGGCCGATCGCATCAGCGGCGAGAACTGGGTGGTCACCGGCGGCCTCAAGCCGGGTGACCAGATCATCGTGCAGGGCCTGCCCAAGGCACGCGAAAACGCACCGGTGAAGGCGTCGCCCGCCGCGGCGACCGCGCCCACCGGCGATCTCAAAGGCCAGGTGGCCCCGCAGGCCACGGCCGGCGGCAAGCAGTAAGGGAGCCCCCTCATGCCGAGTTTCTTCATCGATCGCCCCATCTTCGCGTGGGTGGTGGCGATCCTGATCAGCCTCTGCGGCACGATCGCCCTGCTCAACATGGGTATCGAGTCGTATCCGAACATCGCACCCCCGCAGGTGGTGGTCACCGCCACCTACCCGGGCGCGAGCGCGGACACGACCGAAAAGACCGTGACGCAGGTCATCGAGCAGCAGCTGACGGGTATCGACCACCTGCTCTACTTCTCGTCCTCGTCCAGCTCCGCCGGCCAGGCCACGATCACCCTCACCTTCGAGACCGGTACCGATCCCGACATCGCCCAGGTGCAGGTGCAGAACAAGGTGTCGCTCGCGACGCCGCGCCTGCCCTCGGAAGTGACCCAGCAGGGCGTGGTGGTGGCCAAGTCCAACCCGGACTTCCTGATGTTCGTGGCGCTCACCTCGAGCAACCCGGCCATCGACGGCGACCGCCTCACCGACCTGGTCTCCTCGCAGGTGCTCGACCAGATCGCGCGCATCCCCGGCGTGGGCAACACGCGCCAGCTGGGTTCCGAGTACGGCATGCGCATCTGGGTGAACCCGGACAAGCTGCGCGGCTACGGCCTCTCCGCGTCCGACCTGCGTAACGCGCTCAGCACGCAGAACGTGCAGTTCGCCGCGGGCTCCATCGGCACCGATCCGGCCGTGAACGGCCAGGGCTTCAGCGCCACCGTGTCGGCCGAGGGCCGCTTCACCACGGCCAAGGAGTTCAGCGACATCATCCTGCGCGCCAACAACGACGGCACGGTGGTGCGCCTGAAGGACGTCGCCCGCGTCGAGCTCGGTCCGCAGACGTACGGCTTCAACGCCCAGTACAACGGCACCGCCACCGGCTCGTTCGGCGTGCAGCTGCTGCCGGGCGCCAACGCGCTCGACGTGGCCAATGCCGTGCGCGCCAAGATGGACGAGCTCTCCAAGAGCTTCCCCGACGGCGTGACCTGGTTCGCCCCGTACGACACGACCAAGTTCGTGGTGATCTCCATCGAGGAAGTGGTGCATACCCTCGTCGAGGCGATCATCCTCGTCTTCCTCGTGATGCTGCTGTTCCTGCAGAACTTCCGCGCCACGATCATCCCCACCCTGGTCATCCCCGTGGCCCTGCTGGGCACCTTCCTGGGCCTGTCGCCGCTGGGCTTCACCATCAACCAGCTCACGTTGTTCGGCATGGTGCTGGCCATCGGCATCGTGGTGGACGACGCGATCGTGGTGATCGAGAACGTCGAGCGCATCATGAGCGAGGAACACCTCTCGCCCAAGGAAGCCACGCGCAAGGCGATGGGCCAGATCACCGGCGCGGTGGTGGCCATCACCGTGGTGCTCGCGGCGGTGTTCGTGCCCTCGGCGCTGCAGCCGGGCGCCTCGGGCATCATCTACAAGCAGTTCGCGCTGACCATCGCCGTGTCGATGGGCTTCTCGGCCTTCCTCGCCCTTTCGTTCACCCCGGCGCTGTGCGCCACCATCCTCAAGAACGAACACGGCAAGAAGAAGAACATCCTCTACCGCAAGTTCAACGACGTCTTCGACTGGACCACGCACACCTACTCGGGCCATATCAGCTCGGCGGTGCGCCATGCGCCGCGCTGGATGATCGTGTTCGTGCTGATCGGCGTGCTCTGCGGCTTCCTGTTCACGCGGCTGCCCACCAGCTTCGTGCCCGACGAAGACCAGGGCTTCGCGCTGGCCATCGTGCAGTTGCCGCCGGGCTCGAGCATCGCCCGCACCGAGAAGGTGATGGGCGACATCCGCAACATCATCCTCAAGGATCCCGCGGTCGAGGGCGTGTTCCAGATCTCCGGCTTCAGCTTCGTCGGTTCGGGCGAAAACGTGGGCATGGTGTTCATCCGCCTGAAGGACTGGGACGTCCGCGACACCACGGCCACCGAGTTCATCCAGCAGGCCAACGGCAAGATGCAGGCCGTGCGCGACGCCACCATCTTCGTGGTGAACCTGCCGACCATCCGCGGCCTGTCGCAGTTCGGCGGTATCGACATGTACCTGCAGGCTCGTGCAGGCCAGTCGCGTGACGAACTCACCCAGGCCCGCAACCAGCTGCTCGGCGCCGCCGCGCAGAACAAGGCGCTGGTCGGCATCCGTCCGAACACGCTCGAAGACGCTCCGCTGCTCCAGCTCAACGTCGATCGCACGCAGGCGCAGAGCATGGGCCTGTCGGTCAGCGACGTGTACACGGCCATCCAGCTCACGCTGGCCCCGGTGTACGTCAACGACTTCCAGTACGGCGGCCGCGTGAAGCGCGTGATGGTCCAGGCCGATGCCCCGTATCGCATGGGCACCAACGCGTTCGAGCACATCTTCACGCCGAGCGGCAACGCGCAGGCCACCACGGCGTCCGGGACCACCGGCGGCTCGGTCGCCAGCACGTCCACCGCCACCGACAACGCCATGGTGCCGCTGTCGAGCGTGGTGCATACGAAGTGGACGATGGCCGCGCCCAGCCTCACCCGCTACAACGGTTACTCGGCCGTGGAAATCGTGGGCAACAACGCCCCCGGTTATTCCACCGGCCAGGCGATGGGCATCGTCGAGGAGATCGTCAACGACAAGCTGCCCAAGGGCTTCGGCTATGACTGGACCGGCCAGTCCTACCAGGAAATCCTGGCGGGCAACTCGGCCACCATGCTCATGGTGCTGTCCATCGTGATCGTGTTCCTGTGCCTCGCCGCCCTGTACGAAAGCTGGTCCATCCCGGTGGCCGTGCTGCTGGTGGTGCCGCTGGGCATGCTGGGTACGGTGGTGTTCTCGATGCTGCGCGGCCTGCCGAACGACATCTACTTCAAGATCGGCCTCATCACCGTCATCGGCCTGGCGGCGAAGAACGCGATCCTGATCGTGGAGTTCGCGGTGGAGCAGCAGCAGGGAGGCAAGACGCTGCGCGACTCGGTGGTGGAAGCCGCCCGGCTGCGACTGCGCCCCATCCTGATGACCTCGATGGCGTTCATCCTCGGCGTGCTGCCGCTGGCGATCTCCACCGGCGCGGGCGCCAACTCCCGCCACGCCATCGGCACCGGCGTGATCGGCGGCATGCTGTTCGCCACCTTCCTCGGCCTGCTGCTGATCCCCGTGTTCTACGTGGTGGTTCGCCGCATGCTGGGCGACAAGCTCGACGAGGCCTCGCGGAAGCTGCCGCACCATGGCCCCGACGATGGCCATGACCCGCACGGTGGCGGCGACGGCCCCGGTCCCGTGAACACGGGTCCGCACGCGCCGAACGTCGGCGACGTGAGGGCCTTCGATTCGGACCCCCGCAGGGGCACGGATCGACCGTAACGTGTAAACAAAAAGAGCCCGGCGAAAGCCGGGCTCTTTTTTTGTGCTCTCCATCGTTTCGCGATAACCGACCTCAAGGCGCTGGGTTCCTGCCTGCGCAGGAACGACGAGCTGCAAGATTCAATGTTATCTACAACAGAACCTCACGTCGTTCCTGCGCAGGCAGGAACCCAGCGCCTTTCGTCCGAGGGAGCGACCACGCCCCTACGGAAAGAGCACGCCCCTCAGCGCAACCCCGTCTCCGCACGCGCGATCACCAGGCGCTGGATCTCGCTCGTGCCCTCGTAGATCTCGGTGATCTTCGCGTCGCGGAAGTAACGCTCCAACGGCATTTCCTTGGAGTACCCCATGCCGCCATGGATCTGCACCGCCTGGTGCGTGATCCACATCGCGGCCTCGGAGGCCACCAGCTTCGCCATCGACGCCTCGGTGCCGAAGCGGCCGCCGGTCTTCTCGACCTGGTGCTTCGTCCACGCGGCGCGCAGCGTCAGCAGCAGGGCCGAATCCAGCTTGCACTTCATGTCGGCGATCTTCGACTGGGTCATCTGGAAGGTGCCGATCGGCGAGCCGAAGGCCTTGCGGTCGCGCGACCACTGCAACGTGGCCTCGTAAGCCGCGCGCGCGATCCCGACGGCCTGCGACGCGATACCGATGCGGCCGGCGTCGAGCACGCCCATGGCGATGGAGAAGCCCTTGCCCTCCGCGCCGAGCATGTCTTCCTTCGGGCACACGTAATCGTGGAATTCGATCTCGCAGGTGGCCGAGGCGCGGATGCCGAGCTTGGGCTCGGTCTTGCCGGCGAGGAAGCCGGGACGCTGGGTGTCGATGACGAAGGCCGACACGCCCTTGGCGCCGATGCCCGGCGTGGTCACGGCGAACAGCACGATGTAGCGCGCGACGGGACCGGAGGTGATCCAGCTCTTCTTGCCGTTGATGACCCAGTCGCCGTCGGCGTTCTTCACCGCGCGGGTGTGCATGTTGGAGGCGTCGGAACCCGACTGCGGCTCGGTGAGCGCATAGGCGCCGATGGCTTCGCCCGAGGCGATGGCGCGCACGTACTTCTGCTTCTGCTCCTCGGTGCCGTTCTTCAGGATGCCGTTGCAGAAGAGCGAATTGTTCACCGACATGATGGTCGAGGTGGCGGCGTCGGCCGCGGCGATCTCGACCATGGCCAGCACGTAGGCGACCGGGTCCATGCCCGCGCCACCGTACTCTTCCGGCACTTCGATGCCCATCAGGCCCAGCTGGCCCATCTCGCGAATGTTATCCAGCGGAAACTCGCCCTTGGCGTCGAGTTCGGCGGCCACCGGCGCGATGCGCTTCTGGGCGAACTCACGGGCGATGGACTGGATCGACAGCTGGTCGTCGGTAAAACGAAAATCCATGGGTATTACCTCACGCAGGCCCTTCGGCCGGCAGGTTCTGTGGAGAAGACAATCCGACCATTCTAACGGTCGTTCGATCCTTTGCCGCCCTGCACCGCAACATGCGGCCTTGACCTTGGGCGCCATCGGCCGCATCCTTGGTATCTCTGTATCGCGATAAAAGGATGTTGGATGGATCTCTCGACCGCCTCCACGGTGCTGCGGCTCCTGGCGGATCCAACCCGTGTCCGCCTGCTCGCCCTGCTCGACCGCGAGGAACTCACCGTGGCCGAACTGGCCGCCGTGCTCCACCTCGCCCAGCCGCGCGTCTCGACCCACCTCGCCAAGCTCAAGGAAGCCGAGCTGGTGCGCGATCGTCGCGCGGGGGTATCGGCCTATTACCGAGCCAACGCCGAAGCCGACCCCACCCTGGCCGCGCTGGTGGCGTCGCTGCGCGATACGCTCAGCGACGCCCTGCTCCGCGAGGACGCCGAACGCCTGCCCGCGGTGCTCGCCCAGCGCGCCCGCAGCGAGGGTTGGGCCGACACCGTGGCCGGCGACATGGAGCGCCATTATTCGCCGGGCCGCACCTGGGAAACCCTGGCCCGCTCGCTGCTCCAACTGCTGGAAACCGGCGACGTGCTCGACATCGCCTCCGGCGACGGCGTCACCGCCGAACTGCTGGCCCCGCACGCCCATTCCATCGTCTGCATCGACAGCTCCGAGCGCGTGGCCGACGCGGCCCGCCAACGGCTTGCCGCTTTTTCCAACGTGGAAGTGCGCCAGGGCGACATGCATGCGCTGGACCTCGGCGACCGCCGCTTCGATCTCGTCCTGTTGATGCACGCCCTCACCTATTCGGAGCATCCCGACGAGGTGTTCCGCCAGGTGGCGTCGGTGCTCAAACCCGGCGGCCGCGTGCTGGCCGCCACCCTGGGCGAGCACGACCACCGCGCGGTGGTCGAGCCCTTCGACCATCGCAACCTCGGTTTCGACTGCGACGGACTCTCCGCCCTGGCGCGCGACGCGGGCCTGGACGTGGTCAGTTGCGAGCGGCTGAGCCGCGAGCGCCGCGCGCCGCATTTCGAAGTCATCAGCCTGCTCGCCCGCAAGCCCTGATCCGGAGGCCGTCATGAGCACCCTTCCCTGGCTCCATCCCGACCGCGTCGCCCTCATCGAGAAAGGCCTCGCCGAGCGGATCATGATCCTCGACGGCGGCATGGGCACCATGCTGCAAGGCCATAAGCTGGACGAATCGGGCTACCGCGGCGAACGCTTTTCCGGCGGCCACGACAGCCTGCACGAGCACGACCACCCGGGCGAATGCGACCTCAAGGGCAACAACGACCTGCTGCTGCTCACCCAGCCGCAGATCATCAAGGGCGTGCACCGTGCCTATCTCGAAGCGGGTGCCGATTTCATCGAGACCAACACCTTCAACGCCACGCGCGTGAGCCAGGCCGATTACCACCTCGAGCACCTCGTGCCCGAGCTCAACCGCGAAGGCGCCCGGCTGGCCCGCGAGGCCTGCGACGAGATGACCCGGTTGACGCCGGACAAGCCGCGTTTCGTCATCGGCGTGCTCGGCCCCACCAGCCGCACGGCGTCGATTTCGCCCGACGTGAACGACCCCGGCTTCCGCAATATCGACTTCGAGGAGCTGAAGGCCAACTACATCGAATCGGCCCGCGCGCTCATCGAAGGCGGCGCCGACACGATCATGGTGGAAACCATCTTCGACACCCTCAACGCCAAGGCCGCGCTGTTCGCGCTCTCGGAACTGTTCAACGAACTGGGCGCGCGCGTGCCGGTGATGATCTCCGGCACCATCACCGACCGTTCCGGTCGCACGCTCTCGGGCCAGACCGCCGAAGCCTTCTTCTATTCGGTGGAGCATATCCAGCCGCTGTCGGTAGGCCTCAACTGCGCGCTCGGCGCCGAAGACCTGCGCCCGCACGTGCAGATGCTCGCCCGCATCGCCAACGCGGCGGTCAGCACGCACCCGAACGCGGGCCTGCCGAACGCCTTCGGCGAATACGACGAAACGCCCGAGAGCATGGCCGCCACCATCCGCGACTTCGCGGCGAACGGCCTCATCAACATCGTCGGCGGCTGTTGCGGCACCACGCCCGCGCATATCGCCGCGATCGCCGAGGCCGTTTCCCCCTACCCGCCCCGCATCCGCCAGGCCAGCGCGAACGCCGCATGAGCATCCGTTATACCCGCCTCTCCGGCCTCGAGCCGCTGGTCCTCACCCCGGACCTCAACTTCATCAACGTCGGCGAACGCACCAACGTCACCGGCTCGGCGCAGTTCCGCAAGCTGATCAAGGAAGGCCGTTACGAAGAGGCCGTGGACGTCGCCCGCCAGCAGGTGGAGAACGGCGCGCAGATCATCGACATCAACATGGACGAAGGACTGATCGATTCCGAGGCCGCGATGACGCGCTTCGTGAACCTGATCTCGTCCGAGCCGGACATCGCCCGCGTGCCGATCATGGTCGATTCCTCCAAGTGGAGCGTGATCGAGGCCGGCCTGCGTTGCATGCAGGGCAAGGGCATCGTCAACTCCATCTCGATGAAGGAAGGCGAAGCGCTGTTCCTGGAGCATGCGCGCAAGGTGCGCCAATACGGCGCGGCCGTGGTGGTGATGGCCTTCGACGAGGCCGGCCAGGCCGACACCAAGGAACGCAAGGTCGAGATCTGCTCGCGCGCCTACGAGCTGCTGGTGGACCGGCTGGACTTCCCGCCCGAGGACATCATCTTCGACCCGAACATCTTCGCCGTCGCGACGGGTATCGAAGAGCACAACAATTACGCCGTGGATTTCATCGAAGCCACGCGCGAACTGAAGCGGCGCTTTCCCGCTTCGCACATCTCCGGCGGCGTCTCCAACGTCTCGTTCTCGTTCCGCGGCAACAACCCGGTGCGTGAAGCGATCCATTCGGTGTTCCTGTACCACGCCATCGCGGCAGGCATGGACATGGGCATCGTCAACGCCGGCGCCCTGGCGATCTACGACGACCTGCCGGAGGAGCTGCGCGAGCGTGTCGAGGACGTGGTGCTCAACCGCCGCCCGGACGCCACCGAACGCCTGCTCGACATCGCCGACACCTACAAGGGCGGCAAGGGCGCCGCGGTCGTCGAATCCGCCGCGTGGCGCGAAAAGCCCGTGATCGACCGCCTGAGCCACGCGCTGGTGCACGGGATCGACCAGTACGTGGTGGAAGACACCGAGGAAGCACGGCAGTTGTCCTCCCGGCCGCTCGACGTGATCGAGGGGCCGCTGATGGCCGGCATGAACGTGGTAGGCGATCTCTTCGGCGCGGGCAAGATGTTCCTGCCGCAGGTGGTGAAATCCGCACGCGTGATGAAGAAGGCCGTGGCCCACCTCATTCCCTTCATCGAGGAAGAGAAGAAACTCTCCGGCGAGGTGGGCAAGAGCAACGGCAAGATCGTGCTCGCCACCGTAAAGGGCGACGTGCACGACATCGGCAAGAACATCGTGGGCGTGGTGCTCCAGTGCAACAACTTCGAGGTGATCGACCTCGGCGTGATGGTGCCCACGCAGAAGATTCTCGACATCGCGCGCGCCGAGAACGCCGACATCATCGGCCTCTCCGGCCTCATTACGCCCTCGCTGGAAGAAATGAGCCAGGTGGCCCGCGAAATGCAGCGCCAGGATTTCCAGGTGCCGCTGATGATCGGCGGCGCCACCACCTCGCGCGCGCACACCGCGCTGCGCATCGAGCCGCACTACAAGTCGCCCACCGTTTGGGTGAAGGACGCTTCGCGCGCCGTGGGCGTGGCGCAGTCGCTGGTCAGCAAGGACCTCGTCGACGAATTCATCGCCAAGGTGCGCTCGGAATACGCCGAGGTGCGCGAACGGCATCGCGGGCGCGGCACCGGCAAGCAACTGGTGCCGCTGGCAAAGGCGCGCGCGCAGCGGTACCGGGGCGACTGGGAAAACTACGCACCTCCCGTCCCGAAGACGCCCGGCATCACGGTGTTCGACGACTACGACCTGGCCGAACTGCGCGACTACATCGACTGGTCACCGTTCTTCAACGCCTGGGAGCTGGCGGGCAAGTTCCCGGCCATCCTCACCGACGAGGTGGTCGGCACGCAGGCCAGCGAGCTTTATCGCGATGCCCAGGCGATGCTCGACCGCATCGTCGCCGAGAAGTGGCTCACCGCGCGGGGCGTGATCGGCTTCTGGCCCGCCGCCCAAGTAGGTGACGACATCGAGGTTTACGCGGAACCGGGCACCGGCAAGCGCAAGGCGGCGGTCACGCTGCGCCACCTTCGCCAGCAGGCCGACAAACCGGTGGAACGTCCCGATTTCTGCCTGTCCGATTTCGTCGCACCGAAGGACGCCGACGTGCAGGACTGGATCGGCGGTTTCGCCGTGACGGCCGGCATCGGCATCGACGAGCATGTGGCCCGATTCGAAGCCACCCACGACGACTATTCGTCGATCCTGCTCAAGGCCCTGGCCGACCGTCTCGCCGAGGCCTTCGCCGAGCGCATGCACGAGCGCGTGCGCAAGGAGTTCTGGGGGTATGAGCCCAACGAATCGCTCGACAACGACGCCCTGATCAACGAGGCCTATCGGGGTATCCGCCCCGCTCCCGGGTATCCGGCCTGCCCCGAACATACGGAGAAGCGCTCGTTGTTCGAACTGCTCGACGCGACGAAACACACCGGCATCGAACTCACGGACAGCTTCGCCATGTATCCCACGGCGGCGGTGTCGGGATGGTACTTCTCGCACCCCGACAGCCAGTATTTCGTGGTGGGACGACTCACGCGGGAACAGGTGGACGACTACGCGAAGCGCAAGGGCTGGGAGCGGTCGGAAGCAGAGCGCTGGCTGGCCCCGTACCTCGACTACGATCCCGACTGATTCGCTTCGTCGTCATCGCGGACAGGGTCCGCTCCCACCCTTCGGTAGCGAGCCGGCTACCAGAGGGTGGGAGCGGACCCTGTCCGCGATTCAATTGTCCTCGGGGCCGCCCGGCTTGACGGTTTCCTTGGTGTCCTTGTGCCGCAGGTGCGCGAACACGTTGTAGAACGACACCAGCATCGGAAACGCCGTCTGGATGATGCCCACCGAGTCGTTCTTGCCCCAGATGAAATAGGCCAGGGTCAGCACGCTGCCGCTCACGGAGAGGTACCAGAACGACATCGGCACCGTGACCTTCTTGTTCTTCTTCGTGGCGTAGAACTGCACGAACCAGCGCGCCGTGAAGAGCAAGGTGCCGAGGAGGCCGACGAGCTTCCAGGGGGTGAGGATGATGAGGTGGATGTCGGCGAGTACTTCGTGCATGGCGGTATCCGGGCGTCGTCACCGGGCCATTCTAAGCACCGCGGCTTGCTGGAAGCTTTACTGGGGACAGACAAGAAAAAACCCGGCATTGAGCCGGGTTTCTTGGAATCGATGGTGGGCGGTACAAGGATCGAACTTGTGACACCTGCCGTGTGAAAACTCTTGGGCTCGGCCAAGTTTACTAAGGCATACAAGAGGTTGTCGAGAACTCCCTTTCACCAGTAGGAGTTCACAACATGGCCAATATTCGACAGCTATCCAGTGGTAACTGGAATGTACAAGTACGGACCAAGGGGCAGAAACCCATCTCCAAGACCTTCCCCACTCAGGCCGCAGCTCAGGCATGGGTAGATGGTCAGGAAGCCCTCAGGAAGGCAGAGGAAGCTTCACAGGGCCATGCCCTACCCACTGTGAAAGACTTGGGCTACGCCTATGCTGAGGCCCGTCTAAGGGGCCATCAGGGCTATGACAAGTGCAGGATGATTGCTGACCAGCTAGGCAAGGTCTTCCCCCTAAGCATTGGTCTACTCACTCCGAGGATGGTCAATGACTTCAAGCTGAGAAGGTTGAAGGAAGTGAGACCTGAAACCTGTAGGGGGCAGCTAGCGTTCCTGTCTCGGTTTTATCGGTATGCACAGAGGGAACTGCTACTGGATGTAGCTAACCCTGTTTCTAGCATCCTTATGCCTCCTGCCTCTAAGCCAAGCGATAAGGTGGTGAGTAGAGAGGAGCTTGATAGGTTGCTTGGAGCACTCAAACCCACAATGGCAATCATTGTGGAACTAGCCTATGAAACGGCTATGCGTAGATCCGAAATTATCAAACTAACCCGGTCCTGTCTCCATTTGGAGGAAAGGATCGTGGACGTGATTGACGGCAAGACCGGCACAAGGAATGTTCCTCTCACCAAGAGGGCTGTAGAGCTTCTAGAGCTTGCTGTAACACGATGCCGAGGTCTGGGGAAACCCTCAGATAAATTGTTCGAGGTTCGCCCTCACAGTGCCTCCAATGCGGTTAAGAGGGCAAGGGAAAAGCTAGGTCTACCCGACACCGTACGCATCCATCAGCTACGCCATACACGCATAACCAATGTGGCTAAGAAGGGCTTAAACAATGCCCAGATTATGGTTGTCAGTGGTCACCGTGACCCTAGATCGGTGGCTAGATATACGCATTTGAATGCCAAAGACGTATTGCACCTAATTGACTGATGCAAAGTGTTTTGAAGTTTATTCGACATTTTTCCAAGCTTTAACTTCTTATATAAATATAAATGAAAGGAAGTGGCTAACTATTTCTAGCTTTCGTTGATTTCCATTTAAGTAGATATGAGTTGGCAGGAATGTTCTCTTACCTACCCACTCATTTACGCCACGAAAGATGAATATTGATTAAATCGGTACCCTCCTGCAATGGTATTTTTTTGCCATTTTTTTCCGTCTATATATTTGTAGGAACTATCTTTCTTAGCTGCCTACAGATGTTGTAGTGCCCCGGAGAATTCCGACCTATACAAATAGAGGACCAACATAACCAATAAAGGAGATAACAATGTCCATTACAGTGGATGACATTGTAGCCCTGCAATACCAAGGGCTACGGACAGTAGCAAGTAAGATTGTCTATCTGGCCATTCAGAAGCAACTAGATGAAACAGGCTGGGCAAGCCTCAGCTTCAATGATCTAGCCGGGGTTACAGGACTTAGTAATCCGGGAATTGTAAATATCCTAAAGCGGATGCAGAACTCCGGCCTCATTGAGGTACGGAGAGATAGAAGTACCCCATTCACCAAGAATCAATACCGAATAATTGAGCCAGTATAAGGAGCCATCAAATGACCAATGATCTATTTACCCCATCTGTTGGCATCTTTGCATCAGCATCATCACCTAACACCGACGGACTTCCCTTAGAGCAGATTGAGAAACCAGCAGAACCTGCTCGCAAGCGTAGCATTGGTAATGACAAGGACCGACTAGCCATGTGGGGTGAGGCTGGTGCTGACTCAGTGTTGGAGCTTTACAAAAATGATCCACTTATCAGAGCAAGCCTCGATGCTCAGTTTGCTCAAGAGTTACAGGACAAGGCTCAGCCTAAGGAAAGCAACATGGTTTATGACAGCCAGGGAAACCTATTAGGGATTAAATCAGTAGGCAAAGCTAAGAACACAGACAAAGGTGCAGCCGAACTCATGGCGGCCATCCGTCAGGATATTGCACGCAAATATCGAATCACCGAGTAACAACCCTTCACTGCTCAACTGAGGAGCAAACATCACGCTGGCAATAGTCTAGCCAACAATAAGGAGCAACACTATATGGCTACTATCGTAGACGTATTATCCGGCAATCCCGGTGTAGGTAAGACACAGACATTCATCGAAGGCATCGACCCTGCTAAGCGATATGTCTACGCATCACCAACTAGGCAGCTAGCCTCTGAGGTCATGCAAAGGTTAGATCAGGCTGAGAAGCCTTACACCCCCATCTTCACTGGTCAGACCAAAGATGTAGGTTCAGTCATCCACCAAGCTAACTTAGCCCTTAATGAGAGGAAGACACCCTTACTCATCATCACCCATAAATGCCTTGCCTCAGTCAAACCAGAGCTGCTAGAAGACTGGGAACTATTCATTGATGAGTCTCCTAAACCGGAGGAGATAACATGCGTAGGAATGGCATCGAAGGAGTATGAGAGAGTGATTGCTCCATACGTCGGTGACTGTGATGACGATGGAGGTCTCATCCTCAATCAGGCAATGCTAGAGGAAGCATGGGAGATTCATGCTCAGGGCATTGAAGATGCAAAGAACAACAGAACCAGAAACAAGACTCTCCTTCTAGTTCTTGATGCCATGCTCAGTCCGACCAAGACTGTGACAGCTACACCAAACAGGAACGATAAGGGTAAGGAGACTGTATTGGTAAGGGTGGAAGGGTTTACAGACTTCACCCGATGCTTCGAACATGCTGCATCAGTGACCATCATGGGTGCGAATGTTGATAGAAGCTTGGTTGCCAAGCATGCTTTACGTAAAGGTTTCAAGCTCAATGTCATCAAGAAGAAGATGCTACGTAAGGGTCTTCCCCACATCCTGCCTCTAGTGAGAGATCAAGAGGGAGCATTCGTCTCTAAGCGTATGCTGATGACAATGCCTGATGGCTCTGTAGCTACTGAATGGAACTCAGAATGCTTCGGTAATCATGCTATCGAGAGAGCCATTAGGTATATCAATGGCAACCCCGCAATCTTCGCTAGCCATGAATGGTGTAAGCCTGACCTACCTAAGCATGTGGAACGCACACCGTTTGACACAAGAGGATTGAATGAGTGGAAGGATAAGAGAGTTTCTATTCACATCCTCCATGGTAACCCTTCCCCTGATGAGTATGGTCCTGCTGTAAGGATCATGCAGAAGATGGGCATTCCTCTACAGGAAGGTAGAGAAGCTATGAGATGGGCTAGAGAGGATGATCAACTCATCCAGTTTGCTCATAGAACTAGTGCTCGTATCGAGGAATCTGATGAAGATACTTGGCACATTGTTACCAGCTATACGCAGGCCAGAAAGCTAGCCTTAGACTTCGATGGGTCATGCCTGATCAATACCTGCCTCATGATTGATCCTCCTAAGAGGCTACCAACTGAGGCTCAGGATAAGAGACATATGGAGCGTGAAAACCTTGCTTTGCAAGCTAAGACGCTCAAAGCTCAGGGAATGAGCATCAGGGATATTGCTCAACAACTAGGCGTAAGTAAGTCCAAGGTTTGTCGACTGATGTAACTGTCCCAAAACCTCCTAAGTATTTCTAGGAGAAACTGGGACACTTTTGAGTCATTTGCTACTAATAAATACTTGGTATATTTTGACTCACTTATGCTCTTGCTCTTCCCCTCCTGAGTAAGCGCCAGCTTAGGAAGGACCTAGTACAAATACCCATATTGATTTAGCTGATTTATTGGAGGCTTTACCATAGGTCTTTCCCAAGCTTCGCTTGCTCAAGAAGGTAAGAGCCAAGGCAAAAAGCGTCATTTAAAAGCATGCATAAAAGTAAAAGATCAAGATCAAAAGCAAGGAGAATTAATATGATTCCAGCAGATGGAAAAGAGAAATATGTAACAGCCTACTCACACAAGAAGCTAGCAAAGGAATGGGGAGTCACCCTTCTGGCATTAGATGAATATGCTTTAGAGCATGGCTGGGATAGAGAGCATAGACTTCATTGGTCAGATGTAGCTATGCAAGCCCTCAAGGAGGGAGTTGAGGAAAGAAACCTTGTAGCAGTTAAAGAGATGCTGAGAGTAACAGGCAAGACTAGACCTGTAGGCAGACCATCTAAGCTTGAGGTTCAGAAGCATCTAGCCATTGAAGCCAGGATTGCAAGCGAATTTGATGAAGACATTGCTCGACTAAAGACCGATGCTTCTAGGCATTGAGCATAATTATTTATTTTTAAACGATTGGTGCATTGTCCTTTTTGCTCTCTTTCCATCACCACTACAACTCAGTGCTGATGCAAGCTACTCAGCATCCCTCACTTCACCTGACGTGACATCACGGCCACAGGATTCCGAGAGATAGATAGCTGCTCGTTGAGCAGTCTGACCCATACCCACATACCTAGCAGCAATGAAGAATGGGGATAGAGGAGTTTCTTTATGGGTTATAGAGGTCTGTAGATCACGCTCACTCCGCGCATGATCGAAGTGACGAGCAGCCTCTTTAAACAGGTTCAATCTCTCGGCAGCTATGACACAGCGAGCCTCACTGATATAGAACTGAGGAAGGTCCTCATGCTTACGACCATCTGAATCGAAGCATCCACTGAGAATCATGCAGGCAATCGTAACGACTACGCATCGTCGGATATTGTGCACGCTCTACCCTCCCCTTAAGGGTCTTGCTCAGATCATAGGGACACATTGCATGTCAGCTATGTCCCATGTTCGGCATGGGCACCCGATGGCAGAACCTTCAACCTCTTGCCATACAGAGGCGACGCTTACTCACCAGCATCAGGGTGTGCAGGATCAAACCTCCTGCTAGGTAGGTGGTAGCTCACATAGATCACCTGGGCATTCCCAAGCCTTCCTGCTTACCACCACCTGATGACCCTAGGTCACCTACGGTTTGCCCCTGAGGTTAGGCCTATTTGCCGTGAGGCGGGATATTACACCCGCCTATGGCCCTGTCAATCAGGGAGGTGTCTGAGGCTTCTTAGCAGCATCTTTATCAGCAGCCAGCTTTATCAATGCATCCATTGCCTGCTTGCGATCATGCCGAGCCACATACCATTCCTTGATCAGGGTCTCGATCAGGCCAATCAGAAGCTGCGCCTCCTCTGGCTCGACATCAACGATAACGTCTACGTCCTTCTCCATATGTGCACCGATGTTTCCAACCTTACGCACAGCATCGATACCCGCCCACGTTACCGCATCGATTTTGTCCTTAATCTCGTTTATTTCATTGAAAAGATTTCCTGGCTTGACTTGGTGAAAATCACGAATCATTCCTTGCAAACAGCGGCGAGACAGCGTGGCTGATGCCTTGGGGCTCAAGTCTCGAATCAGACATGCCTCATTGTAGTCTTCAACAATCGCTGCCGGGACATACACTGGCAGTGGGATGGCTTTCGAGTTCGGGCGCAGCATCCAATTGGCAACAGGTCGTCCCTCAGGCCCAAATGATCCGTTTGAATAACCTGTGTCATGCTCAGTGACGACGATTTGATATTGCTTGCAATCAGGATTGGGGCAAGTCGTCATCTGAAGAACAAAACCCCTCTTTCCAGACGCGGTAGAGGTTTCGAACGCCATTAGCTCCCTATCGTAATTCGCATCCGTGATGAGCGTCGCCTTCTGACAGTACGGGCAAGTCCATGCGAATGGCTTCATTGCTTCCCCTCCCTCCAACCGTAAATCTGCCCTAAGGCACCGTTGCTCACCTCATCGATGAACCGATCAGGAGTACCACTGACAAAGGTTGCACCTGTAGCTACACGCTTATGAGTTGATGCAGCTACCAGTTGATGGGTATGAGCATCGAACAGTTCCATGGAGATACTGAGTTTGTCTCCATTCCCTGACCATGCAGTAGCGTTGTCTTCCCATAGCGTGACCATCGGTTTGAGCACATAAGCAAACCCTTGAGCATCGGCCTCAGCAATACCCTGCTCAGTGTTAGTAGATGACGACACAGACATAGGTATGCCATGCATGGTCAGATATTTTCTGATAGACGCGACGACAGCTTGCCCACTACCAATAGCAGGGTCTTGTCCTTTCTCCTGACCATCGGTCACAGAGAGAACAAGCACCCTCTTCTGAGCATTAACGGTCTGCCCTGTTAGTGGACCACCCTCTTTTACTGACCTAGGCACTGAGCATCCAGCCACAGCCATGCAGGCCACAGCAGCCAATACAAACTTCTTCATTCCTTGCTCCCTGTCCTGATGATTTCCCCAAGAAAAATTCTAGCTCAAGTTCGTATATACATACGCACCCCTAACCCCCTTCTACCCCGGTGGCTGATCAAGGCCGAATTCCCGGACAGTGGATTGGGGTTCCTTGTATCTGAGCCAGATATAGCCCAGGGGCATTAGGTGACACCTAGCAGGCTACGGTTAGCTCAGCGGTAGATGCTTCGGTGCTAGCCGAAGGACAGGGATAGCCTGTCCCTTGCCTCAACTAGGCAGGGCTACCTATAGACGGATCAAGGGGTTAGTCGAGGCTGTGCACAAATCTAGCTGTGCATGCTCAGAGGGTCGTCAGGTCCGTGCACATTGCACGCTGTGAACGACCGGGGTAAGTTGTGCACGTTCTCGACGCAAAGAAAAAGGGAAACCCCGAAAGATTCCCCTTTTGGCCCCTTGAAACAAGGGCTAATTCGATGGTGGGCGGTACAAGGATCGAACTTGTGACACCTGCCGTGTGAAGGCAGTGCTCTACCGCTGAGCTAACCGCCCATCGAGCGCGCCATTATATGGATGGAAAAGGAGGCCGTCAACATGGCTTAGCTGGCCGTGCAAGCCGCACCAGCCGCCAGCTTCGAGCTGGCAATCGAGCCCGATACCCCGAGGGAGATCCGCGCGCCCGGCGTGGTGGTCGTATTCTGGCCAACGTCGGTCGCCCCACTCTTGCTTCGCGCGCACACCACCATGGTGAGCGCTGTCCGCGACCCGTTGGCGATCGGCGAACCCGTCTGCCCGAAGGTGATGACGTTGCCGTCGGTCGCCTGGATGGAGACATCCGGCAGGGCCGGCACCCGGCGCAGCAGGGTCAGGCCCGATACCGCGCCGAAGGACTGGTTGGCACCGTTGGCGGCGGCGTTATAGACGTAAACGATATACCCGGCGTCGTAGTTCACTCCGCCGACGTCGCACCCGGTGCCGCTGACGCTGCGGCAGATCGATACGAACTGGTGTCGGCTGGCGGCTTCCGAACGGGCGTATTGCATGTCGGCGACGAGATTGTTGACCGTGGTGCTGACGTAGTTGCGGCGCACGACGGTCCGCCAGGCGGGAACGGCGATGGCGAGCAATGCCGCCATGATCATGACCGTCATCATCAGTTCGAGGACGGAGAACCCCGCCGCGATCCGCCGGCGGCCCATCACCAGCACCGCCCGTTGGTCGTCGTGCCCGTCTGCGACTTCGTGCCGTTGGAATCGAGCGTGAGGTTCTTGCAGGCGTCGCCGGCCTGGGACAGCTTCGCCGTGGCGGTGAGAACGTAGCCGCTCGCCAACGAGCCACCCGATGAAGCTACGGAGACCTGGTAATACCCGTTGGCGCTCGTGTCGGTGGAGAACTTCAGATCCGAGGTGACGCTCCCCGCATAGGTGTTGTAAGTCGAGTAATAACGCTCCTGCGCCGTCGCCACGCGGAGCAGCAGTTCCTGTCCTTCGGCACGACGTGCCCTGAACGTGTATCGGGTGTACGAGGGCAAGGCGATCATCGTCAGCACGGCGATCACCGCCACCACGATCATCAGCTCGATGAGGGTGAAACCCGGGACACGGGAGCGGCGCATGCGTTCAGTCCTCGGCTTAATAGGCATTGTTCAACTCCCGCCAGGAGCGGCGACGCCAGACCGCATCGCCCAGGGATGGCAGCGCCTTATTGTTGTTGGTGTTACCGCTTCCGTCGCCGGTGGTGAGGCCCGGGATGGCGATGCTCCCGCCGCCCAATCCCGTCGCGGCGGGAAGGCCACCCGTCACCGGTACATTACTTACGCGGATGCCTGCCTGGGAATATCCCGACCCCAGGGTCGCGCTACCGAAATTGACGCCACTGGCCGCGCCGCCGGTTGCGGCGTCGACCACGAGAACGGCGCCCTTTCGAACGGGCGAGCACGGATCGCTGCTCCCAGGAATGAGGGTCGCGATGATGGCGCGGCCGCTGTCGAACAGCGCGGTCGCGTCCACCACCACGCGCTCACCCTTGTTGGTCTGGTTGCTTGCCGTTCCCGTGAACAACTTGATGAACCAACCGCCGATGGCCTTACCGTTGGCATCGGCAATGCCCACGGCATTGTTCGTCAGGCCGCGAATGTCGTTGGACTCGGTCATCGTCTGCTCGATCATCGGCGTCGTGCCCTCGATGACCGGGGAGGTGTTGCCCGGCCCACGATCGCGAATGCCGTAAACATACTGCACTCCCGACGAATTGTCGGCCGTATTGTCCGAACCGCCCAAGTACTTGCCCGTGCCGAACACCACCATGAAGAACTGGGACGTCGGATCCGCGAACAGGCGGGGCATGACCGTGATGGGCCGCGTTCCCTGGCTGGACGAATAGAACGCAAGCGACACCGACCACTTGTTGGGATCCGCGTCGGATAGATCGAATCGCCAGAGATTTCCGTTCAGGTCGCCAGCGAATGCCACGTCGTCGATCTGGTCGCTGTTGTAGTCGCCAAGCACCGGCGAGGTCAGCCCGTAGCTCACCACGTTGCCGCTGATGCCCGACACCGTCTTGGGGGTGACGAGTTCCTTCAGTACCGCCCCCGTCTGCGCATCGAGCACGAACAGCGAGCTCTGCGTGCGCTGGGATGCCGCATCCTTGTCGTACTTGTTATACGGTGCGCTGGAAGTGTTGCTCGGGAAGTAACCCGAGGGCACCAGTACCACCCACTTCCCATTCGCCAGGCGACCGATGTTGGGGCGACCATACGTGTAGCCGAGGTTCGCTCCTACCGCATTGCCGCCCTGCGTGGTCTTGTTGTTGAACTCCCATAGCACCTTGCTTCCCGCGTTGGCCTCACTGGCCGAAGCGTCAGTGATGTCGAGCGCGTAAACGCCGCGGCCGCCCAGGCGAAGGCCTCCCACGAGGATGCTGTGCCAGCCCTTCGTACCCGAGCTGAAGAAGACATCGCGGTACACGGGCGTGGCATCCACCGTGGGGATGAATGTGAAATCCGACTTCGGCGTCAGGTAGTCGAGCTTGTCGAACACCGTATAGGGAACATAAGCCCAACGCTCCGCTCCGGGGGACGGGGTCACGTCCACCGAGCCCGCAGGGGTCGAACTCGTCGTGGCGTCGAACGCATGCAGCATGCCGTCGTTGGCACCCACGTAGATCGTCGGCGCACGGTTGGCATGATCCGTCACGAACTTTTCGTAGCTGTACTTGAGCGTACCGTCGTTGCCGAGCTCGGCCTCGGGCGCGCCCGTCGGGAAACTGTCGCTGTAGCCGCTGGCGGGGAATGACACGTAGACCGACTGCGAATTGATGATCGCACCCAGGGTCGACGTACGGCGACGGAAATTGGTGCCCTCCTTGCTCGAATCGCCACGAAGGTAAGCCAGCTTGTCCGGCCCGAGCGTGCTCTTGTTGCTGTCGTCGAACGGGGTCGTACCGTCCGTCGCCGTGGTGGCCGCCTTCAGCGCACTACCGATGTTCGCCCAACGGAATGCCGTTCCCTGACCCGCCGCAGGCGCGGAACTGGTGATGATGACACGGGTATCGCCGACTTTCGCGCGCGCGGTCAACAACTCACCCGCACTCCACAACTGCCTGCCGATATTGCCGAGCGTGTCGACCACGTTTGCCACCAACGAGCCGCTGTAGTTCGAACTATCGAAACCGGTCTGGTACGTCACGCCGTTTCCCGTCAATACCGTACTGCTCAAGGCGCCCGCCACGGTCGACGTGGTCCGCGCGATGATGCGGCTGAGCAACTGGTTGAGCGCACTGGAAAGCGCCGCGGGATCGCGCGCGCTGAAGTACTGACCACGACTGTTGATCGCGGCATGCCAGGTGTCGTCGATGTCGGTCAGGTCACCGTTACCCGTGCCCGTCGGCATGGGCCATGACTTGACGCCGCTGCGCAGGTCGTTGTAGTCGCCAGGAAACGCCAGCGAGCCATTGATGCCCAGGGCGATCATGTATTGGACCACGTGCGGCCACGTGGCCGGATCGTTCTTCGGATTGAAGTAGAGCGACCGCGGCGCCGTCCCCGTGCCGTCCCAGTTGACCGGCTGATTGTTCTGGTCGGTGTAGTCGACGTAGGAAGGCGGCACGTCCAGCTTCGCCTTGCCGTTGGCGGTGAAATCTGGACGCAGGTTGGTCGCCCAGTAGTAAAACGCCAGGTCGGATAAGGAGGAATAACTGGCGGTGGGCACGTTGGAGTAGATGACCGTGGTCTTGTCGCTGTTGGTTCCCGTGTAGGAAACGCCGTCCGGCAGCGTCACCGCGCTACGCGTGGTCGGCGTCTTGATGCCGGGATCATCCCCGTTCCAATAACCGTCGGTCACAAGCAGGCTGTAGTTCAGGCGGCAGCTCAATTCCAACCCGGCCGAATCCGGACCGACGTTCGGTTCCCAATAAGGATTGGTGGAATTCTTCACTCCCTTGCCGGACATGAATATCTTGCCCACCCTGTCGATGGCTACGCGGGTCGGGGTACCGCCGCTGTTGCTCACCTGGTATAGCCATGTGAAGAACGACGATCGGGCCGTGCCGGTAAATGCGCTGAACGTCGTCGTCGCGGGCAACTTGTAATTATTGTCGTTCAGGTTCTGGAACACGACGCGGATGCTGCTTCCCAGCCCGCCGAAGACGTTGGCTATCGCCGATCGCGTCATCAGGTTGCGCGTGCGGTAGTAGGAATACCAGTTGGCGAAGTTCTTCTTGGTCGCCGCGTCGGCATTATTGATGACGGTGATCGTGCACCCGTTGTCGGAATTCACCGTGGGGCAAGTCCAATAGAACCCGCCGCTCGTACCCACGGAGCCGTTGTTGCCCCTGCTGGGATTCACGCCCCCGTTGGCGTAGTTGGGGATGGAAAACTGCGCTCCGCTGGAAGCTGCCCGGCCCGACGAGGTGTTGTTGCCGAAATCGTCGTTGAAGTCCTGCGACAGGTCCTTGGTGCCACTGCAATTGGTCGCCGTGGTGTTGGCGCAGATGCCGTCGCGCCAGGCGTTGGTGTATGAGGCATCGGGAAAGCGCGAGGTGCCGTCGGCCGTCAGGGGCGGCGTGTAGGTGATCGACGGATTGAAGTACTGCGAGTTCGTCGTCGACGAATAGTAGTAGCGCGAACCCTGCGTATTATCGAGCGTGTCCGGCAACGCGGTGGAACCCATCGATCCCGAATCGTCGAACGTGACGGCGATGTTCGGCGAAACCGCCACGGTGAGATCCGGCGTTGCGGTGCTGAGATCCACCGTGTAGTACTTGGAGGCGGTCTGAGCCTGCGTGGGGACGGACGAGCCGCCGACCAGGCACAACACCATCGCCACGAGGCCGGTACCGATCCGTGAATAGGTGGAAAGGACTTTCATGGTTCAGTTGGCCTTGGCCGCAAAAGTGGTTTCGAAGACGCGAATCGCGTTGTCGTTGTTGCCCATGCCACGGGCGGTGATCCGGTAGATATGCCGGACGACGGCGGTGTATCCCGCACCCCTGGCGCCGGTAGCCCCCGATTCCGCCTGCTGCCCCGCCCCCTGCGGCGTCTCGATACCCATGTCTTCGATGATGTAGTAGGGGTTGTTCTTCAGCGCGAACGTCTTGTCGGAGGAAACGTCCTTGAAGTTGACCGGCTTGTACTCGACGGCGCCTTCGACGACCCAGCCCGACGAGTTACGGAAATTCTTCACCGCGGCGACGGGGTCCGGCGAATACGGGTAGCACGTGGCAAGGCTGCTCGTGCCGCAGATCATGCGCGTGGAAGTATCCGAGCTGGCCGTCCAAAGGCGCCATTCCGCGCCGCGCAGGGCCGATTCCGCGCTCCATTCGGCCAGCTGCGCGTTGCGCAGGCCGCCCGCCAATTTCTGCTGGAGCAGCGAGGTACCCGATGCGCTGACCGCGAGGATCGTAATCAACAGCAGAAAAATCAAAGCGGTGACGAGGACCACGCCACGCTGCGTCTTGGCTTGGACATATCGAAGGAGAGGAGGATTTCGGTTCATGGCATCGTCTCCCGCGTTACGGGTTGTAGTTACGCATCATCACCACCGTGCTGAACTGGCGGCGAAGCATCGGCAAGGCGAAACCCTGGTCGGACGGCGAAATGCCATTCGCACCGCGTGCGTCCGGCGCCTTCGGCGTCGAGTTGCCCTCAGGCGAATAGGCGTAGACCAGGTCGGGGGCCTGCAACGTATAAAGTGGCGCCTGCCCATCCATCAGGATGTTCACCTCCACCGTTTTCAGGGCACGCCATAGGCAGCCCATGTCGGTGGACGTGGAATCCTTCGCGCCCGCCGGGCAGGGAATGGTGGAGCCCGCACGGGAATCGACGTCGGCTGCCGAAAGGTAGTGCAGGAAACCGTTCTGGTCCTCCACGCCGTAGTTGAAGTCCAGCCGCTCCACACCACGGACCAGTTCCTGGCACGTGCTGCCGACGGTGCTGTCGCAACGCATCAACGCACCTGTCTTGGTTCCCGTGGCGGTACCGTCGTCGCTGACCACCTGCAGGAAGTAGGTGACGGTGCGGAAGTCGGTGCTCACGCGAAACAGCTTCGGTGCCGATTGCGGTTTCAGGGCTTTCGGCTGCTCGAAGTTCACCGTGCTGCCAGCGGGGACGAAGGTCGGATTGCCCGTGGTCTGGAATATCTGCGAGGAGGAGCAATCGGCCAGCATCATCATTTCGCCGGCGGAATTGATGCCCGTGAGATCGGGCTCTTCCGGTCGCTTGGATATGGCGATATTGGCGATCGTTCCGTCATTGTTCGCGACGATCTGGCTGGCGCCGCCAATGGCCCAGCCACGACCGGAATCGATGTAACGCAACTGCAGGACGGCCGCACCGACGACTCGCGAACCGACCGCCGTACCCATCGCGGGAACCCCGTTCGCCGCCGTCGGCGGACTGCTCGGCGTGCACGCCGTCTTGGTGCACTGGAACCCTCGCATGAAGAAGAACGACGGCAGGTAATAGCTGGCCGTGGGCTTGGCCGGATATGAGCCGCCCCACGGCGTCGTGTTCTGGGGGAAGGTCAGGTTATTGGCCAGCACGCGAGGCGCGCGCAGCCCGTCCAGCGAGACGCCGGACGAGCCGGCGGTGGCGATGCCTCCGGTGCTGTTGCAGTACTGAGCCCCAGCCATCTTCAGATCGGCGCTGATGCGGGTGATGGCGTAGCGCCCTTCTTCCTGCAAGCGGGCCATCTGGGTCTGCGCCCGGTTGCTCGAGGAGGTCGACAGGAACAGCGTGACGATTCCGCCGGCTACGATGAGTCCAAGTACCATCGCCACCATCAGTTCGACCAGGGTGACGCCACGCTGGCGATGGACAATGCGTGGCTGGCTCATGGCTCGAATACCCAGGTAAAGGACTGAAGGTTGTTGGAGCCGGTGTTGTCGTCGCCCCCACCGATGGCCACGCCGCGCTCGGCCCAGGTGATCGACATCGTGCAGGTACCGCTATATGGCGGACGGAGCCCATATTGCGCCGTCGGGTCGAAGCCGGATGCCTTGACACACTTGATCGATGTCTTGCCCAGGGCAGGCAGCGTCGCCTGCAATTGCTGGCTCCACAGGATCTGGTCGCGAAGGGCGACGTCGCCGGGGGCGCAGCCGGTCGCCGCGTCGCAGGCCGGCGCCGTGCCGGAGATGGGATAGTTATCGCTGTCGTAGCTGTTTTTCCACAGCCCCATGGGATTGGCCCGCATGCGGTCGGCCATGCTGTTGGCGAGGAAGGTCACCTGCGTGCGCACGTAGGCCGTGGTGTTGGCCCGCGTAGCAGTGATCAGAAGGCCACCCAGGCCGATCAGGCCGATCGTGAAGATCAGCACGGCCATGAGCACTTCGATGAGCGATACGCCCCGCTGCGCGCGCGGCGATGACATGCAATTCACCCTGATTCCCCCGCCTATGGTCCTACAGGCTGGAATTTAACCGAGCGCGGGACCGCGGCGGAGCCACGGCCGACATACGGTCGGATTATTCCGACGAGCGGCTAGGCGCTCGTCAGTTTTGTCGCCCCGTACACGACGCTGAACGCCGACACGCCAGGGTAGTGCCGGGATAACACAGCGGTCACGGAGTCCCGGCCAGAATTCCCGGGCTTGAAAGGAGAGTCGTACCGTGATCGCGCAATACGTTTATACCGCCGCCGAAGTTCCGTTCCGAATCGTTCGCCACGGCCACCGCTGGCGCGCCCTGCAAGGTGCGCAGGAAGTAGGCCGTTACGAGACGCCGGAAGACGCGATCCGCGGGCTGCGTGAGTCCACGCCGCACTGGGTTCCCCGGCGCCTCGGCGACTGGCGCTTCATTCCCGACGCTCCCCTGGGCCATCTTTCGCCGCCCAAGGCGGGTGCCCTGGCGCGCTTGGCCGCGGCAGCCTGAGTCCGCGAGTACATGCATCCCTCCCGTCAAAGAGTCATCGACCGCCAGCGGCCGTGGTCGTCTTCCACCCTCAGATCCACCGTCAGCCCCGGCCGGTGCCTGGCCCGAGCCTGTTTCAAGGCATAGGCCAGCGCCTGATTTTCGGCGGCAAAGCGGACCGGCTTCTCGGCATCGACGCGCACGGCCCACTCCGCGCCGGGTTCGGGTGGATGCACGACGTAGATTTTCAGGTAGCGCTCGCTCATCGCTCACCGTCGCAGGGGCCGACCGGCATATGTGGCACCCCCGCGATGAAGGCGACGTGCAAACCGTGGCCGACTGCCGAATCGACGCACTCCAGGCACGTCGCGAAGATCGCCTCACCGCGTTGCGGTGGAACGCCACTCCCGATCGAGCATTGCGTAGATCACGTCGTCCACCCACTCGCCACGGAAAAAATAGGCTTCCACGTGATGCGCTTCACGGCGATAACCCAGTGACTCCAGCAAGGCGATGCTCGCCACGTTGCGTGGATCCACCGAGCCGACGGTGCGGCGATACCCCCAGTCCTTGAACGCCAGGTCGAGCAAGGCGCCCATGGCCTCGCGGGCATAACCCTTCCCTTGGCGATCCGGGCGAAGCGATATCCCGAATTCGATGGGCGACTGCTTGTCCGCCGGGAAATGCACGCCGAGGTCGCCCAGCAGCTCCCCGGTCGAACGATCGCGGATCGCCAGCTGCGCCCAGCTATCCGGGGTGTGGAACACCAGCTTGGATTGGTCGTCGATGAAACGCACGGCCTCGGCCTCGTCCACCGGACGCCATCCTTGGTAGCGGGCCACGGCATCGTCGCCACGGTAGGCAAACAGCTGGGCGGCATCGGCGGGGACGAGACGATCCAGGCGAAGCCGGGTCGTGGTGATGGTGGTGTCTTGCGGCTCCATGTGACCTCCTTGGAAAGCGGGCAAATTAGCACCACCGGACACCGCTGCACACGCTCGCGAATGTTTACGCCGTCGTTACCCGAAAAGCGCCCGGGGCGTGCAGCTTTTTTACGGGAGCCTCCGGGATACTGGCGTCCCTTCCCCACGAGTTGCTGCGATGTCGATCGTCGTCATCACCGGTCCGCGTCACGACGCCACTTCCTCCACCACCCCGCTCGCCGACGATGCCATGTGGAAACTGTGGGAAAGGGCTCAGGCCGCCGGTGTCGACCTGCTCTGGCGGCCCTGCCAGGATTTCGTGGAATTGACCGGCCATCTCGATCGCTCGCCGGTCGACCGCGCGGACCTCGTGCTTCTGGACGTCGACGCCGCCGAGATTCCCGAAAGCGACGTGGCGCCACTGCGCCACGCACTCGCCTCGCTCGACGTGCCCTATATCGAAATCCACGACGGCAGCGACCAGTCGGATGCGTCGACACTGGTTCCCGGACATCCGTCGCTGGTCAGCGTCGTGGTGCCAGGCAACGCCATGGCGGGTTACGACATGGCCCTCTCGATCGGCTTGCGCTACCTCGGCGCGAATGCCCGGCTGGCAGCGTAAGTCGACGGCCAAGCCCATGTTCCCGGCCCCCACCCGCAAGGCGAGCGAGCTGAACCTGGACGATCAGTTGTCTGCTTTGGCGCGGGGTTTCAGGCGGAAGCTGACGCCCATGCGGTTGATGGCGTTCATCGCCGCGACGGTCAGGGTCAGGTCAACCAGGTCCTTCTCGGAGAAGGCTTCCGCCGCTGCGGCGTAAGCCGCGTCGGAAGCATGCGTTTCCCCGACGCGCGTCACCTCTTCGGCCCACGCCAGCGCCGCGCGCTCCCGATCCGTGAACAGATAGGCGGCCTCGTGCCAGACGGGAACGAGCACAACGGTTTCCATCGACATACCCGCCTTGATGAGGTCCCGGGTGTGGATGTCGATGCAGTGCGCGCATCCATTGATCTGCGATACGCGGAGAAACACCAGGTGGATCAGCTTGGGCGGCAGCGCCGTGCCCGTGGTCACGAAGTGATGCAGCCCACCCAATGCCTTAGCACCGTCGGGGGAAACGGTAAACCAGTTAGCGCGATTCATCTTCCAGGTCCTGTTCAAAGAGAGCCGTCGTCCGGCCGCATGCCGACCGACCCCAACCTTGACGATCCACGGCCCGCTTTTGTGACAGGGACGCAGCGGGTAGCACAAGGCACCGCGCGTGAGCGGCGGGCCCTGCGCCCTCGGCGCGGCATGCGAACGGCGGCGGCCACGCGCGGCCGTCATCGCGCATCGCGATGGATGCCTGTGGACGGGCATGGATGCGCGGGCACAAAAAAACCCGCTTTTCAGCGGGTTTGGATGCATCTCATGGGCTCGTGTGGACGGCCCTCGACGGGGTATCTGGTGCCGGAAATAGGAATCGAACCTACGACCTCATCATTACGAATGACGCGCTCTACCAACTGAGCTATTCCGGCGAGAGGCGGAATTGTAGGTAAGCCGGAGCCCGGGCGCAAGCCTTCAGCTCGCCAGGCGCAGCTCCTTGGGGAGGGCGAAGGTGATGTTCTCGGCTTCGCCGTCCAGCTCGCGTACCGTGCCGGCGCCCCAGGACTGCAGGCGGGCGATGACCTCCTGCACGAGCTTCTCGGGCGCGGAGGCGCCGGCGGTGACGCCGATACGGGCCTTGCCGTCGATCCAGGCCTTTTCGATGTGCTCGGCGCCGTCGATGAGATGGGCGGTGACGCCCTGCTTCTCGGCCAGTTCGCGCAGGCGGTTGGAGTTGGAACTGTTGACGGAGCCGACCACGAGCACCAAATCCACCGCTTCGGCGAGACGGCGCACGGCGTCCTGGCGGTTCTGCGTGGCGTAGCAGATGTCGTCCTTGCGCGGCCCTTCGATGGCGTCGAATTTCGTGCGCAGCGCCTTGATGATGGCGATGGTGTCGTCCACCGACAGCGTGGTCTGGGTGACGAAGGCGAGCTTGCCCGGCTGCGAGGGCGTCAACGCGGCGACGTCTTCCACCGATTCGACGAGGTAGATGTTGCCCGGATTGGCGGGATTCCACTGCCCCATGGTGCCTTCCACCTCGGGATGGCCGTCGTGGCCGATCAGGATCACGTCGTAACCGGCGCGGCCCAGGCGGGCCACCTCCATATGCACCTTGGTGACCAGGGGACACGTGGCATCGAACACGTTGAGACGGCGCCGGTCGGCCTCCTCGCGCACGGACTTGGGCACGCCGTGGGCGCTGAAGATCACCGTGGAGCCGTCGGGTACCTCGTCGAGTTCCTCGACGAACACGGCACCGTCGGCGCGCAGGCGCTCGACCACGTAGCGGTTGTGCACGACCTCATGGCGCACGTAGATCGGCGCGCCGTACGACTCGAGCGCGCGATCGACGATGGCGATGGCGCGGTCGACACCGGCACAGAAGCCGCGGGGATTGGCGAGGAGGATGTCCAAGGAAGCCTCGTGGCGGCCTCGCGGGGCCGCTAGATGGGTTGCCGCACGATTATCGCATGGTTGGGCAACGCCTGCCGGGTGCCGCAAGGCCCATCGCGGACAGGTTCCGCTCCCACCCTCCGGTAGCAGCGTTCCTACCGAAGGGTGGGAGCGGCCCCCTGTCCGCGATCGCTACGGAGCCATCAGGGCGACTTCTGCGAACCGGAAAACAGGCTGAACACGATCAGCGCCACCGCCCCCACGCTGATGGCCGAATCGGCCACGTTGAAGACGGGAAACGGGTAGCTGCCGATGAACACCTGGATGAAATCGGTCACCTTGGCCGCGTGCAGGCGATCGATGAGATTGCCCAGGGCACCACCGACGATGAGGGCCAGCGGCAAGGCCGTGCGCCAGTCGCCTCGCGGGGTACGGGCGAGCCAGACGCTGAGCGTGGCGCTGATGCCCACCGCCAGCAGCGCGAAGAACCAACGCTGCCAACCGGCACTGTCGGCCAGGAAGCTGAACGCGGCACCGGTATTGAAGGTGAGCGTCCAGTTGAGCAGGCCCGGGATCACCGGATGCGGGGTTTCGGGGGGCTGCAGGGCCGTCAGCGCCCACCACTTGGTGAGCTGGTCGAGCACGATCATGGCGGCGGCGAGCCATAGCCAGGACAATGCATTGGGTTTGGGGCGTACGGTCATTCGGTCAGGCCATCGAAGGTGGAGTCGGCCCGCGCCGCTCGGGCGGCACGGGCCACGGGTGGTCGTCGCCGATCAGAACCAGCGGCGGTCTTCGCCCTGCCCCACCACGTTCTCGACGCAGCGGCCACAGATCTCCGGATGGGCGGGATCGACGCCGACATCCGGGCGGTGGTGCCAGCAACGGACGCACTTGGCGTCCTCGTTGACGCTGGCCGAGACGTAAACCTCGGCACCGTCGACCTCCACGCGCTCCGCCGACGCCGGGCGGCCGTCGAGCGGGGCCAGTACCACGTCGGAAGTGATGAAGAAGAACCGCAACTCGCTCGCCGACTCGGCCAGCGCCGTCTGCGTGGGGAGATCCGCATGGACGGTCAGCGTGGCGTCGAGCGACGCGCCGATCTGGCCGGCCTTGCGCATGCCCTCGAGCACGCGGGACGCGGTATCGCGAATCGCCAGCAGGTTGCTCCACCAGGCGCGGGCGTCCGCATCCTGGCGTACGTCGAGCCCTTCGTAGAAGGTCTCGAACAGCACCGATTCACCGCGCGTCCCGGGCAACTGCTGCCAGATCTCCTCGGCCGTAAAGCTCATGATCGGCGCGATCCAGCGCACCATCGCCTCCACGATGCGATACATCGCGCTCTGCGCGCTGCGGCGACCGCGGCTGTCGGTCGGCATCGTGTAGAGGCGATCCTTCGTGACGTCGAGATACAGCGCGCCCAGTTCGTTGGTGCAGAAGTTCTGCACGCGCTGCACGATCTCGGGGAAGTCGTAGCGCTCGTAGGCCGCGACGATCGCCGCCTGCACGTCGGCCGCCTGCTGCACGGCCCAGCGGTCGAGTTCGACGCAAGCCTCGGTGGCGAGCAGGTGCTTGTCGGGGTCGAACCCGTCGAGGTTGCCCAGCAGGAAGCGCGCCGTGTTGCGCACGCGGCGATAGGTGTCCGTCACGCGCTTCAGGATCTCGTCCGACAGCGCCATCTCGTTGCGATAGTCGGTCGAGCAGATCCACAGGCGCAGGATGTCGGCGCCCAGGGTTTTCATGATTTCCTGGGGCTCGATGCCGTTGCCCAGCGACTTGGACATCTTGCGGCCCTGCGCGTCCACGGTGAAACCGTGGGTGAGCACGTGGTCGTACGGCGCACGTCCGTGGATAGCGGCCGAGGTGAGCAGCGACGACTGGAACCAGCCGCGATGCTGGTCGGAACCCTCCAGGTACATCACCTTGTATTCGGAGGCGTCGCCGGCTTGCAATTCGGGACGCGCGCCGATCACGGCGAAGTGGCTCACGCCGGAGTCGAACCAGACGTCGAGCACGTCGGTCACCTTTTCGTAGCGATCGGCGTCGTCGCCGATCAGCTCGCGCGCATCGAGCGCGAACCACGCATCGATGCCCTCGTGCGCCACCTTCTGCGCCACCTTCTCCATCAGCGCGACGGAGTCCGGATGCGGCTCGTGGGTGACCTTGTCGACGAACAGCGTGATGGGCACGCCCCAGGTGCGCTGGCGCGAGATGCACCAGTCGGGACGCCCGTCGACCATGCCCGCGATGCGCTCTTCGCCCCAACCCGGCACCCAGCGCACGCTCTTGATCGAGCTGAGCGCGGTGCGGCGCAGGTCGGCCTGTTCCATGCCGATGAACCATTGCGGCGTGGCGCGGTAGATGACCGGGGTCTTGTGGCGCCAGCAATGCGGGTAGCTGTGGGTGAGCTTGGCGAAGGCCAGCAGCACGCCGCGCGAGCGCAGCAGATCGACGATGACGTCGTTGGCCTTCCAGATGTGCTGTCCGGCGAGCGCGGTATCCGGCGCCACGAACGGCACCTCGGGACGGTAGACGCCGCGGCCGTCCACGTAGTTGAGCGTGCCGATACCGTAATGGAGGCCCACGGCGAAGTCTTCCGCGCCATGATCGGGCGACGTGTGCACGGCACCGGTGCCGTCGTCGGCCGACACGTGGTCGCCGAGGATCAACGGCACCTGCTTGTCGTAGAAGGGGTGGCGCAGCGGCTTGTTCTCGAGCACGGCACCCTGCACGCGGCCGAGCACGTTCACCGACTCGACGCCATAACGGGCGAGCGCCTTCTCGGCGAGCGCCGAAGCGATCACCAGCAGCACGCGACGGCCGTCGCGCGACGGCCCTTCGACCAGCGCGTACTCGATGTCGCCGCCGAGCGACACGGCCTGGCTGGAGGGCAACGTCCACGGCGTGGTGGTCCAGATGGGCACGGCCACGATGGCGTCGCCGACGTCCACCCCGAAGTCGACGCCGATGTCCTTCGGATAGACGGCGTCGTAAGCCACGTCGACGGCCGGCGAGGTGCGCTCGGCGTATTCGATCTCGGCCTCGGCCAGCGCCGAACCGCAATCGAAGCACCAGTAGACCGGCTTGGCGCCGCGCACCACGTGACCGTTGGCCACGATGCGCGCGAGCGCGCGGATCATGTCTGCCTCATAGGTGAAATCGAGGGTGCGATACGGCTTTTCCCAGTCGCCGAGCACGCCCAGGCGCTTGAAGTCGGTGCGCTGCAGGTCGATCTGCGCCAGCGCGTATTCGCGGCACTTCTGCCGGAACGCGGCGGCATCGAGCTTGTCGCCCGCCTTGCCGAACTTCTTCTCGATGGCGATTTCGATGGGCAGGCCGTGGCAGTCCCAGCCCGGCACGTAGGGCGCGCGGTAGCCGGCCATCAGCTTGGACTTGACCACGACGTCCTTCAGCACCTTGTTGACCGCGTGGCCGAGGTGGATGACGCCGTTGGCGTACGGGGGGCCGTCGTGCAGCACGAACACCTTGTCGCGGCCGGCGGTCTTCTCCTGGATCTGCGCATAGCGGCCCACGCGCTCCCACCCGGCCAGCCATTCCGGCTCGCGCTTGGGCAGGTCGCCGCGCATGGGGAACGCGGTCTGCGGCAGATTGATGGTGTGCTTGTAGTCCTGGGTCATCGCTGGCAACCGTGGGTTTCTCGAAAAGGCGCGAGGCGCCTCATGCATTGACAAGAATGGGGTTCATCCCAAGGGCCTGCCGCGCGTCGATCTCGTCCTGGCGCATCTGCACCGTGAGGGCGTCGAGATCGTCGAACTTCGCTTCGTCCCTGAGCTTCCGCACGAATTCCACGCCGATGCGCTGGCCGTAGAGATCGCCGGAGAAATCGAACAGGTGGGCTTCGAGCAAGGGTTCGCGCACTTCGTTCACCGTGGGCCGGAACCCGAGGCTGGCCACGCCGGGCCAACTGCATGGACCGTCGCCGATACCGATGCGTACGGCGAAAATGCCCTGGATGGGGCTCACCCGCTCGCGAAGGTGCACGTTGGCCGTGGGGTAGCCCAGCGTGCGGCCGAGCTGCTGGCCGTGCTCGACGTGCCCGTCGATCACGAAGGGGCGCCCCAGGAGCGTGGCGGCGTCGGCGAAGCGGCTTTCCGCGAGCAACGCGCGCACTCGCGACGAGGACACGCGCTCGCCGTCCACGACCACGGGCGCGACCGCATGAGCGGTAAAGCCCAGCTCGGTACCCATGCGCGCCAGCAGCGCGAAATCGCCGCCGCGGCGATGGCCGAAGCGGAAATCCTCGCCCACCCACACCTCGCGGGCGGCCATTCGGCCGACGATCACGCGGCGGACGAAATCCTCGGCCCCCATCTCGGTCAGCGCCTTGTCGAAGCGCAGGGAGAGCAGTTCGCGGATGCCCGCCGCGCCCATGCCCTCGGCCTTTTCGCGCATGCCCGAAAGGCGGGGCACCGGCTCGGCGGAGAAATAGGCGCGCGGCAACGGCTCGAAGGTGATCACGGCGGGCGCGAGGCCACGCTCCCCGGCCCGACGGCGCACCTCGGCGAGGATCGCCTGGTGCCCCAGGTGAAGCCCGTCGAACGCGCCGATCGCGACGATGCTGCCTTCGGGCGCGAGGCAGGGGCCGTCGACGTCGCGATGGAGTCGCAGGGTCATGCGCGGGCGTCCTGGGATCGATGCGGAATAAAAGCCATCGGGCCAGTATAGCGGCCCCATTGCGCCGCACAATGCGGCGTACGTGCCGTCATCGCGGGCTCATCGCGCGCGCAGGTCGCGCAGCCGGAACCCCATGGCGAACAGCGCCGCCAGGTAGGCCCCGCCGCCGGCGCCGACCAGCACGGCCAGGCGCCAGACCCGCTCCCACTTCTCGACGTCGCTCCATTCCGGCCACACGTGCAGGCCCGCGAGGAGCACGATCACCATGGCGGCGCAGGCCGCGCCGAGGCGGACCAGGTGGCGGCTCCAGCCCGGCTGGGGGGTGTAGACCCCCGCCTTGCCCAGCCAGCGCCAGAGCAGCGCGAGATTGAGGTAGCTGGCCAGTGCGCTGGCCATGCCCAGCGCCATGTGCAGGCCAGGGATGGCGGAAAGGGCCTCGAACCACGAACCGGCCTTCTGCTCGGGGGAGGCCCAGAGGAAAAACAGCAAGGCCAGGAAGATCACGTTGAAGACCATGTTGAACACCAGCGAGGCGACGCCCGCGCGCACCGGCGTCTTCGTATCCTTGCGGGCGTAGAAGGCGGGCAGCACCACCTTCACCAGGGCGAAGGCCGGCAATCCGAAGCTCAACGCCGAGATCGACATCGACGCCATCTTCGTGTCGAAGGCCGTGAAGCGCCCATGCTGGAAGATCGTCGCCACCAGCGGCACGGAGAGGATCATCAGCGCGAACATCGCCGGCACGGCGATCAGCAGCGTGGTGCGCAGGCCCCAGTCGAGCGCCCTGGAGAAGCCGTCCTTGTCGGTGGCCACGTGGTGGCGCGACAGCGAGGGCAGGATCACCGTGCCGAGGGCCACGCCGAACACGCCCAGCGGCAACTCGAGGAAGCGGTCGGCCTGCGACAGCCAGCTCTGCGAACCGGCGATCAGCAGCGAGGCGATGATGGTGTCGAGCAGCAGGTTGATCTGCGCCACCGACGAGCCGAACAGCGTCGGCACCATCAGGCCCATGATCCGGCGCACGTCGGGGGAGCTCCAGCCCCAGCGCGGGAGGGCCAGCAGGTCGAGCTGGCGCAGCGCCGGAAGCTGGAAGAGCAACTGCAGCACGCCCGCGACGAGGATCGCCCAGCCCATCGCCATGATCGGCGTATGCAGCTTCGGCGCCAGCCACAGCGCGCCGGCGATCATGCACAGGTTGAGGATCACCGGCGTCAGCGCCGGCAGGCCGAATCGGTGGAAGCTGTTCAGCGCGCCACCGCACAGGGCGGTGAGCGACACGAAGAGCAGGAAGGGAAAGGTCAGGCGCAGGAGGTTGACCGTGAGGTCGAATTTCTCCGGCGTATCCACCGCGCCCGGGGAGAACAACGCGGTGACCTGGGGTGCGAAAAGGATGCCGATCGCCACGACCAGCAGCAGCACACCGCCCAGGGTTCCCGAGGTACGGGCCATCAGCGCCTTGAGGTCGCCATGGGGGCGCGTCTCCTTCACCTCGGTGAACACGGGCACGAAGGCCGTGGAGAACGAACCCTCCGCGAACAATCGGCGCATGAAATTGGGAATGCGGAAGGCGACCCAGAAGGCGTCGGTGGCGGCATTGGCACCGAACGAGGCATTGATCGCCATGTCGCGGACCAGGCCGAGCACGCGGGAGACCATGGTCATGCCGCTGAAGGACAGCATGCCGCGAAGGAGGCTGGGGGTTTTCATCCGTGCCGTGGGTACCGGGGTAAACCGCTAGTTTGACAAAGCCGGGCTGGCAGCGGACAGTCTCGCCTCTGGTTTTTTCGGGGCGCGTCGCGCCCTCCACCCGAGGGGTCGTTCACGCGGCCCCTAACCTATTGACGCAGCCTCGTTTTGGCTCCACAATGGGTGTCTTTTTTAAAACCCACCGAACACTGGAGCTTTACCTTGGCCAACATCAAGTCCGCGAAGAAGCGTGCGCGTCAGTCGGAGCAGCGCCGGCTGCGCAACGTCAGCGCGCGTTCCATGGTGCGTTCCGCACTGAAGAAGGTCGTCAAGGCGATCGACGCCAAGGATAAGGCAGCGGCCGTCACGGCCTATGCCGTCGCCGTGCCGGTCATGGACCGCTACGCCGCCCGCGGCCTGATCCACAAGAACAAGGCCGCTCGCCACAAGAGCCGCCTGAACGCGAAGATCCGCGACCTGGCCTGATCGCCTGCGCGACATCGCTGAAGCAAAAAAGCCGGCGCAAGCCGGCTTTTTTGTTGCCTGAAGTCGCCGCTTCGCAGGAATCGCGGACAGGGTCCGCTCCCACCCTTCGGTAGGAACACTGAGAGAACTGCCCGGGCCTTTCCCGGCAGAGCAGGTGCTACCGGAGGGTGGGAGCGGACCCTGTCCGCGATAGGCCTTGCGGCAAGCCCATCACTCCCCGCGCATGCGAACGTCGTCCACCGCATCGGTACGCTCGCGCATTGCCGCGCGCTCGGCGTCGAAGAACTGCTGCACCTTGAGGCAGACGTCCCAGGTACCGACCTGCCCGGCCGCCGAAACCAGGAACCACGGCGCCTTCCAGTCCAGCCGGGCCACGATATCCGCGGCAGCCGCCTGAAGCTCCTCCTCGTCGGAGAAGACATCGGACTTATTGATCACCAGCCAGCGCGGACGCTCGACGAGTTCATCGTCGAAGCGCTCCAGCTCGCTCTCGATGGTACGCACCTGCTCCACCGGGTCGGAGCCGTCGATGGGCTGGATATCGACCACATGCAGCAGCAGGCTGGTACGCGACACGTGACGGAGGAACTGGATGCCCAGCCCCGCCCCTTCCGCCGCCCCCTCGATGATGCCGGGGATGTCGGCGATGACGAAGCTCTGGTCGGTACCCACGCGCACCACACCCAAATTCGGGTGCAGCGTGGTGAACGGATAGTCCGCCACGCGCGGCGTCGCCGCCGACACGGCACGGATGAAGGTGCTCTTGCCCGCGTTGGGAAAGCCCAGCAGACCCACGTCGGCCAGCAGGCGAAGCTCGAGCTTGAGGTCGCGAACGTCCCCAGGCGTACCCGGGGTCGCCTTGCGCGGCGCACGGTTCACCGAGCTCTTGAAGTGGATGTTGCCCAGGCCGCCCCGGCCACCCTGCGCCACCTTGAGGCGCTGGCCGTGCGAGGTGAGGTCGCCGATGACTTCGTCGGTGTCGACGTTGGTCACCACGGTACCGACCGGCACGCGTACCTCAGTGTCCTCACCGCCCTTGCCATACATCTGGCTACCCATGCCGCCCTGCCCGCGCTGCGCCTTGAACGAGCGCTGGTGACGGAAGTCGACCAGGGTGTTGAGGCCTTCGTCGGCCACCAGCCAGACCGAACCGCCGTCGCCGCCGTCGCCGCCGTCGGGACCACCGAACGGGATGAACTTTTCGCGACGGAAGCTCACGCAGCCGTTGCCGCCGTCGCCGGCGTGGACTCGAATCTGGGCTTCATCGACGAATTTCATGGGGCAACCTATGGGCGTGAACAGTGAGCAGTGAAGAGTGAACAGTGAGCCATGGGCCGCGAGCGGCGAAACGTGAGCCGCAGCCCATCCCAGGAATGACACCGGCAGATGACGGCATGGATCACCGCCCCTGTTCACGGCTTACTTTTCACTGTTCATGCAAAAACGAAAAGCCCCGCCATGGGGCGGGGCCTTCGCTATCGCGTCGGGGGAGGCTTACGCCTGGACGACGTCGACGAACTTGCGGCCCTTCTCGCCGCGGGTCTTGAACGACACGGTGCCGTCGACCAGGGCGAACAGGGTGTGGTCGCGGCCGAGGCCGACGCCCACGCCAGCGTGGAACTTGGTGCCACGCTGACGAACGATGATGTTACCGGCTTCGACAGCCTGACCGCCGTAGATCTTCACGCCGAGGTACTTCGGGTTCGAATCGCGACCGTTGCGGCTGGAACCTACGCCTTTTTTATGTGCCATGACTCATATCCTCCGGCGACTCAGGCGTTGATGCCCGTGATCTCGATTTCGGTGTAGTGCTGACGATGTCCCTGCGTGCGCTTGTAGTGCTTGCGACGACGGAACTTGACGATGCGGATCTTGTCGGCGCGGCCGTGGGCGCGGATCTTCGCGCTGACGGTGGCACCGGCGACCAGCGGGGCGCCGACGGTGATCGACTCGCCTTCGCCGACGAGGAGGACCTCATCGAACGTGAAGGTGGCATCGACTTCGGCGGGGAGCAGCTCGACGCGCAGGACTTCGCCCTGCATCACGCGGTACTGCTTGCCACCGGTCTTGATGACTGCGTAGCTCATGGTGGTTTCCTGATTATGTAGTTCTTCTTGGGTGTTGCGGGTGTTACGAACCGCGAATTATAGCGGGAGGGGAAAGGTGAGGTCAATCAGGTGGTTAAGGGTCGACTACAAGATGACCCGGATCACATGGACCAATCAAATCAACCACTTACGAACGCGACACCACGACGACGCTCACGCGAGGGCGGACGTCCGGCCGCAGGCACCGGCGTGCGCCGGTGCCTGCGAGGCGCCCGAGGGGTGCCGTTACTTGCCGGGCGCCGGCTTGGCCGTGCCGCCCGTGGCCGGGCACTGGCCCTGGGCGTTCAGCGTGCCCTGCCCCTGCAACTGCTTGATCATCTGCTGCCCGCGCTCCTGGCCCCAGGTCTTGCCGATCTGCATGCCCTCGGCCATGGTCGCCGGCATCTCGCGGATCACCTTCTGGCCGGTGGGAGTGCTGTAGAACTTGAGCAGTTCGTCGATTTCCTTGTCGGTGAAGTGCTTCTGGTAAACCGGCACCATGCGCCCGATCAGCTGGTTGGTGGCGTTCTGGTCGACGAAGCCCTGCCAGTAGCTGGCCGGCACGCAGGGCAGCGCCGTCTGCATCACGCCCGCCATCTGGCTGTTCATCTGGCTCAGCATCCGTCCCATGCCCACGACTTCCATCAGCTTGCGCACCTGCTGCTCGCTCGGCTGCGCCGCCATGGCCTGTCCCGTGCACACCGCCAGCAGGAGGCCTGCCGCAACCGCTGTCCGTTTACGCATGGATATATCCTCGTAGTGGAATGGTGCCCCTCCCCGGGGCGCCGCCATGGTAGCGGGGGCGGACATCCAGGGGTAATCCCCGGCCAGATCGGCGCCCTCGGCAAAGAACTTGTGAAGACCGGGCAAAAGCCGAGGTGACGGGGGGGCTTTACACCCTTGGTATAGTCGTCGTCTTCCCCAACATACGTCGGCACATGGACAGCATTCGCATCCGCGGCGCCCGCACGCACAATCTCAAGAACATCGACCTCGACCTCCCGCGTGACAAGCTCATCGTCATCACGGGGCTGTCCGGGTCCGGCAAATCCTCGCTGGCCTTCGACACCATCTATGCCGAAGGTCAGCGTCGCTACGTCGAGTCGCTGTCGGCCTATGCCCGGCAGTTCCTCTCGATGATGGAAAAGCCGGACGTGGACACCATCGAAGGCCTTTCCCCGGCCATCTCGATCGAGCAGAAGTCGACGTCCCATAACCCCCGCTCCACCGTCGGCACGATCACCGAGGTGTACGACTACCTGCGCCTGCTCTACGCGCGCGTCGGCACGCCGCGCTGTCCGAACCACGGCACGCCGCTCGAGGCTCAGACCGTGAGCCAGATGGTGGACACGGCCATGGCGCTCGACGCCGACAAGCGCTGGATGCTCCTGGCGCCGGTGATCCGCGAGCGCAAGGGCGAGCACGTACAGGTGTTCGAGCAGTTGCGCGCGCAAGGCTTCGTGCGCGCCCGCGTCGACGGCGAGGTCTACGACCTCGACGCCGTGCCGCCCCTCACGCTGCGCCAGAAACACACCATCGAGGCGGTGATCGACCGCTTCCGCCCGCGCGACGACATCAAGCAACGCCTGGCCGAATCCTTCGAGACCGCCCTGCGACTGGGCGACGGCATCGTCGTGCTGGTGGACATGGACGACGCGAAGGCGCCGGAGCAGTTGTTCTCGTCGCGCTATTCGTGCCCGTTGTGCGACTACTCGCTGCCGGAGCTGGAGCCGCGCCTGTTCTCGTTCAACTCGCCGGTCGGCGCCTGCCCCACCTGCGACGGCCTAGGCGTCACCCAGGTGTTCGACCCCGCGCGCGTGGTCGGCCATCCGGAACTGAGCCTTGCCGGCGGTGCGATCCGCGGCTGGGATCGTCGCAACGCGTACTACTACCAGATGATCGTCTCGCTGGCGAAGCACTACGGCTTCGATCCGGAGACACCGTGGCGCCAGTTGCCGAAGTCGGCGCAGAACGCCGTGCTCAACGGATCGGGCAAGGAGGTCATCCCCTTCCGCTACCTCACCGACCGGGGCGGCAAGGTCACCCGCGAGCACAAGTTCGAAGGCATCCTGCCCAACCTCGAGCGTCGCTACCGCGAGACCGAATCGGCGGCCGTGCGCGAAGAACTGGCGCGCTATATCTCCGACCATCCCTGCCCCGACTGCGGCGGCCAGCGCCTGAATCCCTCGGCGCGCAACGTCTTCGTGGCCGACAAGGCGATTCCCGAACTCACCTCGCTCGCCATCGACGCGGCGCTCGATTTCTTCGCCAAGCTCAAGCTCGCCGGCTGGCGTGGCGAGATCGCGGTGAAGATCGTCAAGGAAATCCGAGAGCGCCTAACGTTCCTCAACGACGTGGGCCTGAACTACCTCACCCTCGATCGCCAGGCCGACTCCCTGTCGGGTGGGGAGGCGCAGCGCATCCGACTCGCCAGCCAGATCGGTGCGGGCCTCGTCGGCGTGATGTACGTGCTGGACGAGCCCTCCATCGGCCTGCACCAGCGCGACAACGAGCGCCTGCTGGGCACGCTCACCCGCCTGCGCGACCTGGGCAACACCGTGATCGTGGTGGAACACGACGAGGACGCCATCCGCGCGGCCGACCACATCCTCGACATCGGTCCGGGCGCCGGCGTGCATGGCGGCGATATCGTCGCCGAGGGCACGCTGGCCGAGGTGCTGAAATCGCCGCGCTCGGTCACCGCCAAATACCTCACCGGCGAGCGCGGCATCGAAGTGCCGGCGAAACGCCGCGAGGCACGCGACGGCCAGTGGCTGGAACTGAAGGGCGCCACCGGCAACAACCTCAAGGACGTCGACCTCCGCGTGCCGATCGGCACGTTCACGTGCGTCACGGGGGTGTCCGGCTCGGGCAAGTCCACGCTGATCAACGACACGTTCTATCGCATCGCCGCGATGGAGCTCAACGGCGCCAGCGAGCAGCCCGCACCGTACGAATCGATCGAGGGCCTGAACCTCTTCGACAAGGTGGTGGACATCGACCAGTCGCCGATCGGCCGCACGCCACGCTCCAATCCGGCCACCTATACCGGCCTGTTCACGCCGCTGCGCGAACTCTACGCCCAGGTGCCCGAGGCGCGTTCGCGCGGCTACACGCCGGGCCGCTTCAGCTTCAACGTGCGTGGCGGACGGTGCGAAGCCTGCGAAGGCGACGGCATGATCAAGGTGGAAATGCACTTCCTCCCCGACGTGTACGTGCCGTGCGACGTCTGCCACGGCAAGCGCTACAACCGCGAAACGCTCGAGGTGCTCTACAAGGGCCACACCATCGCCGACGTGCTCGACATGACGGTGGAAGACGCGTTCAAACTGTTCGAGAACGTGCCGGTGATCGCGCGCAAGCTCGAAACCCTGCGCGCGGTCGGCCTCGATTACATCAAGCTCGGACAGAGCGCCACCACGCTGTCCGGCGGCGAGGCGCAGCGCGTGAAGCTGTCCAAGGAGCTGTCCAAGCGCGACACGGGCAGCACGCTCTATATCCTCGACGAGCCCACCACCGGCCTGCACTTCCACGACATCGAGCAACTGCTCGACGTGCTGCACAAGCTCGTCGAGCACGGCAACACGGTGGTGGTGATCGAGCACAACCTCGACGTGATCAAGACCGCCGACTGGCTGGTCGATCTCGGTCCCGAGGGAGGTGCCGGCGGCGGCCGGATCCTCGTCAGCGGCACGCCGGAAACGGTGGCCGCCACGAAGGCGTCGCACACCGGCCGGTTCCTGCTGCCGCACCTGAAGCCCGCCAAACCCGTCGTCGCGAAGCCCGCGCCGACGAAGAAGGCGACCACCAAGGCCGCTCCGGCCAAGAAGACCGCGAAGAAGAAAAGGACCGCATGAGCACCGAAGCCTCGACCACGCCCGCACCGATCCCCGTCTTCATCACGCCGATGGACGTGCGCTGGCAGGATCTCGACGCCTACAACCATGTCAACAACGCGAACTACCTGGTCTACCTCCAGGAAGCGCGCCTCAAGTGGCTGATGCAGCTTCCCGAGCAGTGGTACAGCCCGGCCGCCGCGCCGGTGATGGCGCATAGCGAGATCAACTATCGCCTGCCCATCGAATGGCCCGCCGACGTGCAGGTGGAGCTCTACGTGAATCGCCTGGGCACCAGCTCGATGACGGTCGGCCACCGGATCGTCGATTCGAACGACGCCACCCGCGTGCATGCCGACGGCAGCGTCACGATGGTGTGGATCGACACCAAGAGCGGGCGGCCGGTGCCGGTGCCGCAGGTGATTCGCGATGCCGTGGCGGAAGCGGAAAAGGGCTGATAAAGCCTGCTTGGTTCACCGCTGCGTAGCGTGCGCGGGCAGGGTCCGCACCCGCCCGCCGGTAGGATGGTTACTACCGACGGGTGGGAGCGGACCCTGTCCGCGATGGGACTCGCGACAATCCTCCATTCATGTCTCCCCGGTATGATCCCCGCACGGGCATACAAGGAGAGACTTACATGCGTCGCACCCTCGCACTGGCGATCGCCCTCGGCATCGCCCTTCCCGTCGCCGCCGATGAGCGCAGCACGCTCACCCTCTATCGTGCCGACAACGACCAGCTCTTCGCCACCGACGGCCGGGCCGTATCCGGTGACGGTTATGCCGTGGTCCACGAGCGCCGCGCGTTCGACCTCAAGGGCGGCACGCAGGACCTCTCCATCGACGGCCTTCCCTCCGCGCTCGACAGCGAGGCGCTGAGCCTGCGCTTTCCCGGCAAGGGCGCGCGCGTGGTGTCGCAGCGCCTGATGCTGGGCCAGGGTTTCGATGCGGCCATTTCCGGCCTCACCGGGAAAGACGTGACCGTGGTCGGCACGACCGGCCAGCCCATCGCCAGCGGTACGCTGGTGCACGGCGGCGATCCGCTCGTGATCCGCGACGCCGGCGGCGCCACGAGCCTGGTGAAGGACTACGCCGCCCTGCGCCTGTCCGGTTCCGCCGACATCGCACGCGGCTCGACGCTGCAGGTTCGCGTCGCGGGCGCGTCGGCCGGCCGCACCACCGCACAGCTCGACTACCCCACCTCCGGCCTCGGGTGGCGCGGCGCCTACGTGGCGACGATCGCGCCGGGCAACACCTGCCGCATGGATTTCGATGCCTCGGCCAGCATCGCCAATCGTAGCGGCCGTGACTGGAAGGACGTGTCCCTGAAGCTCATCGCCGGGGACGCCAACCGGGCGAAATCCGCGCCGCAGCCACGCATGTTCAAGGGCATGGTCGCCGCCGCGCCGATGGCCGCGAACATGGACGCCATGCCCGAGCAGGCCACGCTCGGTGACCTGCGCACCTACACCCTGCCCGCCGCGGTGGACCTTCCGGACGGGAGCGTCACCCAGACCCCGCTGTACGATCGCCGCACCATCGATTGCGAGCGCGAAGCGGTGTACGACACGCAGATGCGTTACTACAACTCGCCACCCCGCCTCGAGCGCGACATCGGCATGCCGCCCAGCACGCCCATCGTGTCCACGGTGCGCTTCAAGGCCTTCGACAGCCTGCCCGCGGGTTACGTGCGCGTACTCACCGCCGACCGCGACGGCAACGCCGAACTGCTCGGCGAGGGCCGACTCGACGATATGCCGAAGAACAAGGAAGCCACCGTCACGCTCGGTAACGCGTTCGACCTCACCGCCACGCGCGAGCAGACGTCGTTCGCGGCGAGCGTCGCCGACCATCGGATCGACGAGGGCACGCGCATCACGCTCAACAACGCGAGCGACGCGAGCCGCACCGTCACGGTGCGTGAGCATCCGAACCGCTGGCGCGCCTGGACGCTCACCTCGTCGTCGGTCAAGCCGACGAAGAACACGCCCGACGGACTGGAGTTCAAGATCGATGTGCCCGCCCACGGCACGGCCACGCTCGATTACGCCGTACGCTATACCTGGGCCGCCACCGATCTTCCGCAGTAAGCGGCCTCACCTTCACCATCCGGGACACGCCCATGCTCGACATCCTTCTCCACGACGGCGACATCCACGAAATCCGCCTGGCCCGCGCCCCGGTGAACGCCATGGACATGGCCCTGGTGACCGCATTGCGCGAGGCCGTGGAAAACGCGCCCGCCAACGGCGCACGGGGCATCGTGATTTCCGGTGCGCAGGGCATGTTCTCGGCCGGCGTGGACGTACCCGCCCTGATCCAGCGCGACCGGGCCGGAGTGGCCGAGTTCTGGAACGCGTTCTTCGCCATGTGCGGTGCGGTGGCTGCTTCACCGATACCGACGGTCGCCGCCATCACCGGTCACAGCCCGGCCGGCGGCGCCGTGCTGTCGCTGTTCTGCGATTACCGCATCATGGCGCACGGTGTATACAAGATCGGCCTCAACGAGGTGCAGGTCGGCATTTCGGTGCCCGAACCCATCCAGTACGCCATGCGCCGCATCGTCGGCGCCTATCGTGCCGAGCGCCTCCTCGTGGCCGGGGCGATGGTGGATGCCGAGCAGGCCCACGCCATCGGCCTCGTCGACGAGCTGGCGGCGGTGGAGCAGGTGGTCATGCGCGCCGTGCTCTGGCTCGGCGACATGCTGAAGCTGCCGCCCAAGGCCATGCTTCGCACCCGCGCCATCGCACGGGCCGATCTCGTGGCAATGTGGGGCGATACGTCGGGGCTGCTCGACCCCGGCTTCATCGACGACTTCTTCGGCGAGGAAACGCAGTCCGTGCTGAAGGCGCTCGTCGCACGCCTCAAGGCACCAAGGTAGACGCATCGCGGACAGGCTCCGCTCCCACCCTTCGGCAGGAAGGTTGCTACCGGAGGGAGGGAGCGAACCCTGTTCGCGATGCCATCGCGCCGAAGCCGCGGATACCCGCCACACCCTGCCCCGCATGCATCCGCGCCACCGCTGCATCGCCCGGGCCGACACCGCCCAGCGCGAACACCGGCAACGAAGCCGCCTCGACGAGCTTGGCGAACCGCGGCCACCCCAGCGGTTCCGCATCCGGATGGCTCGCCGTGGTCATCACCGGCGACAGCGTCGCGAAATCGCAGCCCAGGCGCGAGGCCAGGGCAAGTTCCTCGGCGTCATGGCATGACGCCGCCACCCATTGCGACAGCGGCAACGGCCGGGTATCGAGCTCGCGCAGTTGCGCCGCCGACAGATGCACGCCGAGCCCCAGGTCGCGGGCGCCCTCGATGTCGCGATTGAGCAGCATCGACGCACCGAAGCGATGAAGATCGGGAAGCAGGAGAGCCGCCCCCGCGCGCGCCTGCGTAAGCGGCATCGAAGGCAATCGCCACTGGATAAGCCGCTCTCCCCGGGCCAAGGCCACGCGAACGTGCGTAATGGCCGTATCCACGGAGAGATCGGCCGGCGTGATCGGATAATGCTCGGGAAGCCGCAATGCGGCGAGGATGGGCCGATCGGCGGGCGCCAGCATCGCGGGATCGATGTCGCGCGGATCGCGCCATGCGATCGCCGCCGCATCGAGGGCGGCGGGCTCGCCACTCCACGCTCGCACCACCAGGGCATCCAGGCACATGGCCCGCTCGCCATACGACCACGGAATGCGGATCAATGGCTCGAACGACAACGGATCGACGGCGATGCCCAGTTCCTCGTCCAGCTCACGCTCCAGCGCCGCGGCGGTATCTTCGCCGGGCTCGAGCTTGCCGCCGGGAAACTCCCACAGGCCCGCCAGGTGCTTACCCGGCGGACGCTGCGCGATGAGGATGCGGCCGGCACCGTCCACCAGCACGCCGGCGGCGACATGCATCATCCGTTGTAGACGTACTTGACCATGTCGAAGGCGTGCGCGTGGTCCTTGTCCTTCTGGTGATGGATGCGCGACACCTCGGTCCAATGCTTGAAATCGATGCCCGGGAAGAACACGTCGGCACCCTCGAACTTGCCGTCCACCCAGGTCAGGTACAGCTCTTTCGCATAAGGCAGCGCCTCGCGGAAGACTTCGCCGCCACCGATGACCATCAGCCCCGTATGACCGCAGCTGGCCTGCGCTTCGGTCACCGAGCGCACGGTGATCTGGCCGGGAAACGGCGCCTCGCCCTTGCGCGAAAGCACGTAGTTGACGCGATCCGGCAGGGCACGGCCGATCGACTCGGCGGTCTTGCGTCCCATGAGCACCGCCCTGCCCACCGTCAGTTCCTTGAAGTACTTCAGGTCGTCAGGCAGGTGCCAGGGCAGCCCCCCCTGCTTGCCGATGGCAAAGTTTTCGTCGAGCGCGGCAACCAGGTGAACAGCCATGGAACTTCCTTTGCGTGAAAGCGATAAGATACGCGCCGACATGCGAACGGCGCGTTGCGGATGGTAGTCCCCTACGGCCTCGGGTGAAACAGCCGCCGCCCGGGAGGAGCGACATCCTCTCGTCGAGCCGTCCTACATTCCGTCAAACCTGCGATTTATCGAAGGTTTTTGCGTCATCGAGCCCCGGTACGCCGTTACCGGCCACGCCGCGGGAACGGCGGGCCACCCGGTCGACGTCATCGCGCGCGGCGCTTGGGCCCGACCGATGCGGCGTCCCACGCGGCCATGACCCGCGTGATGCCCCCCTCCACGGCGCTCAGGCCGACGCCGTCCCGCGCGAGCACGGATACCCCCAGCAGGAAGGCGTCGAAGACCGCCGCCAACGCGCGAGGATGGGTGTCGGCGGCCAGTTCGCCGGCGTCGATGCCACGCTGGACGCACGCGGCGAATCCCGCACGGGTGCGCGAACGCGAGCGCGTCAGCGAATCGCTGACCGACGCATGCTCCTCCGACGGTGCGCTCATGACGCCCAGACCCACCATGCAGCCCTTGGGGTGATGTCGCTCGTACTGCATTTTCGCGGATCGTCGCAAAGCCGTCTCGACGGCGTCGCGCGGCGCCATGGTTTCGTCCCACAGGCATTCGGTGACCCGCGCGTACGTGTCCAGATAGCGCCGGGCGCACTCCTGGAACAACGCCTCCTTGGAGCCGAACGCCGCATAGAAGCTGGGCGCGGAAATCCCGCCGCCGATGGCAGCCTTCAACTGGCTCAGCGACGTCGCTTCGAATCCGTTCTGCCAGAAGAGGTCCAAGGCTTCGTCGATCGCCTTGTCGCGATCGAACCCTCGCGGTCGACCCATCACGGCCATGCATGCCTCCCTAAGTCGATCAGGCTTTCATACTACTCGATACACAAGTTGGCCGCCTGTCAGTGGCCATACACCGGCTCATGCACGTGACGCACGCCGGCGATGTCGCCTCAGACGGCGACGTCCGCCTTGATGGACGGATGCGGTGCATAACCCGACAGTTCGAAATCCTCGATCCGGTAGTCGTCGATCGACGAGGCCCTGGAGTGGAGCGTAAGCGTCGGCATGTCCCTGGGCTCACGCGAGAGCTGCAGTTTCGCCTGTTCAAGGTGGTTCAGATACAAATGCACGTCGCCACCGACCCAGATCAGTTCGCCCGGTTCGAGCCGCGCCTGCTGCGCGACCATAAGCAGCAGCGCCACGGCGCCGACCCAGTTGAACGGCGCGCCCAGCAGCAGATCGCAGCTGCGCTGGAACAGCAGCAGGCTCAGCTTGCCGGACGTATCGACGTGGAACTGGTAGACCATGTGACAGGGCGGAAGCGCCATGTCCTGGATCTCCGCGACGTTCCATGCGTGGAACAGCATGCGCCGGCTGTATGGGTTTTCCCGCAGCGTCTCGATCAGGCCCTGGACCTGATCGTGCTCGACGCCGTCGGTACCCCGCCACCTGCGCCACTGCTTTCCGTACACCGGGCCGAGGTCGCCCCATGTCCGGGCGAAGGCCTCGTCATGGACGATGCGTTCTTCGAAGTCTTCCTGGGAGATCGGTTCGCCCGTCTCCTTGCGGAATCTCGCGAGGGGCCAGTCGGTCCAGATGCGGACGCCCGCCTGCAGCAGCGGACGAATGTTCGTCTCGCCGCTCAGGAACCAGAGCATTTCCTTGACGGCCAGTTTCCAGTGGACTTTCTTGGTGGTGAGGATCGGAAACTCACCCCTGCCCACGTTGAACCGGGCAAAGGCACCGAAGACGGACAACGTGCCGACGCCGGTGCGATCGATGCGGCGATCGCCCTCCTCCAGGACTCGGGACATGAGGTCGAGGTATTGGAACTCCGGATGGCGCATCGAGGGCCTCGCGAACGTATCAGTGGGCTGCCGGCGCCGTCGGCGCATAGGGCGCCCGTCGCGACATGAGCAGGAGGAGGATGCCCACCGCGATGAGCGGCAGCGAGAGGATCTGGCCCATGGTGACCCAGCCGAAGGCGAGGTAGCCCAGCTGCGCGTCGGGCACGCGGACGAATTCGATGGTGAAGCGGAACACGCCGTAGAGCAACGCGAACAGGCCCGACACGGCATACCGGCGGCGCGGCTTCATGGAGAAGATCCACAGCACCGTGAACATCACCACGCCCTCGAGCGCGAATTCGTAAAGGGGATTGGGATGGCGCGGCAGCGCGTCCGGCGCATGCGGGAAGATCATGCCGATGGGCAGATCCGTGGGTTTGCCCCACAGCTCGCCGTTGATGAAATTGCCCAGGCGGCCCAGACCCAGGCCGAGCGGCACGAGCGGCGCCACGAAATCCACCGCATCGAAGAATTTTACGCCGTTACGGCGCGACCACCATAGGCCCGCGGCCAGCACGCCGAGCAGGCCACCGTGGAAGGACATGCCGCCGTCCCACACGCGGAAGATGGCCAGCGGATCGGTCCATATCCAGTCGATGGCCGTGTAGAACAGCATGTAGCCCACGCGGCCGCCAACCACCACGCCCATCATCGCGTAGAACATGAGATCGCCGAAGCGGTCGGCGTTGACCGGCAGGCGGCCCTGGCGGCGGCGGTACTCGCCCAGTGCCCAGCCGCCGAGGAAGCCGCCCAGGTACATCAGGCCATACCAGTGGACCTGGACGGGGCCGAGCGAAAAGGCGACGGGATCGATGTCGACAACGAAAGGAGCGGTCATGGATGAACCTGGTCGAAGCAGGCGCACAGTGTAGCGATCTTGCCGGGACCGGGGGATTCGGCTATATCGGCGGTCAGGCGCCGCCGGGGAGGCTACGCCATGGACGCAAACCAGGGGAAACCGGATCTATGACGCACCGTTTCGTGCGGCCGCTGCTGGCCGCGCTCTGTCTCGCCTTGCCCGCCGTCGCGGCTATCGCCGATACGATCCCTGTGGCGGATTTCGCCCGCCACCAGCCGATGACCTCGCCAAGGCTATCGCCCGACGGCAAGCACTTTTCCGTGGTCTACAACAACGAAGACGGCTTCACCCACGCGATCGCCATCTATGCCATCGACGACCTGCAACGTCCCACGGCCCTGATTCGACTGCCCCCCTACGACGTTCCCGCGCGCATGACATGGGTGAGCGCCCATCGTCTCGTGGTGGCGCGGGGCATACAGGACGGATCCATCGGCCTGGTCAGGTACACCGGCGAACTCATGGCCGTGGACATCGACGGCAAGAATCCCGACTACCTCTTCGGTTACGAAAACTACGGCAAGCGTGCCGCCACGCGCTCCACCGACCGCGGCTGGGGCTACATCGACGGCACGCCTCCCAAGGCCAACGGCCACTTCTACATGCGCGCCACCTCGTGGACGGATCGCGACCGCAGCACGCTGTACGACGTGGACGCCACCAGCGGCGTTCGTCACCAGATGGCGGACATCGGCCTGGGCGAGATGAGCTTCGTGATCGGCGCCGATGGCGTGGCGCGCTTCGCCTACGGCGTCGACAACGACTACAAGTACGTGATCTTCCACCGCAGCGGCGACGGCTGGACCCGGCTCGGCGACGACATCGCCCGCCAGCAGTTCCTGCCCTTCGCCCAGGTCGACGGCAGCCAGCGCATCTATGCGATGTACAGCCCGCATGGCCGGGGCGGCGAACTGGTCGAGCAGGACGAGGACGGCGGCAATCGCAAGAGCCTGGCACGCGACGAATTCAGCACCCTGACCACGGACGGCCTCTGGACGGCCGCACCGCTGCACCCGTTCGGGACGAGGGCCACGACCGGCATTCCCAGCGTCACCTATTTCGACCCGAACGAAACGATATCCAAGCTGCATCGCGCATTGTCCGCCAAGTTTCCGGGCGAACTCGTCAGCTTCGTCGATTTCAGCGAGGACGGGTCGCAGCTGATGTTCGAAGTGGACAGCGACCGCGACCCGGGCCGCTACATGCTGATCGACACCCACACCTACAAGGTGCGCAGCCTGTTCGCCATCTCGCCATGGCTGGACCCCGCGAAGATGAGCGAACGCCGCCCGATGCGCTTCAAGGCCAGCGACGGCATGGAACTGGAAGCGATCCTCACCTTCCCCAAGGGCAAACCCGAAAACGGCCTGCCCATGGTGCTGTTGCCTCATGGGGGCCCGCTCGGTGTTTCCGACACGTGGTTCTACGACAGGGACGCGCAGTTCCTCGCCAGTCGCGGCTACCTCGTGTTGCAGGTGAACTACCGCGGCTCGGGAAACCGAGGCAGCGCGTTCGAACACGCCGGCTGGCTCAACTGGGGCACGCGCATCCAGGACGACCTGATCGACGGCGTGAAATGGGCCGTCGACCAACACTACGCCGACGCCGGCCGGGTCTGCGTCTACGGCGGCAGCTTCGGCGGCTATTCGGCCATGATGACCGCGACCCGTGCTCCCGGCCTGTTCAAATGCGCCGTGGGTTACGCAGGCATCTACGACCTCGACATGATGTACAACAAGGGCGACATCAAGGATCGCCAGGTAGGGCTCAGCTACCTCACCCACGTGATCGGCCGCGATGAGGCCGACCTCGCGGCCAATTCGCCCGTGCACCTGGCCGACAAGATCACCGTGCCCGTGCTGCTGGTGCACGGCGAAGACGACCAGCGCGCGCCCTTCGCCCAGTTCAAGGCCATGAAGGCCGCCCTCGACGCCGCCCACAAGCCTTACGAAACCCTGACCAAACCGGGCGAGCGGCACGGCTTCGTCAAGCCGGAGAACGTGGAAGAGTTCTATACGAAACTTCAGGCGTTTCTCGACCGCAACATCGGCGATGGTGCCCCTGCCACATCCGGGGCGGCACCGTAACCCCCGACAGGACAGTTGCCCGACCCCCGCCGCAGGCGGTATTTTGCGTGGATCGCAAGCCCGGATGCGGGCAGGCGGGGGATCGGGAGGTTTTCGGGGTTATGTACGTCAGTTCCGGGCACAAGCGCCACCTCGGCGGGGGCCGACGGTCGGCGCTGGTGCTGGCACTCGCGGCGTGCCTGCTCGGCGGGCCTGCGAAGGCCCAGGACGAGTCGCCGGCCGCGATGCTCGCGCCAGTCAATGTGACCGTTACCGGTTCGCGCATCCGCGGCATCGACGTGGAAACCGCGCAGCCGGTGTTCACCATGAACCGCGAGGCGATCAAGGCCACGGGACTCACCGACCTGGGCGACATCATCGCGCGCATGCCTTCGGCCTCCACGCCCGAAATCACGCCGCAGGATTCGCTTTCCTCCAGCAACGACGCCGGCGGCCGCTACGCGAGCCTGCGCAACCTCGGCGCGGTGCGCACGCTCGTGCTGGTCAACGGCCGGCGCTGGACGAGCAGCCTCGGCGGCCTGACCGACCTGTCCACCATCCCGGTGTCGATCGTCGAGCGCATCGAGGTGCTCAAGGACGGGGCCTCGTCGATCTACGGCTCCGACGCCATCGGCGGCGTGGTCAACATCATCACCACCGACCGCTTCGAAGGCGCGTCGGCCGATGTCCTCTACGGCGTGAACGGCAAGGGCGACGGCACCCGGAAAAACGGCAACTTCACCTGGGGCAAGAGCACCGAGCGCGCCTCGATCATCCTCGGCGCCACCTACGAGGATGCCGACGAACTGCTCGACGACAAGCGCTCGCTCACGCGCTACGCCGACGGCCCAAGGCATCCCGACAGCGGATTCGGCATGGGGCCGTACGGCGGCGTGGTCGATCCGCGCGCCCCCGGCACGCCCGGCGCCGGCGCCTACGGTGCCAACGGCACGTGGGTGCCGAACCGCTACGTGGTCGATCACCCGGGCGGCGCCGTGGCCGACACCGCCGACATCGCCAACTATCATCCCTACGACGCGAACAGCAACGCCGACAAATATTCCACGGCGCGCGACACCACGTTCCGGGCGGGCAGCAAGCTGCGCAACCTGTTCGGTACCGGCCGCTACAACCTCACCGACGACGTCGCCCTGCGCGGCATGGCGAGCTACGGCGTGCGCGACTCGCAATGGCGCGCCGCCGGCTATCCGCTGCAAAGCGGTTCGGGACGCGCCGATGGCCTGTTCATCGACCCGGACAACGCCTACAACCCCTTCCCCGGTTATCAGACGCCGTTCTTCCGGCGCCTTACGGAAGTGCCTCGCATCACGTGGGCCAAGAGCAAGACGCTGCATGCGGACGTCGGCGCGGAAGGCACGTTCCAGTGGGGCGAACGCACGTGGGCTTGGGATGCCACCTACGCGTACTCGGAAACCCGCGCCAGCCTCACCACCGGCGGCAACGTCGATCTGGCGAACGCACGCAAGGCCCTGGGACCCACGACGACGATCGGCGGCCAGGCCGCCTGCGCCGAAGAGGCCGATCGCGCGGCGGGCTGCGTGCCCTGGAACATCCTCGCCGGTCCGGGCGGCACGCCCGATTCGGTCTGGCGATACGTGTCCGCCACGGGCAACGCGCGCCAGGTCACCCGTACCAACGACATCATCGCCAACCTCACCGGTGGCGTGGCCGACCTTCCCGCCGGCACGCTGCGCCTGGCCGGCGGCGTGGAGCACCGCCAGGAAAACGGCCGCTACGATCCCGACGCCGCCGCCTCCGAGGGGCTCACCACGCAGTTGGCCAGCGACCCGACCCACGGCGGCTACATCGTCAACGAGGCCTATCTCGAGCTCGATGCGCCGTTGCTGTCCGACCTGCCGCTGGCGCGCGAACTGGCGGTCAACGCCTCATCGCGCTATTCGCACTACAGCGCCTTCGGTGGCGGCACGCGCAACAAATACAGTTTCCGCTGGAAACCCTTCGACGACCTGCTGCTACGCGGCACTTACGCCGAAGGCTTCCGTGCGCCGACGGTGGCCGACCTCTACGCGGGCAGCGCCGAAAGCTTCGAGAGCTTCCTCGATCCTTGCGACAGCGCGTTCGGCGCGGCCGCCAGCGACGCGGGCGTGCGCGGACGTTGCGCGGCGGCCGGCGTACCGGCCAACTACCGGCAGATCGATCCCAGCGGTGCCGCGGTGAATTCGTCCACGGGGGGGCAGAATCCCGTGGCGTTCCGCACGGGCGCGAATCCCTCGCTCAAACCCGAATCGTCGATCACGCGCACCGCGGGCCTGGTGTACAGCCCGGGATACCTCGACGGGCTCGACGTCACGCTCGACTATTACAAGGTCGACATCCGCGACGTCATCACCCCGATCCTCGCCGGCGACATCCTCAACTTCTGCTACGTGCGCAACGACCCGACGTATTGCGGACGCTTCACGCGCGCGGCCGACGGCCACATCACGGCGCTCGACGAGAGCCTCGCCAACCTCGGCTCGCTGCGCACCGAAGGCTACGACCTCGGCCTGCACTACCGGCTGCCGAGCACGCGCTACGGCGAATTCACCCTCCTGTCCGACAGCAGCTACCTGAAGGATTTCTCCCAGGCATCCAGCGCGGGTGCGGCGCCGCGCCAGCTCGCCGGCTACATGAACAACCTGCAAGGCCTCTACCGGGTACGGTCCAATCTTTCGCTCGACTGGAACTGGAAACGCTTCGGCGCCACCTGGACCGTGCGTTATTTCTCAGGCCTGAAGGACGCGTGCTGGTCGGTTACGGAGGAATGCAACCGACCCGACGAGACCGACGCGCTCACGGGTGCCAGCGGCGTGAGCCGCAAGGGCTCGGTCGCCTTCCACGATATGCAGTTGCGTTGGCAGGCACCGTGGAACGGTAGCTTCCGCGTGGGCGTGAACAACATTTTCGGGCGCAAGGGACCGCTGTATTACGCGGCATCGAGCGCAGGCCAGGGTAGCGCGCCGTACAACCCGGCCTTCGACATCAATCGGTATTTCTACGTCGGTTACCAACAGAAGTTCTAGGCATCGTTTTGCCTGAATCGCGGACAGGGTCCGCGATGGCAGCGTAGGTAAATACCGGCCCTTATCGTCAATCGCAACTTTCTGACGACAAATAAGGCAACAGGCCGGTTTCATCCGAGCCTTGGATGAATTACGCGCAAACTCTTGCGAACCCGTGACTCACACGTTATGTTCGTGTGACGTCGCCATGCGCCCAGGGGTTGGCGCGACGCGGGTGTCCCCACACCCAAACCCTTTCGTTACCCACAAACGAGTGCCGCACGCGGCGCTACTACAAGCTGTTCAGCCTTGCCGACCAAGCAGGGCCAGGGAGACTTTGACCATGACAAACCGCACCCTGCTCAAGCGCACCGCGCTCGTGTCGGCGCTGGGCGCCTGCCTGCTCGCCGGTTCCGCCTACGCGCAGAGCACCGTCGGCGACATCTACGGCACCGCCACGGCCTCGCAGACCATCCAGGTCCAGAACCTCGGCTCGGGCGCCACGCGCGCCGTGACCGTGGGCGACGACGGCCACTACCGCGTGTCGTCGCTGCCGATCGGCAGCTACCGCATCAACGTTCAGCAGAACGGCCAGACCGTGTCCACGCGCGACATCAACGTCGTCGCCGGCCAGTCCGCGCAGGTGAACTTCGCCGCCGCGGGCGATTCCGCCGCGCAGGCGCTCGACACCGTCACCGTGTCGGCCAACGCGCTGGCGCAGATCGACGTCGCCACCGTGGAATCGCGCACCAGCTTCACCGCCGACCAGCTCGAGAAGCTGCCGGTGCCGCGCAACGTGGTCGACGTGGCGGCCCTCACCCCGGGCACCACCAAGGGCGACTCGCGCTTCGGCAACCTGCCCTCCTTCGGCGGCGCGTCGGTGGCGGAAAACAGCTACTACGTCAACGGCTTCAACGTCACCAACCTGTACAACAACCTGTCGTTCTCCGAAGTGCCGTTCAACGCCATCGAGCAGCTCGACGTGCAGACCGGCGGCTACGGCGCGCAGTACGGATTCTCCACCGGCGGCGTCACCTCGGTGATCACCAAGCGCGGCACCAACGAGTGGAAGGGTGGCGCCAACTGGGTCTACCAGCCCGCCTTCGCCCGCGAGAACGAAGACAAGACCTATCGCAAGAACGGCACGCTGTACCGCAACTACGACCGCAACTCCGATAACGACAACGTCTACTCGGCGTGGCTCGGCGGCGCGCTGGTCAAGGACAAGCTCTTCTTCTACGGCATCTTCCAGTCGCACAAGGAAAGCTCCACGCTCTACCCGATCGCGCCGGGTTCGGGCACGGGCAACTCCACCACCGCGGCCACCCGCACGAAGAACAGCGATCCGTTCTACCTGATCAAGCTCGACTGGAACATCAACGACAGCAACATCCTCGAGTACACGGGGATGAACAACACCAAACACCAGACGAGCAACTACTTCACGGCCAACTACGCCGAGGACGGCACGCCGTCGACGACCGACTACCGTGGCCAGCGCCGCGTGAAGACCGGTGGCGACGTCAACGTGTTCAAGTACACCAGCTACATCACCGACGACTTCACTGCCAGCGCGCAGTGGGGCAAGATGAAGAGCAAGAACTCGTCCGATTACATCAGCCCGGACGGCACGCACACCCGCTACGACGGCAACATCAACGGTCCGCGCACGGGCTGCCCGTACGTGATCGATGCCCGCGACAGCACCACCAGCGGCCTCACCTCGCCGTACGCCTCGTGCTACCTCGCGTCCACCACCGACATCTTCAACGGTGAAGACCAGCGCACCGCGTGGCGCGTCGACCTCGACTGGAAGATCGGCGACCACGACATCGCCGGTGGCTTCAGCCGCGAGAAGTGGCGTTCCGAGAACGGCCAGAGCTACGCCGGCGGCGTGCTCTACTACTACCAGACCGACAGCGACGGCTCGCTGCACGGCACGCCGGGCCAGGATTTCGTGCAGGTGCAGAACTACCGCACCGGCGGATCGGTCACCGTCGACCAGAAGTCGTGGTTCCTGCAGGACAACTGGCAGGTCACCGACAACGTCCTCGCCTACATCGGCGTGCGCAACGACTCGTTCACCAACAAGAACGGCGCCGGTGAGAACTTCGTGCGCCAGGGCAACATCTGGCAGCCGCGCCTGGGCTTCTCGTGGGATCTGTTCGGCGACTCCACCACGAAGATCTACGGCACGGCCGGCCGCTACTCGCTGCCGATCGCCGCCAACGTCGCCCTGCGCGCCGCCACCGCGTCGTATTACACGATGCAGGACTTCGCATACGGCAACGTCGACGGCCGCGGCATCCCGCAGCTCGGCGAAGCCCTCGCCCCGGTGCAGATCGTCAACGGCGAGAACGGCAGCACGCCCGACCCGCGTTCGGTGGCGGACCGCGACCTGAAGCCGTACTCGCAGGATGAATACATCCTGGGCATCCAGCACCGCATCACCAGCGACAACGACTTCCTCAACGACTGGGTGGTCGGCGCCAAGGCGATCTACCGCAGGCTCAACAACGCCATCGACGACACCTGCGACTGGCGTCCGTTCTATGCCTACGGCCAGTCGCTGGGCCTGAACGTCGGCAACGATCCGTTCACCCCGCCGGCGAACATGCCGGGTTGCTACATCTTCAACCCGGGCAGCGAACTCACCCTCAACCTCGACCTCGACGGCAGCGGCCAGTTGCGTGAGGTCACCATTCCGGGTAACAAGCTGGGCCCGAAGGCCAAGCGCAGCTACCAGGCCGTGGTGCTCACCGCCGAAAAGGCCAGCGGCGACTGGTACGTCAACGCGTCGTACACCTGGGCGAAGAACTACGGCAACACCGAGGGCCTGGTGAAGTCGGACAACGCACAGACCGATACCGGTACCACCAGCGCATTCGACTATCCGGAGCTGATGAACGGTTCGAACGGCTGGCTGCCGAACGACCGTCGTCATAGCTTCAAGGTCTACGGCGGCTACAAGATCACCCCCGAGTGGTCGGTGGGCGTGAACGGCCTGCTCGAGTCGGGTCGTCCGACCAGCTGCTTCGGCGGCGGTTCCGGCGTGCCTTACGGCATCCCGGGCTACTCGTCGTCCTACTTCTACTGCGAAGGCGAAGTGGACCAGCGCGGCCACGGCAAGCGCCTGCCGTGGAACTGGTCGCTGAGCCCGAACGTGGTCTACACCCCGTCGTACGTGAAGGGCCTCACGGTGCAGCTCGACGCGATCAACGTGCTGAACAACAGCAAGCCGATCGCCGTCAGCGAAATCGGCGAGCGCGCGAACCAGACGTTGTACGCCACCACGTACCGCGTGCCGACCTACTACCAGACGCCGCGCTACTTCCGTCTGATGGTGCAGTACGACTTCAGCCTGTAAGGATTCGGCTGTCGGTCGTGAAAAGAGCCGCCCTTTCGGGCGGCTCTTTTTTTATGCTTCCACTGACGATGTAGGGCGGCGAATGGTCTGAGCGAACGCGCCACATGGTTTGAAAACGCCTAAATCTACCTGGAACGGGCCTTAAAGCCCCCTCCATCCAGGCCGGCCGCCAGGCCCATAGATCGGCTCTAGGCCTGGGTGAGGGCCTGTCACTACACGCATTTCCCGGCGCAGGGAGGCGAACCCAGAGCCCCGAGGCAGCCGGGCCCGGCATCCCGCCAGGCCATCTCGCCGCCTCCTACGTGAGCTAGAACAGGCCTGCGGGCTCCGCCGCCAGGTCCCAACTGAATATCAGGACCTCCCCCACTTCCTTACCCCTTCCACCGCCAACGGTATAGCGGTGGTCGGCCCGCTCGATGTGGAAGCGACAGAAGAGCTGCCGTATGGCCGGGTGGTCATTCAGGGTCACAATGGCCTTCCCCTGGATATTCCCCAGGCACTGCTCCAGCGCCTCGTATTGCTCCCACCCAAATTCGACGCCGTAGCCCTCGGTCTCCCAGTACGGCGGATCGATGAAGAACAGCGTGTGAGGCCGGTCGTACTTGGCCACCACGGCCTCCCAGGGCAGATGCTCGACGTAGGCATTGGCCAGTCGTAGGTGGGCGGCAGACAGGGTTTCCTCCAGCCGCAGCAAATTCAGGCCGGGCGGCGCGGTGGTGGCGGTGCCGTAGGTCTGGCTCTGCACCTTCCCCCCGAAGGCCGACTGCTGGAGGTAATAGAACCTGGCCGCGCGCTGGATATCCGTCAGGGTTTCCGGCCGCGTGACCTTGAGCCATTCGAAGACGCGACGACTGGACAGCGCCCATTTGAACTGGCGAACAAACTCTTCGAGGTGGTGTTGTACGACGCGATATAGGTTGACCAGGTCGCCATTGATGTCGTTGAGTACCTCGACCTCGGCTGGCGGCTTGAGGAAAAATAGCGCAGCACCGCCTGCAAACGGCTCTACATAGCATGTGTGGTTGGGAAAGAACGCAAAAATCCTATCGGCTAACCGGCGCTTTCCGCCAAGCCAAGGAATGATAGGGGACGACATCTAGTCTCCATTTGTGAGATCAGGTGGGGCTACCTTTCCCTTGCCGCACGTGCGGAAGGGGGCTCATCTGATCCACGCCTCATCGTGGTGAGGGTCAGGCTGTTGGCGCAGCCTGGCCCCCGACTAACTTGACGCTCCCATCGCGGTGGACACCGTCGATATATTCATTGGAGCGTCGCCACCGCACATTGACTTGCTCGTGACGTGTGGGCTGAATCAGTTGCCGTTGACGTTGCAGAAGTACGAAATCGTGGTAGTGCTTCGGAGGGCGCCGAGTCGATATAGGCGGACGGTCAGGCCGCCACGGCTTTGCGAATTGCTACCAGTGAACGTGGCGGAGCACTTGCCGCCACAGTACGGATTCGATGAGACGGCAGTTTGGCTGGGTGCCGTGTTTTCCACATCGCTCGTCGCTCCGTTTCCGATCCAGTCGTGAGAGTTCTCATTGGCTCCCATGACCACGGTCCAGTTCGAGGCCGAGTCGCCAGCGGGAAGCCAGGTACCGGAGTCGACGGCGTGGTAGCCGGACGTACCGTTCTGGTCTTGCACGAGCACCTGGTATGTGCCGTTGCCGAGGATCTGTAGCCGCACGCCGGCGCCACCACGACTCTGGTTGTTCGCGGTGTAGCTCCTGCCATTGATGGCCAAGGCGTACACGGCCGTCCCCTTCGCCGCCCAGAAGTTGGAAGTGTCCGAGCCGTTGATTCGGTAGCCAGAATCTCGCTGCCGCGATCCGTATTGGATATGCGCATACCGTCGCGGCACGCCCTTATCCGCCAGTTGCGCGAAAGACGGCCCGTCCCCGATGACGTCGGGGTCATACATGTCATCGAAATCCACGCCAAGGGACTTGAGAAGCGACACGAATCAGACCTCGACCTGGCCCGGAACCGAGGAATTTGTCTCATTGATCGCCGGTGCGGCGCTCAATGCCTCGACGCGCTCGTCGTAGAGCTTCGCGAACGCGGACTTGATGATGAGAACCGCCCCGGCGCTAGAAATCTCAGAGAGGTTAGCTCCGGTAACCGGGTCCACGCCTTCGCCGAGGCAGCGACCGGCAATGTCATCCAGTGCGACGACGAGCGGCTGCTGATCGCCTCCCGGCCCCTGGTAGACATCACCCGCGTAGACGCATGGGCGAGCCCCGAATACGACCTGGACGCCTCCGCTTGAAGGGTCGTAAATCAGCGTGGTCATGAGCGAGATGACCTCGCTGGTCACGCCCTGGGCGATGACTTGGATGCGCGGGTTCATTTCGTCTTTTGCTCCAATCGGTCGATGCGCCGCTGTAGGGCACGGTTGCTATTGATCAGTTCCTCGATTGCCAGGGCGTTGTCCATGGAGCATTCGAGGGCAAGGGCGCTCTTGTTGATGGCGAGGCGTTTAACCTTTCGGTCGCCGCGCTTACCGGTGCCGGCCTTCACGTACTCCACTACCAGGTGAGGCGCATGACGCCGAAGCCACTGTGCGATCAAGCCCCTATCGGATTCACCGTTGGCCTTCCAAAACCACTGCTTGAAGGCCTTTGCGCAGCGCAGGGATAGGCCTCGGGTGACTTGAGCGGCGCGAACATCCCTTTTCTCGTGGATGTCGGAGGTATCGAAACCTCCAATCGCGATCACCTTGCCGGTGGCGGTAAAATTGCCGTTGGACTCCCACCAGTGCGTCTGCTGCACGCCGCAATGCAGGTCGACACGCATGTTTCCGCCGTTATAGTAGACGTCCATTGCGGCGAGATGGCGCTCACCCCACTTCGTGACACGCCACACCATGTAGGCGCTGCTCGTGTTCTGCGCATCCACCTGAAGGGCTGGGGTGCGATCACCGGCCCATGCGGAGTAGGAGCCACCAATCCCAGGATCGGTATTCGAGTTCGAGGTTGCCGAGAAGGTCGAGATGCCGTACTTCTGAAATCCTCGAACGGCAGTGCCCGGTGACCCTCCGCTTAGGAGCCCGCCCGCATCCGCTGTCCACTGGCCAGCTGTCGAATTGCCACCAGAGGGCCGCAGGTAGACCGTGCCAGCGTTCGCATAGACAACCGTGGCAGCCTGATTAGATCCAATGAAGCCGTTGCAAAGAATCGACGCGGAGAAAATGGCGTCGCCGGTTTTTCGCGAGAACTTCAACACCGCGCCTTTCAGGGCTCCAGCGTCGTTGTAGCTCTGCAACTGAAAATCCGAGCCAGCGTCGGCGCCGGACTCGGCTCCCGAGTCACCAAAGATCGCCGACCACCGCGCCGCGCCGTTGGTGAAGCCAGCGATATACGCCTCCCCACCGGATGCTAACTTATTGAGCTCAACGGCTGGCCGGCCCGATTTGACGGTGAGCTTCCCCGTCATCGTATCGCCGGCTTTAGACACCTTCCCATTGAGATCTAACGTACTAGCTTTCGCATCGAGGGCATCCTGCAAGCCATCTACGTCGCCAATCTCATGGTGATGGTCTTCATCGGCTTTATTGGCCAACCCAGCAGAGACGAAGGCAGTGCTTGCAATCTGGTCGGTGCTGGTCCCAGGCTGAGCTGTTGGTGCTTTCGGCGTTCCGGTAAGGACGGGAGAGCTCTTGGGCGCAAGAAGACCAAGAGCGTCCGATAGGCCGTCGACCAGCGGAATCGTCGAGGGAAATTCCTCTGGCTTGTGCTTGATCGCGCCCCACTCGACACCGGCGCCCGTAATGGCTGCAATAGCATCCCGCAACTGCGTTTTCGACGATGGGTCCAGCTCCATGCCGGCGTCGGTGATGACGGCAATGATCTCTTCTTGAATAGCGTTAAGGGCGTCGGCGTCGACCACTGTGCCCTGGACACCAGCTAGCACGTCGGCGTTATGGTAGAGCCCGTCAGGTGTGTTGATGCGCCGCATGCCTTACTCCACGAAATCGCACTGCGTGTGCGCAGGCTTGAGATCGTTAAAAAGTGCCTTTAAAGCGGCATCATCGCCGCCCACCGGGCGTGTGTTGATTGTGACGTCCCAGACGAAGATCACGTCTTCACCATAGAGGCGTTCTCCGCAACGGCTGATGCCGCAACGGAATGCTCGTGGCTCGCTGATCGTGATGCCGTAGCCTTGGCTTGCAGCCAGGCGCACGAAGTAGGCTCGGGATATGCCCCCAAGCTCGCCCATCTTGGCTAGCACCACTTGAATGCGCTTGGCCAGGCTGTCGCTTGGCGCCGGTGTAAGGGCGTACAAACGTTCCCAGCTGGCGACGTCGGCACCCGCACTTGCGGGATGCATGCGCGCCAATAGCGCGTCGCCGCCATACCGCGCGTCCTGAAGCGCCGCCGCTTCGGCGTCGATCCAGGCGGACAGCCGCGGGCCATTGGGGTCGTAAGCGACAGGCGGGAGAAGCGACCGCAGCAGTTCGGCGAAGACGTTCACATCAACTCCAACGTCACAGCGCCCAGGCGCAGCCACTGAACCTGGCTGGCGTCGACCGTCGCCTCGACGTTCGCTGCCGGTGCGATCAGCTCGCGATCGATCACCCCCGAGATACCGGACAATGCCGCCTCACCGCGCGATCGATAGTACGTATCTCCAGGAGCCAAGTTCGCGAATAGCGCTGCGAGCTGTGCCTTTGCGTCGGTGAGTGCATCCGCAAGCTGATATCCGTCGGTGAGTTTAACCTTGGCGTCGTGATCTACATTGATGATCGTGGGTGCGAAGACCAGGCAATTCCACGCGGTAACCGGTCGTTGGTCATCGATGTAGGTCTGGACCTGTGCGATCAGCTCATCACTAGGCAGGCCGTCCGGCCCCACGATCACGATATCGACTGTTCCCAAACCACGTCGTAGCGGATACACGTAAGCCGACGCGACGCCCGGTATGGATTCCGCCCAACGCTTGTAGTCGTAGTGATTACCGCCCGCTGGGGGGCGTCGGAGAAGGGTCAGGTAGCGATCGAGCAGGCTAGCCTGGGATTCGATATCCGAGCCGTTAGCCAGCGCTGTGGACACCACCGCTGCCGCATCGATTCCCAGGGGCGGACTGGTAATCGTCGCATTACCGACGATGCCGTTGGCTACCGCTCCCGCCACCGCCGCTGCGACAGCCACGACGGCCGTACCGTCTGCGCCGACGGGCGTATCCAGCGTGGTCACCAGCATGGTGCCGTTGACGTGGCGGACGCTACTACCCGCAGGCAACGTCGTTCCGTAGATACCCGTAACGCTCAACTTGCCTGTCGCGGCCCTAGCCGGCTTCCGGCTCAGGCCTCGCTCGGCGGCATACTTGACCAGCTCGGCAAGATCGGCCGTGTCAGGGAATATCTGCCTGTATAGCCATGCCTGGAACTGATAGAGCCCCTCGATGGCGGCGGCATCGGCCGTCGCGCGCACGTAGTTATCGCTATCGGTGCTGATATCTGCGTCGTTATCCTGGCTGCTGATGTCGCGCAGGATGCGGTCACGAATGGTCTCAAGGCTTTGCGTGGGAAAGGGCATTTAGATCACGCGGACCCAGTGATTGAAGGTCTGTTGCTGGCCACCGGCTTCAGTCACGTCGATATCGAGCTGTAGCCATCCAATCGACGACGAAGACACCGAAACGTCAATGGCGCTCGCACGGCCATCGGACAGGAGGCCTTTCAAAGCATCCAAGGCGTAGTCCCGGGCCAGAATGCGAACGCGAGATACATCCTTCTCGCGCTGAAGTTCATGCAGGCGACTGCCAAGGGTGGGTGCAGCCCACCAGCTGCCAAGTGGGACGACGAGACGTAGATACACGGCATTGGCCAGCGTCGTGATGCGCTGTCCGCTTAGATCGCCTGTTCTGGGGTCAATGCCTGCATCCATGGCGGCATGGTGCGTCGCGCACGCGCGGGTCGCATATTCAAGCGCTTGTTAGAAGCGGTCACTGTTTCTGATTGGGTGGAAGCGTCGAGCTTCCGGCAACCGGGTGGGTGTGACCATCATAGATCTGACGGTCATCTGCCATGGAACGCGTGCCATCACTGACATCGCCATCGGCATGTGCGTTGTTCTCGACGTGCAGATCCTTACTCATTTCCACGACAGGCGTTTCGAAGCGAACCTTGGTGCCAGCTTTCACGAGCAGAGTTTCTGTGACGAGCTCGATGACACGGCCGCGTTGCATGTGGACGTGATCCCCCTCGTCCGTGTGGATCGCGACTTCGCCTGGCTGAAGCTGAATGCGGTAACGGCCGTCAATGCTCGCGATGATCACGCTATGCCCGCTGTCGCCCCCAACGGGAAGCAGGATGACCTCGGCACCCGCGAGGGGCGCGCTGGCCAAGCCGTAGTGCTGCATGAGCTCAGCTGCAACGGCTTCACCAGCCAAACCTTCAACCTGGGCGGCGGGCAACACAGCCGTAGCATCCAGGCGACTGAGCTTGCCCCTAAACGCCGCGCGCATGCGCTGCCCGGCTCGCTCTGCGGTTTGCCGCATGACTTGGGTCAGGCGCTTCATAGGCCAAAAAATTCCGTGGTCTTTTGCTTCTTTTGCTTTTTCTGGTGAGCGTTAACCACCCACGTCTTATCCTCACGGAAGCGTAGTTCTGTGATGGCTCCCTCTCGGCGCGTCAAGCGCAGTGTGCGTGCCATGAGAAAGTACGTGCCATTGATGCCGTGCGGTTCGCTGATCAGGTTGGCGCGCTGGCCAGGCGTCCACACGGCGCCGCCACTGGCGCGCCACCCTTTGACCCTTATTCGGGCCTCGAAGGCATCGAGCTGACTATCCGAAAGCAGCTTGTTTGCGCGATCCGTGGCGAGGTCGCTGGTATCACATCCACTGTCGATGACCACACGGGGCCGGAAGATGCCGCGCGCCGTCAGCGCGCTATCGCTTACCTTGGCCGTCAACGTGGTGCGGTCCTCGTCCCAGCCGCTGCCTTGGTATGCACCATGCTGGCCCAACACCGTGATCTGGCTGTAGCGATCTGCAATCGACCGACGCACGCTCATATCCTCGATGTTGTTGTCGTCGCTATCTCCATGACGCAGGACCAAGTCACCCACCGTTGCGGCGGTGTAATCAGGGCCACCGACGACCAGCGTGCCATCGGGATCGACCCAGGGCCACAGCCCATTAGCTTCGGCCGTGAGCAGGAGCGCTTCCCACGCTGTTTGCCCTGGGCTGACCTGTACCTGCTTGCGCAGCTTGGCGATATCGCTATCCAGGCGGACCTTGCTGATGCCCATGGGCTTCACCACCTGGTCGATGATCTGCTGCAAGGTGGCTTCCCGCATCGAAACAAACGGACTGGAGCAGTCCACCAGGGTTCCGGCTTTGTCACGACCGGTGATGCGCACAGCATGGCCACGGCGCCCCACCTGTTGCTCAACCTCATCCAGTGCGCCGGTCAAGACGGCATCGCCGTCCAGATCCAATGTGCAGGGTGCGCCTTCGACCACCGTTGCCGGCAAGGTGATGCCGTTACGCGTAAAAAGTTCGAGCTCGAAACCATCGGCGGGCGTCAACAGGTCACTATCGACCGACCAGCCCGTCCAGGTGTCATTAACGACACCGCCGACCGACAACCGTATGTTCGGGCTAGTTGGCATATGCGTTCAGTACCTGGCCTGCGCTGATGCTGTAAGGCGTAACGAGGTTCGGATTCAATCGAAGCAGCTCGTTCGCTCGCGTGTTGTCGCCATACCAGAGGAACGCCAGGCGACGTAGACACTGCATCGATGGAACCACGCGCTGCACGATGGGCGGTTTGATATTGATGACCGCGTTAGCAGACACCTGGACAACCTGGGCGAGCTGCCGGAGTGGCTCGATGACCGTCAGCGCCGCTTCCACGTCGAACAGCTCGCGATGCATGATGATCGCCGACTGTAGGAGCGAGCGCACCTGGGCGGTCAGTGCGTCCACATCGTTGGGCGAGAGGCTCGGACTATCGAGCTCGGCATCAAATACGCTGCACACGGCGTCAGCAAGGATCATCGCCTGCTCAGTAATCAGGTAGGCGACCAACGTGAGGCCCACAGCGTTGACGGCGTCCGCCGGGAGGCCATCCGGCAGCTCAATGGCGGTCCCGCTGGCGGCGCCGCCATTCGCGCCTGAATTGGTGTCCAGGGCACCGGCATAGAGGGTCGGCATGACGCCTTGGCGAGCGCACACGAGGGCGACCTGCCACGCGCGAACGGCCATGGCCGGGAGGTTGTCCTGCCCTGGCACGGTCTGCGGCAGTGCGTCGCCGGCCAGCAGCCTGGTGGCACTGGTCGGCATGGTGAATTCGATATCGTCGCGAGCCTCCGGCAGGACGCGTTTCGATCCTTCGCCCACGACAGGGTCGAACGTCGGTGTGACGCCGTCGGCCAGTGCGGCAAGTCCGCTGAGGGTTCCGAGTATCTGGCTGCGCAGCTGGGCGAACTGAAGAGTGATCCCAGGTTGACCGATCACGTTTTCCATGAGCCCGGTCCACCCACCATCCGTGGCATTTCGGACGGTGGATACGATACCGACAACCTGAGCCAGCACGCCGCGTACCGCCGAAGCATACGAGCGAACCTGGCCCAAGACCGCCTTGCCGGAGGCAATAGCGGACGCCAGGCCGCTGAGCTGCTGCGTGCTAGCCACGGCATCGGCGGTAGTGACGAACGTTCGCTGAAAGAACTGCGGATCATCGCCAGACTCAATCAGGGTAAGTGATATCTCGGCCCGGTCCGGGGTTTCCGCATCGTCCCGAATACGGTAGCGCTCGACGTGTACGGTGATGTTGCCGTAGACCGGGTGCACAAAGGCGGCATCATCGGACGAGTCCAGCGCAACGATCAGCTCTTGCAGCGTCGTTTCGTAGTTGTCTCCCCAGCACACCACTTGGACTTCGAAGCGCCGGGCATCCCGGCCGAGATCCTCGACGGATTCGCCGTCACGGTATGGCACGCCATGCAAGGCGAGCGAGCGACTCACGTCCAGCTCCGTGCCAACCACGTCGATAGCTATCGAGCGAAAGCTCGCCGGTAGGAGATTGTCTTTCCAGCTCATCCGCGCCTCGCGTCACGCACTTGTCGATCAACGACCTTGGCGTGTAGTTCGTCGGTATCCGATGTGACCTGGATCTGGAGTGGCTTGCCCAGGAGTGGTTCGAGCAGGCGCGCTGCGTCGTTGAATACGCGAGCAGCGTCCTGCATCTGGCTGGCGGCCGCCGCGCTGGTATCGCCAATAGCTGCCGGGTCCAGCCGCGAGGCGGTCTGTTCTGCCCACGAGCTGACCGAATCCGAAAGCCGGGGCGAGAGCCAGCGTGCGGCGGGAGAGCGGGCGACATTGCCGATGAGCCCAGCCGCCCTGGCGGCATCGCCGGCATCGACCTGCTCCGCTGGAATCTGGCTTGTCACCCAGGCCTCGTAGTCCTCAACGCGCTTCTTCCCCGGCGCGGCGTATGCGCTATCGACCCAGCGTCCATACGGCATTTCGCTCGTTTCGATCTGATTGCGGCGATCCAGCTGTGCATCGTTGATGCCGAAGCGCTTCTTGTCCCGCTCCCGCTGGTCAGCTACCAACTGCGCATCTTGCGCATCCGCAATAGGCTTCAAGGCATCGTTCACGGCCGCCACACCAGCGCCCAGAGCAAATGCCGGCAGTAGATCAGCCATGACAAAGCCGCGTGCACCAGCTGCGACCCGAGCGGCGCCCGTGGCGGCGGTAGCAGCGCGACCACCGGTGGCCGCCTCGGCGGCTACCTCGGCGGCGCTGGATGCCGCGCTGCCGATACCCGACGGTGCGCCGCTCCAGTTGGTGACAAACACGGGTGTGACGCCGGTGCTTTCTTGCAGGGCATGGCCGACCACGATGTTTTTCACCGTATCGACACTGCCACCGAGCAGGTCGGTCAGCTTACCCAAGGCCTTGCTGCCGCCCCACTTCGCCAGGCGACCGCCGTAGTAGCCCCCTACGCCCAAAGCCGCAGCGCCGCCCAGGAGCTGGCTACCGCTCAGCCCCTTGTCGTCCAGCAGGTATTGCGCCGCGCTGGCCAGCGCCTTGTTCACCGGGATCGCGGCCTTGTCCAGGGCCTCACCCACCGTGGCTTTGACGCGTCCTGCCGTGGCGGTGGCACTCTTGCGGTTTTCATCGAGCTGGGCTGGGTCGAAGTCTGCCACGGCGCTAATCTGCTTACCGTAGTCACGGGCCTGCTCGATGCGACCGGGTTGAAGAAACGCGCGGAAGTTGCGCTGCGTGTCGAGATCGGCCTCGCCAATCACCGCTTGCAAGAAGGCCGACCGCCGACTATCCGTCTTCAGCTTCTCGTATCGCTTGCGCAAATCCTCCATAACTGCAAAGGGATCGCGTGTCGCGCCCTTCTTATCGAAGAAGTTCACGCCCGTCGTCTTGGTGACCTGCGCCCGGTACTTGCCGTTGGTGAACATGCGAAGTCCCGACTCGGCCAGTGTTGCTAGGCGCTCGGGTTGGGACTCGATATTGGATAGCGCTTCGATGTAGCCGATGGTCTGCGGATAGTTCAGCCCCGCTTGCTGCGCGGCACCGCCGACACGAGGGAAGATGTTGGGAAGGTCCGGCAACTCGGCGCGACCGAGGCGGCCACCCACCAACCCTTGCGCGAGCAGGCGGTTGCTCGTTCCAGCCTTGGCCAGGTCCTCGTTGAAGATGGCGGCCGCCGTGACCTGATAGTCCGCCAGCTGGCCCTGATCGGCGCCACTGATCGTCGATGCGACGTCAGCGGCGTTCGCTGCGGGCTTTGCCTGCTGATAATTCAAGCCGGCGGCCACCAACTGCCCCATGCCGCGATCAATCGCATCGGGGCTGTTGCCATTGGCGCGAGCCATCGCCCAACGGGTGCGCCGCCAGTCGTCGACATCCGCTGCACTCATGTCGGCCGTTTGACGCAGCTGGATGTTGGTACGGTCCAACTGCGCACTGGACCGCAGCGTCTGCACGGCGCCCGCACCGATGCCGAGCGCGGCCAGGCGGCCGCCGACGCCGCCCAGCACCTTATGCAGGCCGTCGAATTCACGGCGTGCAGCGCTGGCCATGGTGCGCAACGCGCTGGTCGAGCGAAGGGCGAGCATGCGCAGCCGGTCCATGCCACGACCAGCACGCTCAGCCTCGGTGGTGGAACGGCGTAGCTCGCGCGCATCGTCTTGCAGACCGCGCTTAATGGCGTCGGTGGCTCGCTGTCCCTGCGTGGCCACACGATCCATCGTGCCGCCGAACTTCTTGACCTCGGCACCCGCTTCGGAGGTGGATTGCTTGACCTCCTGCCATTGCCCGTTCTGCCATCGCAGCGCCTGCTTGACCTTGTTGCCTGTGGTCGTGGATGTCTTGCCTAGCTTGTCGACGGCCGCCGTTTGAGCGTCGACCGGACCGCTGCCCTCGCTGCGCGCCCGTACGGTGAGATTGACGCGCATATCGCTCATCGGGCTTCCTTATTCCTCGCGCTCTTGTAGGTCTTGGTGGCGGCGGGCTTGCCGCGACGACTGATGAAGTCCAGTCGCGCCTCGATTTCAGGCTTGGTCATTCGTCCAATTTCGTCAATGCGATAGCCGTGCTTGACTAGGACGTGTTCAATTAACCACCAGTTTCGGAGTCCGCTTTTTCGGGCGGATCGTTCAGCGACTTTCCCAGCTCTTCATCGGCCACCTCCAACAGCCCCAGGTCGACCTCGGCCAGCTCCGTGCTCAGCAGTTCGATGGTCAGGCTTTCGGCGGGAATATCCCCGAGTTCGAGAAGCTGTTGGCGATAGCACTCCAATGCTTGTAGGCGGATCGGTCCGCTGGGGTATGCCTTCTGGGCGTTGATCAGATCGCCAGCCATCGGCACGCGAAGGGTGAACTTCTTGTGTCGAGTGCCGGCGAACAGCACGCCGACCTTCAAATCACGCGTGATAGTCAGACCTTCCCAGTTCTTGGTGTTCGATGTGGACATAATCAGCCTTGCAATGATTGTTCTGGATAGCGATAGCCAGGTTGGCTGGCCGGGTCCCCGAGTTACTTTTTGTCTTGGCCGTCCAGCTCATACCGGCTCAGTGAATACGGGGTCTGATTACCTACGGACTTTGTGTCGTGCGCGGCACGCCGTATCGCTGAAAGTCAGTACACGTCGTTGACGACGCAGGTGCTGTTGCTCTCGGGTGTGTATATCGCACCGTCGATATTCCAGCTGGCGGTATTGGCGCGAGGTGTGATGAAGGCGGAGAGCGGGCTCTGATAGAGCAGCGTGCCATCACGGGTGCACACCAGCTGGCGTTGCGTTTCTTGGATATCGCAGCCGGCCAGCAGTACGCTGGCAAGTACGATGACGAATGCCACAGGACGGATCGATGGCCGGCGCATCATTCGGTGTAGTAGTTGAGGGCGGACAGTTGCAGCTCGCGGGTGGCTTCGTTGTCCAGGTTGTACGTGCTGCCCTTCGTGACCAGGTGCACACCCGTCCAGGTCTCGCGGAGACCACCGCCATCCTGGGGGTACGCGGTGATCTTTCCGTCGATCAGGGTGCTCCAGTTCGGCTCCCCGGTCTTCGGGATGGCCACGTTCACGGTGAGCGAGTAGTCGGCAACGCCTTTGGACGTCCCCAACGGCCGACCGCTGGAATTCATCGTCTTCACGACCTTGCGATTCGTGTTCTCGGTCGTGCTGAGGCTGACCACTTCGTACTCGGTGCCGTCGATCTCGAGGACGATCAGCCCAACATAGGTATCTGCCATGGGATTCTCCGTTAGAGGATGAGGTTGATCACGCCTGCGAAGACATGCAGGCCGTTGACCACGTCGGCAGGAATGGATGCGACGAGCCAGTTGGCATCGGTCGCGCTCTTTTCGACCACGAGACCGTCGGCATTGGCGTCGACGTTCTCCACGACTTCGAGCGCCTCGCATTTCTTCAGGACGTCGAGCAGCTCCCCACGGACGGATGCCGCGATGCGGGCCGTGTTCTTGGACCGAGGGAAGCGCAAGGCGACGCGCTCGCGGCAAGCCTGTCGCACGTAGTACAGGGTCCGCATGGTGGTGATGTCCAGCATGGACACGTCGGCCGTGCCGGCTTCGGACTTGGTGTACGTGCTGATGGCACGGACGATCTGCACCACCTCGCCCGGGCCGACTTCGAGCGGCGTCACGCCATTGAGAAGCGCCGTCTCCTGTTCGTTGCGGGAAAGTCGATTCGCAATGGCTGGCACCGGCACCCCGGTCAGTGCCAGGGTGTTCAGTGGCCGCGCCGGGTCGCTCTCGCTGGCGATCACGGCGGCGTAGGCTGCGGCCAGTTCGGCCGCCGTATAGGCGGTGCCGGGAAGCAGTGCCAGCGTGATCGGGGCGCTGTTGAGTGCGGAGGCGAGCGTGGTAGCCGCGGTCAACGTGCCCACCACGGCGGCGACGCCCAGAAGCGACTTCTGGTTGATGGAATTGGTGACCTCTTCGATGTGCGTCCGCATGGCGGTGAGAGCGATAGTGCTCTGCCAGGCGGATACGACCTGGGTGTAATCGCCCGTTGCGGTGGCATCGAGTGCCGGCGTGATGTCGGGTTCGGCGTCGCCGACCACCTTGATGCCGACCAGGGAGATTTGCAGGTAACGGTTGGCCTTGATTGCCGCAGCCACCATCGCCTGTGCGACGGTGCTTCCCGTCAGCGCAAATGCGCTTGGTGCGTCATAGACCACGGTGGCCACCAGCGGCGGCATGGTGCCGGCATCGAGCAGAGGCACCACCAGGAGAAGCGACTGCGCGTTGCTCGGCAGTGTGTTGACCGCCAGCGAGGTATTGAACTCGAAGTAGGTGCCGGGCTTGCGGGTGCTGGCCGGGATCGTGTTCAGGGCGATGTTCATTTGGCATTGCTCCCAGATTTCTTGTCGGTGGCGGCATCGGAATCAGCGACGAGCGCGGAAGCGGAGGGCTTACGGGTAGCGTCGTCCGTGACATGCACCAGCTCGCCCGTCTCCAGCCGTCGGCGGTAGTAGAGGGAATCAGGCACGTCGACCGGCTCGCTGCCGATAAACGCGCGCTGCTTTTCAAAGGGCACCTTCAGGCCCTCATTGGCGATGACTCGCAGCATTACGTGTTCTCCAGGGGGACGTGATCCGACGCGTCGATGAGATCGTCGCCCGGCTTGAGGTAGTAGTTGAGGTCGATACCCAGGAGGGGCTCGCCGGCATCCTCGGGGACGGTCCAGTCCGCCTTGATGGCGAAGCTCTGGCCCAGGACGCTCAGATAATCGCGTTCGGCCTTTCCGTTGACCAGGTTGTTGTAGGTCGTGGGCACGAGCCCGTCGGCCGAGAGGCCCGCCGCCTCGTTGCTCGGATGGAAGTCGGTAAGTAGGCGTACGCAACTATCCCAAAGCGCGTAGCTACCCAGCTGGCCTGCCGTACCCATGCGGGTTTCCGACTGGCCGCGTGCCTGCCGTACGAAAATGACCAAGCGCACCACGCCATCGAAGCTGAAACGGCGGTTGCTTCGCCTGGTGAACTTACCGCTCGGTACCAGCACAAGCACCGCCATACCGGCAGCGGCGACCTTGGCCAGCAGGTCGCCATCGGAAAGTTCGCCTGCGTATCCCGCGATATCGATGCGCGGCGCTATCTCTTTCAATGCCTGGAGGCGATCCAGTACGGCCGATTCGATGAGGTCGAGCATCACCAGCGCCTCAGGGTGTTGCGGGAGAAAACCCGAGGATTGCTGATCACGACGGGCGCGCCGCCCTTATCCCCCTCGGATACGCCATTGGCAGCGTCCTCATCCATCAGCGCCTTCAGGCGTTTGATCACATCCTGATAACGCAGGCGCACGGTGCTATCGGCGTTGCCGGCTGCGTCGTAGAGGTGGTATCGAGCCAGCTCCAGCGTGTCATCCGGTAGCCAGACCGGCGCGTCGGCTGTCGGCGCGCGGAAGCGCAGGTAGTAGGCAAGCTCGGTGGCGGCACGGCCGCTGACGGTTTCGATACGGCTCAGCGCGCTTTGCGCCGACAGCTTCGCCGCGTCGGCCCACTGCGATAGGTCATCGCCGTTCGCAGCCGCCGACATCTGGTCGGGGGTCAGCGGGTCCAGCCATTTGGGCACGGCGATGGCGGCGATCTCTTCGGCGCCAAAACGTGTCACAAGCTGTGCTGCGGTGATTTGCATGGGACTCACTGTGTAGGGGTGGTTGCCGTCTCTCCGGCTGTCACGCACGCTTTTCAGGCCTACTGAAGACTGTGTACGTTGAGTCCCCTTCTCCCCGTGACCTTTGGGGGCCAGCGCTATCCGATTCGCGCAAGGCAGAAGCCACGCCGTGAGGCGGCCGGAGCTTCAGACGGTACTTACAGCCACGGGCTGAGCAGGATCGTCAGGCGACCCGCGAGCGGGTTGGTCTCACCGCCGTTGACCAGCACGCTCTTCAGAAGCGCGGAGGCCACGAACTCCATCGTGGACGGCACGACCAGGACGCTGGGGTTGATGCCCAACTTGCGGTCGTTGTCGCCGAGTCGACCCGTCATCGCCGTAATGGCCGCTTCGAGGTTTTCGGCGTTCAGCGGCTTGTTGGACGAGTAGGCTTGCTGCCAGAAGCCGAAGCCAGCATTGCCGCGCGCGTCGACGCCGTAGACGAATTCGGCGCGGCTGAAGACGTTTTCGTCGGTCTCCGACACCATCGCCACGAAGTTCGGCTTCTTGCGGTCCTGGAAGATCAGCGGCTTGAGTGCGCGGCGCGTGTCCAGCACATACCAGGCCGGGCCGCCGTCGGCGATATCATCGACGTTGCTCTGCGCAACCGGCTTGCCCTTGCCGTTAAGCACCGGATGGTCGGTAGCAAAGAACGGTTTGCCGTCGTAGCACTTCTCGGTACGCCCCTCCGCGAGCAGATTGAAGACGAGCTCGTCGGGGAACTCGCCCGCGCTTTGTCCCATTTCGGTCATCATTGGGGCGAAGACGCCGTACTGATCATCTTCGATGGAGTTGCGAGGCACGCCTACCGTCAGCTCGAACGGCTTGTTCTTCACCGTGTAGCCGTGACTCTGCATGCCGTTGATCACGCGGTCGCCGATCCACTCGCGCATCTTGGGGAATTTCCCGAGCCAGCCGTATTCCTCGGCGCCCGTCGTGCTGGTCACGACGGTGGCGATCTGGGTGTACTGGCTCGGGGCCGTGCCCAGGCCGCCCGCAAAGGCGGCTTTGAAGGCGATGAACAGGGTTTTGAGGTTGCCTGCGTTGACAATCATGGGTGCGAGGCTCCTTAAGCCGCTTCGACGGTGATGGGATAGCGGCCGACGTCGACCCATACGCCTTCGTCGGTGATGTCGACGATGACGCCAGCGATGGCGGTGCCCGTACGAGCGACGGTGCTGTCGTCTTCGACGTACGCAACGGCACCGATGTCCACACGAGTGCATGCACTGGTCGGCGAGTTGTCGAAGGCGAAGCAGTCGCGGCGCACACTGGCCTGCAAATCGCCGTCGGCGCCCTTGGAGTTGTCCACGTCGCACTCGTTGACGCCGACGGCGTTACGGCCGGCCTTGGTGGCCGGTACGGCGAAGCCCGTTGCATTGAGTGCGACCAGGCCGCCGGTGAAGAGGATCGTGTTGGCGGCAACGTCATGGCCGACCTGGTCGCCGTTGCGACGCGGCGTAAGGCGGCCCTGGGTGAGCTGGGTCATGGGTATCAGTCCTTACTTGTCGGCTTTGGAAGCGAGGAAGGCGGCGGGATCGAGGCCGGTGGCCTGGCACACGGCCAGCTCTTCGGCGTTGAGGGCGGTTCCGTTGCCATCACCGCGCTTGTCTAGGTCCTTCTGGTCCGGCGCGATCACGGCCGCGATGTTGACGTACTCCTTGAAGCGCGCCAGGCCGGCCGAGTCGGAACAGCTGGCACGGTGGTAGTCCTGGGTCGCGGGGGTGATCTTGCCGGCCGCCAGGGCGCTGCTGATCGCGGCATCCACCGCTGCGGTGTGTTCGGCGGCGTCGCGGGCGGCCAGCGCCTGCTCGGCGTTGACGGCGCGGGTGTGCAGCGTGTCGTAGTCCGCGCGGGGCACGAAGCGTTCCAGGCTCGGGTTCTCGTTGTTGGCCGCTCGCGCGGTCTTCAGCTGGGTGATGGCGGCAAGGGCCGCCTCGTCGGTTGCGTCGGTGGTGAGGCCGAGCGCGCCCGCAATTGCTGCGGATAGGGCCACAGGTGTTTCCTCGCTATTGAGCGCCGTCAGGCGCAGGTTGGGGGTGTTGAGAATGGCTGCGCTGACCAGGCGCGCGATGCGCTTGGTGGTCGGGTCGTAGTCGAAGACCGGGCTCAGGTACTTGTATTCACGGTTGAGCACCTGCTGGCCGCCGCGCGGCGTCCAATCCACCTGACCCCAGAGCGCGCCGTCGCGGGACTCCAGGCGCTTGATCCAGGCGGCGGCCGGCGCATCGCCTCCCGTGGGAGCCTGGAGCTGGGTCGCGTGGTTCCAGTCGATGACGACATCGAGACCGCGTTCGGCGAAGGTGGCGAGCACCTGGCTGGCGGCGAGCTGGTCGAACACCCAGCTGCGGCCATCGAGGCCGGTGACGTTGGGGCCAGCCGGGATCAGCTCCACCCACTCGGGGGCGGCGCCATCGACGGCGGCCAGTTCGACATTCAGAGCGAGGTGAGATTTGTGTGCCATGGGGCCATGTTCTGCCCCGCGCGCGCAGTCTCGTTATTCAAGGGCTTGTTATGAACATGACCCCTCGCCAGGAGGGGTTTTGCCCGTGGAGCCGACAGATGGGACGCCGGGAAAGGGCAAGCCCCCCTCCCGAAGCATTTAAAACCCGTTTTAGAGCCCGACGCCACCCCCGCCCGGTATCTCTGCCGCCCCCCACCCCCCTTGGGGGGCCGCTACGGGCGTTTTAGGCGATGGCCCCGCCGCCCGAATCGCTGGCACCGAAATCTTCCAGGATGTAATCCCACAGCGCATCGAGGATGTCCCGCTCATCCTTGGCGCTCAGCCCGAGGTAGGGACGGGCTGGAACCTCGGTGTCATGCGCACCGATGGTGACGTCCTGCACGAAGTTGGCGTGCTTGGCCTTGACGAAGCGAGGCCCTACCTCGCCGGTGCGCTTGTCCTGTCGGAAGTTCACCGTGGCCTTGCGGGCGGTGTGGTGCACTTTGCCACCGAACTGGTGAATCGCGGCATAGATGAGGTCCGTGCCGACATGTACCTCGTCACCCTCCACCTGGTAGTGGATTGAGCTTTGCAGCGCGAGGCTCTCCCGCAGGATGCCAGGGCCCTTCTTCTGGGCCAGCGTGCGGGGCGACAACGGGGCCCAGGGAGCGCCCGTCGGCGAGATGGCCTGGCCGAACCGCTGCTGGGTACTCGGCACGAGTACCTCGCCGATCTCGACCAAGGCATCCTGCACGTGATCCATGCGCTTGGCGAGATGCGCCAGGCGCTCGGCGATTTCCTTGGCGTTGACCTCAATGCTGTAGCTGGCGCCGCTCATTACAGGGCGCCATCCAGCAGCAGGTACCGCTCGGTCGCCAGGTGGGCTGCATCGAGCAGAGCGAGGGTTTGTAGGCGCCCGGCCATGGCGCCGCCCTGGCCTCGACCTCGTGGCCCGGTGGCGTCCAGGGAAAACGAGGCGGCTGCAAAGCGGCCGTCGGCGAGGGCATGCGCGTACAGGAGCTGCTGCATATGCGTATCCCACAAAACGGGGACGTCCCCGTCAGCCAGCACCTGCGGCAGATCCTGGGCAAGTTGCTGCAAGGCAGACGGTGAGCCATCCGTCGTGCTGGCCAGTGCGGTGGTGAGCGCATGGTCATCTGCCGCCAGCAGGGCGCTGGCTAAGGGCTTATCGACCCGCCCAGGCAATGTGCCTCGGTCCAGCAGCTCGGCCACGCGGGGTCGAACGAAACCTACCGGCTGATGGATGGATGACACGCCGGCATCGGCGCTCTGTGCACGACTAACCGCCGCTGGCCAGTCCGCGAACATGTCGGCCTGACGGCGTTGTGCATCGGCCAGGGCAGCATCGCGAAACGGCCTGGGCATGGTCATGATCTTTTGCCCGATGCGGTCAGCCGCTGGCATGGATGCGGCCGCCTGGCCGACGTTGTAGTCAAACCCGGGATCGATGCCCGTTGTGTCGTCCACACTTGTCGGTGCCTGATCAGGGCCCGTCTTGCCCAGGGCATCCATGTCGCGCTGCGCCAGCGTCCGGGTGGTGCACTGGCAGCCATAGCCGTTAGGGCAATAGTGGGTGTTCCACCAGGGATCATCGACAAGCAGGATGGTGCCGTTCCATGCCTGGTGCTGAGGGCGCGGGTGGCGTACGGAATCGTTATGCACGTATTCCATGTATGGACGGCGATGCTTGATCGCCTGAATCTGTTGCCAGCGCCCCGCCATGTAGCTGCTGCGTACATTGGTGGTGTAGATGATCCGGGTACGCCAGTTGCGCCCGCCGTTGTACTCCCAACCGGTCCGTGCAACGACCGCATCGAAGTCCTTGCGGAAGCTTTCGATGGAACCACCATTCAGCACGGCCTTGTCCACCGCCTTGCGTAGATCATCGAGCAGATCAACGCGTGCCGCACCAGCGACCATAAAGGCTTGTGCATGATCCTCGCGTTGCACATCGCGCCAGGTGTCGGTGGGGACGTTGACCTTGCGTCGCCAGAACGCGGCCTGCTCCTTGAAAGGCAGGCTGGTGGCTGCGGGAGCACCGGCGCTGGCGGGCGAGCCAATGGCCTGCCAGCGTCCGTCGATAAGGCGAAGCCGCGGCTTCGAATCAGCCACTGGCCGCCTCCTGCATCAGGTCATAGCGACCCGCCGCCTGCGCGGCATCCAGTGCGTCCTGCATGCCTTGCGCGAAGCCATCCAGACTCAGCTCGGCAAACTGGGCGAATAAGCCATCGCGCACGTCGTCCAGTGTCGCCGCTTGATCGACAACGGCACGAATCTGATCCAACCACTGCTCCGTTATCGCGCCTTGCTGTGCGTCGAGCTGTCTAACGATCGCGTCGACCCGATCAACCGACGTGGCCGCATCAGCCGGCGTTGGCCGCACCTCGGCGTTGAGCGCGCGGTTGGCAGCGACGGGTACGGGCGCAGCGGGCTGCAACAACAGGGCGCCAGGCGCAGGATCGGCAATCCCCAATTTGTCTCGCACCACGCTCTGCTCGACCTGTAAGCCGAGCGGGACCAGGATGCCCAAGGCTTTGACCAGCGCGGCGACGTCTTCGGGTTTGGGAACGTTGACGATCAAACGCGGATAACGGCCCGGCCCGAAGTTCAGATCGATAAAGCCGCGCACGAGTTGGCGCTGAAGGGTGTTTTGCAGGGCCTTGGCGTCCGCCGTGAGCAGGTCTTCGCGCACGAGCTGATGCACCTGGGCTTGTGCCATGCTAGCCCCGTCGTCGGTCGTCATGGTCTGACCAATGACGCCCTTGCTCACCTGCTTATCCCACCACTCCGCCAGCCCCCGGAAGAAATCACCGGCGCCCGCCGTCTGCGCTGCGGTCTGGAAGTCGATGGACATGCCAGAAGGCATCACGGCCGCCGCGTCGCTGCCCAGGTTGGCAACCGCTGACATCAGCTTCGCGATGTCTTCTGCGCTCGCGCCCGGACCGTACTTGCCCACACGCATGGGCAGGCCATAGATGTCGGCAAACGACATCCAATCCTTCCACGCCCAGGCCTTGCACATGTAGGCCACCGCCGCGAGCCGTGCGAGGCCGCCACGAATGGGAAGGCCAGGCCGGATGCGCGGGTAATGCACCACGAATTTGTAGGGTGCCAGGGCAATGCCGTTGGCCATATCCTGCGGGTCGATCAGGCGAAGCTCTCGGCCCGTATCGCGGTCGAAACGGAAGTGCCTGGGATCGCGCTCTTTGTAGTCGCACGGCATCCACGTCCTGCCGCTCTTGTCCCACATGATCTCGCTGACCGCATAGCCGGCGCCCAGGGCGTTGACCAGGTCCGCGCGCAGCTCGTCGAATTCCGGGGCGGTGACCAGCTCGCGTAGTGCATCGGCCATGCGTACGTCGGCAGCATCGTCGGTCAGCGCCTCTACCGTGACATCGAGGCCGGATACAGCGAGCTTGCGCGTTCCCAGCACACTGGCGTAGTGCAGGTCTCGCTCTTCCATCTCCAGCGCAAGCGTCAGATAGTCATCCGCATCGCCTTGGTTGGCCGCTTCCAGCATCGCTGCCAGACGCCCCGGCGAGAGGCTTCCAGACGTCGACGGATACCAGGTCGAACGAATGCCCGTGAGCGAAGGGGCGGAGAGTTCCTCAGTGAGCTGGTCGTATTCGATGGGTCGGCCGTACTGGTCGAGGATAGTGGACTGCACCATGGGTTAAAAACCTTTCTCGGTACGCCATCCGCCGCCGCGCTTGATAGCGCGCGGCAGATCGGCAGTGGGTTTGACACGATGGATCGCGTACACCACGACATCCTGTCGGCTGGCGTAGTGCGCTATAGCCAAGGCGATGGCGGCATCGGCGTGGCGTGGCTGGTTGTCCTGGCCCTTGCCCTTGTAGCCGTCGGGAAGACGGCCCACGCCCTTGATGAGCTTCAGCGCACGCAGATCGTTGCGGATGTCCACATCCCTTGGAATATCGAAAGCGCCGTCTTCAAAGGCCGTCTTGAACGCAGGCATCTGCTCGCGGTACCACGTCTCGCTCAGCATCAGTCGCTCGATGTGTTCCTCGCCATACTTCTGCCAGGCGAACTCGGCCAGCGATTGGCCGTTGCCGCGTGCGTCGAGCACACCCTTGGTGAATCGGGGGAGGCGGTCCACAACGAAGAACAGAATTTGCTCTTGCTGACGAAACGGGATGCCGCGCAGTTCCAGCACGAAGGGCACGCGTCGGCGCAACTGCTGTAGGGTCTGAATCGGCGCAATGACGGTCAAGTCATGGTCGCGGCCAAAGTCCTGGCCGAAGGCATGCTCCAGTGTCGGGTCAAGAGCTTCCAGGAGTGGCAGCACCTCGCCATCCAGCCACGCTTGGCACGCGGCCCATCGGGTGTGATCATCAAGCGCGGCAAATGCCACCGGCTGTGACCAGCGCAGCACAGGGGCATCGATTGACCTTGCTTCGATCAAGGCACCGGACAGGTACGCGTTGGTGCCATTGGACGGGACGCAGTCCAATTCCTCGGCGGCACCGTCGCCGTAGAACTTGTAGACGCCAGCGACCCACTCGTCCTGGCCGGCCTGAGTCCACTCGACGCCCATCCGGGCGCAGACCCTGCGGTAAAGGCCATTGGCGATTGCCGTGGCAAAGTCGATACGGTGAATTGAGCCGGAGCGCTTGCCTGCGTGGATATCGGTGATGAGCTCGTTGAAAGCGTTCGTCTGACCGTTATGGGTACTGATGACGCGGACCTTTCCGCCCCAGATCAGCAGCGCCATGGCCGCCTTGAGTAGCTCATCGAGCTGATCATGGAACGCGGCCTCGTCGATCACCACCACGCCCTGGCGGCCACGAAGGTTGGACGGGCGAGACGTCAGTGCAACGATGCGGTGACCGCTGTCGGGAAACCGAATCGTGAAGGTTTTGATGCTTTTGTCTTCCTCGCTCTCGCCATCCCAGATTCCTTCCTCCATCTGGGCAGCGGCGTAGTTGAATGCCCGAGCGAACATGGCGCATGCCTCGATGTACTCGATGGTCATGTCCTGGTTGTAGGCAATGTAATAGACGTTTTGACCGCCTGCTGCCTTGGCGGATGCAGCGATCAGTACATCGTCAGCTGCCTCAGCCCATGTCAGGCCGGTACGGCGCGACTTCTCCGCCACCTTGAACGGAGACGTGTCGGCAATCCACTGCTGCTGGTAGGGCATCAGCACCGCACTGCTGACGCTGGGTAGGGAGCTCATTGGCCGATTCCGAGGATCATCTGACGGATTTCATTGGCCGTGTCCGCTGTGAGACCTCCCTTGCGGGCGATCTGTTCAACTTCGGCGGCCGCGCTCTCGCGCTGCGCTCGCACCTCGGCGGCGTATTTCTTCTGGCTGATCGTGGTCCGGCCAAGATCGGCAATAGCCCGAGCAAACTTGGGTAGATCCAGCTGGTCGCTGTTAGCCGAGACCAGGACCGTGAATAGGCGGTCCTGCACCAGTCGCATCAACGCATCGTTGACGGCGCCTTCGTCATCCGGCGAACTGGCGACCACAGCGCGCGCCTGCTCGGTACTCAGCTTGACCGCCGCCAAGCGGTCCTCGAATTCCTGACCGTAGTTGTGCAACGCGCTTTTGCTGATGGTATAGCCACGCTTGGCCAGCTCGGCCGAAAGGGTTTCATAGCCGCTGAAGTTCCCTTCGACCAGACGATCGTCCAGCCATTCCTTTACGGCGGCTGGCAGTTTGGCGACCTTGCTACGCGGTGCCATCAGAATCTCGGCGGGCGGGCGATGCCCGGCAAGCAGTCCACGGTGTACTCCACCAGGTCGACGCCGTAATGCGTCAGCTCGGCGGACCAGTGCGCGGTATTGATGTCGAGAATCCGAAGCAGCTTGCGATCATCCAGATAGTCGAGCTCCCTACGCAGTTCCTGCATCGTCAACGACAGCTTTGCGTCATTGAGAGCAAGCAGCACCGTGTGCTCGCTCACCGGCAACGGCCGGCCGGCGTCGAGGATGCGGAGAATGCGCCACCGGGCGGACTCTCGCTGAATCTTGCCAAGGTCGATATCGCTCACGATTTATTTCCCCCGTTGAATTTCATGCTGAGGACCAGCTCCATCAGTCGGTCAAGCTTGGCGTCCTGTGTGGTCGCGAAGCGAATCCAGTCTTCGCGTGTTACGTATTGCTTTGGTAACTCGTCCCGCAGTTGCTCGACGCGCTGCACAACGGCGGTGACCCGTCCGGTCGTGTCTTCCAGGTTGCTTTCGAGCGTCTCGAACTGGTCGCGCAGGGCGCTCTTTTCGGCCGCCCGCAGTTTTTCCATGCCGTCGAAGCGCTCCTGCATACGACGCTCGAACTGGCCGAGAAGCAACTTGCCGAACGTAAACACGACGCCAGCGAAGGCGCTGACGAGAATCAACACTTCGCGGGTACTCAACTGAATCACACTGCCCATGCGTTTCTCCTGACGTAATGGGCGGCGTGCTGCTCGGCCATGGTTTCGCAATCGCGGCAGGCGGTTGCATGTGGAACGGCCGCGAGGCGCTTCTCGGCGATGGGTTCCCCGCAATGCACGCAGATGCGCCTACCATCCGCAGCGTGCTTGGCGGGAGCTCGTGCTACCCGTCCACGTAGGAGCTGAAGGTTGATCAGTGCCTCCCGGTCGGCGGATTCCTGTGCCGAGGCGATTTCGAGCTCATCCATGCGCACCATCCTTCAAGCCGTTGTTAGTTTCTTGGCTCACGGCTTCACCGCCTTCTGCACGGCGTTACCAATTCGAGCTGTCGTTGCACGGTCGGCATTGCACCGCATGAGGGTTCCACGCCAGTCCTCGATCCAGCTGAGCGCATCGATGAGACACCAGCCCGGGTCACCAGTGGCGGTGCGGCAATGCTGGGGCGGCGGTACGGGCTCCGCGATGGCATCCGTCAGCTCGGTCGGCATCGGCGCATACGTCACGGTTGCGACGGACAAGACCGTCGGCTTACTCGGTGTCGGTCGGGCCTGCCGGTGAGCCGAACAGCCGGCGAGCGACAGCAGGGCAAAGCACGCCAGCCAGAGCAGCACAGTCGGGGTTTTCATTCGCGGTTTTCTCCAGGGCTTGCTTGCGCGTATCGCGCTCGGCGTTGAGCTGCTTTTGAACGGCGGTACGTTGAGCTATGGCTTCCGAGGCCGTTCGTTTCGCTGCCGCCAAATCATTTTTTTGCTTGTCCAGAAGCTGTTTCACCTCGGCTAAGGCTGCTTCGTCCATCTGCGCCTGGCTCTGCCACAGCGCGCTGTCGATGGCGGTATCGATGTATTTCGCCTGGACGTCGCCGTTGGCCGACCTGCCGCCACTGAACCAGCCACTGATGAATACGAGCGCGAGTACCAGCAAGTAGCCGATCAGGCGCTTGGCCGTCGTCATTAAAGGAACTCCAGTCAGTTCGTTCGCGATGGTCACGGGCACACCGCCTGACCGGCCCAGCCAGCAGCAGCGTAAGGAGCCTGTAGAGTCAACAGGATGCGTGATGGATAGGCGCGGTTCTCGGTCAACGCCCACGAGGCGCGCTGGCTTTGGCGCTCCACATGACCCCACCAGCGCGAGGGGTCACATGCGGACACACGCGAGCAAAGGGCGCGGTCGCGACTCAGCCAGCCGGCGCCGCCGTTGTACGCCGAGAGCGTCATGGCCCAGTGGTCACACTCGCTTCGCGCACCTAAAACGCCGTTATAGAGGCGGTAGTCGTACCGAACCAGCGCCCGAATGGCCCAGCGGGGATCGTACGGATCAGCCGGTCCCAGCTCCGGATACCAACGCGCCATGTCAGAGGCCGTGTCCGCAGTGAACTGGGCAAGGCCGCCTGCATAGGGGCTGCGAGCATTCGGGCGCCAGGCGCTCTCCTGTTCGATCTGCGCACCGAAGGCGGAAACCGGTGCGGTGATGCCCCACACCGCGTGCGCTTCACGCTGCACCGTGCGTTGCCACGACTTGGCCGCAGGCGAGGGAACGCTGGCCGCGTGCGCAGCGTTCAACGACGCCATGCCCACGATGATGGCGACAAGCCACATCAACATTGCGCGGATCACGCTTCCTTGAGAAACCAGGCGCCCTTGCCATCGGGCAAGGAGAAGCGCGATGACTAGGAGGACATATGCGTGCATCACAGGCCCAGCCCCACGGCGAGCATCGCGCCGGCCATGACCAGCGCCCGGCCGAGGGTCAACGCAGCTGAAATAATGGGGACCTCACGCAGCCGTTCGGGTACGGCGTGAATCAGAGTGATCTTCGCCAGGTGATACCCGACGATGGCAGCGAGCATCTGCTGCCCGAACTTCAGGGTCAGCACGCCAGCGGCCTGGGGCGAGATGACCGTGACGATGGCCAGCAGCACCAGTGCCGCTACCCACCAACGCCAGACGCGGGTAACCCCGGTCAAACCAAACGACTTGAGGCGAGCTGCTACCCAGGCGGTAACGGCATCGCGGATATGCGACATAAGCGACATGACGGCTCCCCGTAGGTCACATGACCCCGTGTGCCGTCAGATTCGTTCATCGCGCGTGCGAGCTGATATTCAAGCCCTTGTAAGCAAAAGCCCCGCATAGGGCGGGGCTTTGGAGGTACTTCCTGAGGTTGTATGCGCTATTGAAAGCGCTTCACACCTGTCGATCCATTAGGTTCGATATCGCAGATTCGCATGCATGCGCTCTTGGCCACAGCAATTCCATCAGCACCTACTTCGAAGTGGCAATGTTGACCAGCCGCGTGCCAGTCTGAAGGAACGCTGTTCAATGCTCGGTTCGGGAGGATCACGGTCACCGTGGTTGCGGTCGCCCACCCAACGGCTCGCTGCGTATCCATGTTTGGTTCGCCAACTTGATGGGAAACGCTATCGATCTCCCCAGCACCGGCTAGCTTGCCCAGTGAAGGGCACAAGGCCTGAAGCGCATACTCTGCCTCTTTTGCCGTTTGATCAGTATCCAGCGACGCGATGGAGGTGATTTCACCCGTTCCTGCCCTCGATGCGTCGTCGGCGACGATGTCGCACCCGCCGGCCACCACAGCCATCATGAACACGCCTATCAGTTTAACGACCTTCATTGGTTAGCCTCCATCTCCAAATCCAAAGAGGTCCGGGCCACTGCGGCGACGGATCTCCCTCTGGGCGGCAAGGATCGTATAAATTCGCTGCGGTGTCAGCTTGTACCTGTTGACCAGTTGCTCAATCGGGCATCCCCGGTCGAAGTGATCCGTGGCGATCTCGATGTCGCGCAGCGCTCGCTTGATGACCTCTCCCTTGGGCCAGTACACGATGTGGCCTCCCAGTTCGTCGATCGCGCTCATGACGACCTCGGGCGACAGGGAGGCCGCACGCTCCGGACCGAGGTGCTTATTGAGGACCCATTTGACCGCCTTCAGGAGCTTGCCCACGTTGCCTTCCCAGTGGTGGGATTTGAGCTGTTTAAGGCTATCAATGACCTTGTCGGCGTCGAGCGAGACGTCATCGCCGAACATGTCGGCGGTATCAATGCTGCTCTTATCGTCTTTCATGATGCCCTCGCATATTTTGCCCGTGCAGCGGCCTGTCGCTCGTCTCGTTCTTGTTCGGTAATGGCCCCGTATTCAAACTGCTGTTGAAGCCACGTCAGATCCCGTTTAAGAGGCTCCTCGGGCGGCTGCGGCGGACTCACGCCTGTTCCGGTGACTGCTCGCTTGTGGCCAACGTCGTCACCCTGTTCGCCGATGCGTTCGGCGTGGGCAGTCGGCATGCCAGCCAGCGCGTACACAAGCGTCCGCAAGTGACCATGGTCGCCTAAGGGCAGATCGAGGTCGGCGCGACTGTTTAGCATCTGCTCCATGCCTGCGGCCCACATAGCCGGAGTCGCTGCGCGTCGCGCGCCGCCATGCCCTCCAGCACTCACCTGGGCGGCATTCACCATTTCATCCAGCTCAGCCAGGACGGCAATGGCCCTGGGCAGTCGCAGCGTGCCCCCGTTAGGCTTGAACAGCCGCAGATACGCGAACGCTGTACGGGCCACTAGCGGTTCCATCCCAGCGGCCACGAGTGCCAGGCGCTTCGCGTCCCCATCAACTAGGCCTGCCTCGATGGGGAAAGCCGAGTTGCACGCAGGACACGTCACATTGATGCCCATATCAGTGCCGCGTGCCCTGCTCGGCGGCTTCGATCTGTGCGTGGCCGATATCGATGACGTTCCGCATGTCGTCCCAAAGCCTTTTGGCGGCCTCCTTGCTGAGGCGGGCGGTCACCATGCCCAGGGCGCCACTGATGACGAGGGCGCTGATTAGCAGCAACTCCTGGTCCGAATGAGAGAGATCGCTGATCTCACGGTTCACGGAACTAGCCAAGCGATTTCCCTGCTGCGCAGCCTTGTCCAGCACATATTGATCAACCATGGGAGATATCCTGTTGCGCCAGGTACGCAAGTACCAGCCGAAGGGATTCGCGGTGGCGCCGCCAGTTCGGTCGCAATGGGCGCAGCATCTCCACCACGCGTTCGGGCGCCCAACCAAGCCGTTTCAGCTCCTGGTCGACGGCGTGACCCAGCACCCGCTTTTCTTGCTCCACGGAAAGAGCGGCAATGATCGCGCGCAGCTGCTCTTCCTGGCGGACCCAGGCGACCTTGGCTACCCCTGTTTGCTGCTTCGCAATGGCATCGGCGTACGACCATGGCAGTGCCATGTCGGCCAGCAAGGCCTCGATCTTCGTGACCATCTCAGGCATACCAGAGAAGTTGTGTGGCTTGCCTGGGTAATGACCGGGCTTACGCTTGCTCGCAGGCTTGGTGGCACCCAGGCGGCGCATTTCTTCGATCAAGGCAGTTCGTTGCTTGCCGTTGAGATCGGCTGCACTTCGCACAGCGCGGCCATGTTCGGCGGAGACACGGGCTACCAGGTCACGATAAGTGTCTTCGTCCATCTTGAGCTGCTGGCGTGCTACGTGAATCGTGGCTAGCTGACCGCGACGCATAGCGCTCCCTTGTTCGATAGGCATCGTTGTCACTTCGGTGCCTCCAGTAGCACCACCTTTTGCCCCTTGGGCTGGGCGTCAGGTAAGCGCACCTGGTCGTCACGAACCGTCGTGAAGTGCACGGCGACTTGCTTTCCGGCGGTGTACTTTCGCTCGTACGATCCGTCGTAGCTTTCGTCACAGTCAACAGCTTGCGTAAATATTTGCACCAGCTTCATCCCCGACGCCACCGGCATAAGGAAGGTTTGAAAACCAATCGTCACCGCACACAGTGGGCCACCTTTCGTCTTCATGCGCGCACCACGGGCATTGCATCCGGCTCTGGCGCGGTCTCGATTACCGGCGTCCATGCGTAGACCCGGCCAGGTACGCGCACCTCATCGGTTCCGGAAAGTGTCCATGTCGCTGGTTCACCGAGGTTGTCGCGCCGGTACGCCATGAATACCTGGCGTTCGCCATCGCTGTCGATGCTGCACACCATGACGTCGATGAGCGGTCGAGGCGACATAGCGCCAATCGGCTCCCAAGGCCCCATCAGGTCCGGGAGCCACTCGCGGTCACCATCGGCGTGCACGATGCTCCACTTAGCACCCTTGCCGAGGATTCCTGCGAACACGTGTGCGGCCCGTAGTACCTCATCGCGGCGGTTGACCTCGAACTGCACGATAGTTTGCCATGCACCGCTGGTGTTGAGCTGAAGCATTAGCTGTGTTTCTTTATTCATCACTTTAACTCCCGGATTGGCGTCGAATCCGTATGCACGGACGTGCCCACGGCTAGATTCCTGCGAGATCGAGGCTAATGGGTTGATACTTGCCGTTGACGTCGCGTTCGTAGATGCGGATATAGCTCTTCGACCCGACCACCTGCACGGCGTCGCTGATCGCATCCATGGCCTGTAGCCAGCGCGCATCCTTAATGTCGTAGCGGCGCAGCGCCAGGATGCTTCCGGTTCGAATCTTGCCGGTGGCGTCGACGCGAAAGGCGTCTTGCACAATGACCACGATTTCCGCGCGTGCACCATTCGTCCAGTCGGCCACGCAAATATCGATCAGCTCCTTCGCCGCCTGGAGACGCTCGTCGAAAGCGATGGTCTCCTGCATCGCCCGGATGACCTTGTAGCGGCCGTCAAAGCTGAGCAGCGTCACGTTACCCTTCTCACCGCCTAGAGCGACTCGGTACTGCTCGGCGCTAAGCGAAACGAATGCCGCTATGTCGGCATAGGCCTGGGTCTTGAACGCCCGGAGGCGCTCCCGTTCTTCCAGAGCCCTGGCAACAATTTCACTCACTAGCGCGTCGCGGGCCTGGTCGATGGGCTTGATCTTGTCTTCAGGGATTAGATGGCCTTGAGCGTTTGTGCGATAGCCCGCAGGGGTGTTAGCCGAGGTGGATGACATGGTCTTGTACTTCCTTCAATGCTCTATGGATGGTGAGGATGGCAAGCGCTGCGAGTTCGTGTGCCTTGATCGACGGCCCATCAGGCGACGTAGCCGGAAGGTAGTCGCACACGAAGCTCACGTTGTCCCCATCACTGCTGACGGTGATGATGGCTTGGCCTTTGCTCATGGCCGTGAACCGACGGAAGCGCATCCCTCTGGCTCTACCGGAGTGGCCTCGGCTTCTACGCCATCGGATGCCTCACCCGCTCTGGCGGCAGAGGATTCTTCGCGGCCCGCTACCCTACGCACAGGGCGGTATGCCAGCTTTCCTTCTATTACTTCGGCGAAGAATTCGCCCGCGCGCTTGCGGTCACAGCAGACCGCATGGACGGCATCGATGCTGAACCCCGGTGGAAGTTCGTCCATGATCTGGACGGTTGTCATGGGCTCCCCGGAGGCTTGGAGAAGCTGTCGAATATGATCAACGAGCGGCGTCGCCATGATCGATCCTTGTGGATAACCCGAACCGAAATTGGTGCGGAAGATGTGATTAGTGGTCTCGCGGTGGCGCTCAATGAGCCACGGCGGCAGGTCGTGATCGTCAGGTGCCGGCATAGCTGGCGTGGTCGGCTTGTGTGGCCCAGGCAACGACCGCTGCCGTGGCACGGGTGGGCTCGATGCCCTGGAAGATTCGGCGCCGAAGACGTGCTTCCGCCTGTGCCAACACCGTGCTATCGCACTTGCCGCGCAGTTGACGGCGCAGGTTCTCGACTGCGGAATCGGCAACAGGCGGCGTAGCACGAAGGGAGCGGAAAAAATTGAAAATTTTCATGGAGAGTCCTCGATGATGGCGGCTCAGCCGCCACGGCGGTGGGAACAATCGGGGCATGCGCTGGCCAGCTGCACACGCATAGGGTTAGTGGCGGCGAAACCACGGCGCTGGTATTCCAGACAGCGATTACGCGGCAACTCGCCGATGACCGGGCATTCGACCATCAGGCCCATGAGCGCACCTTCGACGGCCTTTTGCACGGCATTCAAGTCGCCACCGTAGTTCCCCTTGAGCACCTGGTTAACTACGGTGGGTGAGTAACTGATCTGACGAGCGATGGCCACTTGGGTGCTAGCCTTGCAGGCCTCGCGGAGTACGGTTATCCAGTCACTCATAGCTTGCTTTCCTGTTTTCTCGAACTGCGTATTCGGTATCGGTGTTCGGGTCCCACACGACTGTGTTGTACTTGACGATGGCTGGTGGTTTCGGGCCTGTATCACGCACTAAGGTGTGCTTTCCGGGTTCGTTTCCTCCCTTACTGGTGCACGTTGTTCTTACGTACCCTGCGAGCCGAAGAAAATGTATGTAGCTCCGAGCGACTTTGATGCTCTTTAGCTCGCAAACAGCGACCAGCTCGTGGGTGTCGAATTGGCGCATGATCCGCATCGCCAACCACATGCGCACGCGCGGCCCACCCTGGGCGGACTTCTGCTTCCGTAGCGTCCGGTTGCGCAGCTTCGGGGTCATGCAGCCGCCGAGTCGCTGAAGCTGAAGCTGCGTCCTCGCGGCCAGTCGGCGAGCGTCATGGTCTTGAGGCCCTTGGCTTTACCGATATGCTCGATATGTGAAAGGCCGACCACCGCTAGTCGCATACTGCCTTGCGTGGCGTCGTACAGGCGCTGCAACAGGTCGGCGTCGATGTCGATGTCGCAAAGCTGCGTCGCCATCAAGGAGATGTCGTCGCGCGTTGCGGGCTTAAACTGGACCCACTGCGACATACGTCCAGCGAGTTGCGGTCGGCTACGCAGCTTGCGCTCGATGCCGGACATGCCAATCAGGACCACCGGCACGGTCGCCAGATCATGAATGTCGCGGAGCGTTTCCACGAGGCGCTGCTGTGTGACCAGATAGTCGGCCTCATCCACAAACACCGGCCGGCCGGTCTCGGCAAGTCGTTGGACGATAAGTTCAACGGTCTCGACGTTGCTGGGGCGCGGGTCAAGGTCCAGCTCACGCGCGATGGTCCGCAGCAGGCTACTGGGCGTGGTGGTGGAGAGCGCCCGGACGTAGACGCCATTGTTTCTCGTGATAAGCCACGTCGTGGCGGTGGTCTTGCCAGCTCCGGTGTCACCGTAGATTAGGCCCATGCCGGGCATGCCAGGCTGGCGGTTGAGCAATGCGTCGGCGGCGGCGCTTAGGCGGGTCACGTTGCTGACGGGTACGATCTTGCTTTTCATTAGTAGTCCCCTTGTGATTTGGTCTTAAGGCACAAATGGTCGTAATCGGTGCCGAGCCCGAAGGGCGCGCCGCCGAAGTCTTCAAAGACGGTCCAGCGGCCGCCGAACTCGGATGTGTTCTGGTAACTCTTGAGCCAGCGCGCGTTCACCTGGTCGATATCGGGTTCAGCGAGAAGCCGAATAGCGCGGCGGAAGCGATCTTCTTCCGTTTCGTTCTGCTGCTGCTCGTCGCGGTTCATGCGGTGCACCAGGTCGATATCTGCCTGTGCAATCGGGCGTCGGTCATGCGGAAGGTCGGCGGCATCGAGCGCGGCGGCAGCGAGAGCGGCAGCGTCGAGCGCTGGTGTCATATGAATTACCCCATGCTGCGGCAGCATGGTCAGCATCGAGGCCTGCGCGGCCTTGGCGTCGAGAATCTCCATCGCAATATCACGCGTCTTGGCCTTGCGACCGATGGCTCGCAGCTCGTTTCGCTTTTCGTTGATGAGCTTGGCCTGGCGCGCCTTGGCTTCGATGGCTACTTCACGGCGCGAAATACCTAGAAGCTCCGGGCACTCGGCGATGCAAACAAAGGCTTCGTCGTGATAGACCACCACGCGACCCTGGTCGGCCTCGTCATAAAGCACATGGACTTTTTCCCCTACCAATGCGCCGAGTTCGGGAGCGCCGTAATACATGCCCTCGATACGCAGGCCCTTCTTGGCGACGGTACGTGCACCGGTGCCGCCTGGTGCCTCGGCCATCAGCACGTCCAGGGCGCGGACATCCCGGATACGGCGCACCTCGGTCTTCGAACTGGCTACGCGCTCGAAGACGCTCATGCCCGCCAGCCCTTCACGGGCTTCCTGCATGTAGACGTCGGCCAGCCACTTGTCGCAGAAGGCCTGGAGCTCGGCCGCCGTCATTCGCAGCTGCACGGTGCTGTTCTTCTTGAACAGGCGTTCCGCAAAGCTCTTCCCAGCGCGAAGCGCCTGTGCCTCTGCCACGTTGTGCCCGCTAAACCCCGGAAGCATTTCCAGTAGATCGTGCGAGAAAGTATGAAAGAACCGCTCGATGTGGGGCTTTTCCCATGGCGAGAACGGTGCACTGAGCTTTACGTCGACGCCGAGGCTGGCAAAAACGCGCTGCATCCTATGGCTGACGTAGTCTTGCCCGTTGTCTAGCTTCGCCCGCTCGGGTACTCCCCACTGCATGAGCGCGCTGCGCAATGTCTGGCAGACCGCATCCGCGCTACTGGTCTTGGTGACGCGCAAGGTTGCGCGACGCGACCACACATCGATAATGCCGACCAGGTTGTGGCGCCCGTCGATCAGTTCGATGTCGCCCGGGGTGCTATCGAACTCCCAACGCTCATTGAGGCGGGATACATCTTCGCTGGCGTTGCCCATGGCTAGCATGTACTTGTTCTTCCATGCATCCGGGTTGGTGAGCGCGGTGAATACCTGGTGGTTTTCCGCCTTCCAGTGCGTGAGCCATCGTTGCACGCTACGAAGCGTGGGAAGCGAGTCGCCCATGTGTGCAAAGCGGGCTTCGATGGCGCGATGAAGGTGCTTTCCGCCCAGGTGCGGCGTGGTCGAAATCATGCCCACCGCGAATTCGTATAGCTGGGGATTTCCATTGATCAGGCCGGAGCCTTCGCGATTTCCGTAAGCGCCGGCCAGCGCAACAGCTCCTTTTGTTTGCAGGGCCTTTCTCCAACGGCGCAATGAGGCGCCGGAGACTTCGGGTCCGATGACACGGCGGGCCGTTTCGGAGCCAACTTCACCGGACGCATATGCTCCACAGAAGGCCTCGATGGCAGCGGTAATTCCCATGCCATGGTTGGCGGCAAAGCTATCAAGCTGCACCAGGAGATCTAGCTTTGCGTTCATGCGGTCGGCGCCATGTCCAGTTTTACCCGCGGCTGCGGCAAGACCCGCTTCCATAGCGCGATGACGCGATGTCTGGTCGATAGCAGCCGTCAGGGTGTGACGGCGCCCTAGGCTTTCGCCAGCTCGGAAATGCACGCTTGTAGTCGCAGCTTGCGCGGCGGTGACTGCATTCGCGTGTCGAACGGCACGCTGAACGTCGTCGGGAAGCACGTCGATCTGGTATAGGCGCTTCCGGCCTCCCCGGACAGCGACTTCCGAGAACGGCCATGCCTCGCGAGCCGCTTTAAGCTCTGCGGCGCGCTTTGTAACCCGTAGGGCGAAGGCAATCCGCTGAATGTCGATGCCGTCCCCTGTGGACGCGCGGGCACCGTCTGCCATTTACACGCTTCTCCTTAGCTCGTTCTGGAGAAGCCGTTCGATCTGGCGCAGCTTGTCTTGCTCGCCCTTTACCCGGCCGAGCTCGGCCGCGAGCGCCTCGCGCCCGATGAAGAATCGGCCGCCGCGAACGCTCGCGAGCCAGTTGCTATACACGTAGCTCTCAGTGGCCACCTCAAGCGCGGGCATAAGGTAAGCCGGAGCATTGAAGTCGGCTTTCGAGGGCGCCGTGTAGCTGTCGAGCATGTACTTCGATACGTCTTTGCCGGTCAGCTCTGAACAGCGGCAGGCGACGGTCGCACGGTCGTGGCCGTCGAGCATCGTCTTGACCAGGTCCGCGATGGCGGGGCGGAAATCCATGCTGCCTGGTGCACTGGTTGCAGGCACGGGCATGGCAAACATGTCGTGAGTGAGGGCGTCGCGGCGGGCCATGATTAGCCCCTGATCCGGGCGTGGTGCGGTGTAGGGACGATCGGGTAGATCTGACTCATGTCAGTTATTCCTTCCCGGATTGCGAGTGACCGGCCTGCGGCCCAGTGGTAGCCTTCCCTTGCGGCGGCTGATTGCCCGGCCTACGAGGTGCGGCACCGGCCTGGCTGTTGGGTGTGGTCAGGTCGGCGCAGTACCGCGTCGGCCAGATCTCGCCGGGTTTCTTGTCGAGGACGTCAGCGATGATTTTTTCGGCACGGGGATAGCGCCGACGAAGCGCGCCGGTTAGCGCAGTGCGGGCCTGATAGCCGTTTTCGAAGGCGAGCTGCTGCAAAGACCAGCCAGCCTTGTGGACGGCGGCGATGATATCTGCGGTGTGCCAGTCCTCTTTCGGGGCTGGTTTTTTTACGGCCGCGTTTGTAGTCATGTGGGTCTGCGCCAGTGGGTGGTGTCTATGGCGCAGATACTAGGCACAAAAGTGCCCTTTTACAAGCACGAAAGTGCTTCGCTCTTTGGAAAGTTGGGAACGAACGTGCTTTTTTTAGAATTTCCTCGTCAGCTCAGTGACTTAGACGAAGCGCGAAATACGCGACGCGGGTGCATGCCTGCTTCGCAGTTCGGCTCACGTAAGTGCGAACGGGGGAATCGCTGTGTTTGGTGACCGACTTGTGCACATTCGTGCCCATCGCTCGCAACGCGAGATGGCTGAAAAGCTCGGGGTTTCGCTGCGGACGTACGGCCACTACGAGCGGAACGAGCGAGTACCCGACATCAGCATGCTTGCCGTGCTGATGGGCGAGGGTTGGAACGGCAACTGGCTAATCGCCGGGCAGGGCCCCGAACGGACGGACATCGCGGTCGAGCAGGCTCCAGGCGGCGCGTCTCAACCATTGCGATCCGACGAACTTAAGCTGTCCATCCAGCTGGCAGAGGAAGCCCTGGATGGCGGCAAGCTCGAGCCAGCAGACTACGCGGAGCTCGTTTCCCTCATCTATGACGCCTTGGTCAACGGTCTGCCGAGCGCACAGATCATTGCGTTCGCGCGGCCCGCCGCTCGCGGGCTCAGCCATAGGGGGAACGATGGAAAAGCAGTGGGTGGAAAGGGTTAGAGCCCTCCTGACGAGGGCGACGCAGCACAATAGGGCGTCTGGGACTGATTTAACGGCCCTGAAATCAGGCCTGGATGAGGCCTTACAGCAGGCTCAGGAAAGCAGGGAGGGGGCGGGAAAATCGCGCCAGCCCTACCCGATCAGGAGGAAGCACCTGTTGGCCCAGATCCGGCTGAAGCTTAAGCACTATGCGTTCAACGACGAGGTCCAGGCGTTCGTACACGCCGTTGGCTTTGAAGTGCTTGAGCAGCTGGACAACGACCAGCTTTGCGCCCTGAACGCCTGGCTCCAAGGGCTGTGTGAGGCGGCTGGAATGGTGGAGACGCCGTTTCAGATGTGCGTGGCCCGCTGATTTGCAAATCAAGTGACATCTGCGACGCGGCGTGCGCATTGTGTTCAATCCAAGCGCCGCCGCCGACCTAAGGGCCTCGCCTTACTAAACGGGCGGCAAACGTCCATTTGGCGCCGTTTGTCCGGTTTCATCCGGCCTCATCCATGTTCTTCCTCCATTGATCACTCCAACTGGCACGGCACAGACGAGGTGCCTTTCGAAAAACGGGTCTCGACCTGTTCGGGAGGTGACCGCTTCAACGGCACCGGAAGGGTTCCCGCAAATCCCTCCGCCGATACGATCGGCTCCCACCCTTCGGTAGCAACGCTGCGCCGATAGGACCCATTCCACCGCCTCGGTAGCAAGCCTTCGACGACCGGCCTACCGAAGGGGTGGGAGCCGATCGTATCGGCGAATCCTGCGAAGCGGCACGTCGAGGATTCACCGCGACCGATCGAACGCTAAAGCACCAACGGCCTGTCCGGTAGCTGGTTTTCGCGAGACGAACCGTCACCGGGATAGTACGTCGCCAACAACGCTCCCGCCTCGGTGACGCCCGTAAGCAGGCCTTCGCGAAGGCGCCCCGCGGCGAACTCGTCACGCATGTGCGCGGTGATCGATTCCCACTCGCTTGCGGTAACGCGCTTGGCGATGCCCCGATCGGCCACGATTTCGATGCGATGCTCCGCGAGCAGCACGTAAAGCAGCACACCGCAATTCTCTTCGGTATCCCAAACGCGAAGATGGGCGAACAGCATCGCCGCGCGATCACGCGCGGTGACGCCCTGGACGACCGCGCTCAACGGCAACCGCGACTCGATCGCCACGCGCAATTCGCCACGATGTTTTCCCTCGCCCTCGGCGACCAGCCGGGTCACCGCCTCGAGCACCTCGGGCGGAAACGCCCGGCCGATACGGAACCACTCGCCGAAAAGGTTTTGCCTTATCCGTCGCATGTCCATCACCAGTTCCCCGACGCGCCGCCACCACCGAAGCTGCCGCCGCCACCGCTGAAGCCGCCGCCACCGCCGCCTCCGAAGCCGCCGCCGCCACCGAAACCGCCACCACCACCCCAGCCGCCGAAGCCACCCCAGCCCCCGCCGCCGATCGAACGACCGGCGCCGACGGGAATGGCCATGAAGAGGGCGCCGGCGACGAGTCCGAGTACGCCGCCGAGGATGGAGTGCATGAACAGCCAACCCAGCCCGCCGGTGATCGCGCCACCCAACGGCATGCGCACGCCCAACGGTGCGCGGCCGAGCAACCCGCGCAGGAACAACACGCCGAAGATCAGCGGCAAGAGCAAGTGCCCGCCCCCATTGCGACGGCGCTCATGGCTGTCGTCGGGATTCACCGGCGCAGGCAACGATTCGCCCTGCACGATCTGCGTGATGGCGTTGAGTGCCTCGTTGATGCCGCCGTAGTAATCGTTGACGCGCAGCTTCGGCGCCATGTACTCGCGAATGATGCGGGCGGCGATGGCGTCGGGCAGTGCGCCCTCCAGTCCGTAGCCGACCTCGATGCGCACGCGGCGATCGTCCTTCGCCAGCAACACGAGCACACCGTCGTCGGGGCCCTCGCGTCCCACCTTGTTGGCCTCGGCCACCTTCAGGGAGTAGTCCTCGAGATCGTCGGGCTGCGTGGTGGGCACCATCACCACGACCACCTGGGAACCCTTGGCCTTTTCCAGCGCGACCAGCCGCGCGTCAAGTTGATCGATCCGGTCGGCACTGAGCGTGCCCGTGAGATCGGTGACGTGACGCGTCAGCTTCGGCACGGCCGGCTCGTCGGCCGCCGGCGCCGCCCACGGGGCCACCAGCAGCGCGACGGCCAGCCATAACCCGGCCGCGAAACGTCGCATCAGCGGCCGGCCGAGGTAGCCGGGGCCGGGGCGCCGCCGAAGTCGACGGTGGGCGCGGTGGAGATGGCCTTTTCGTTCTCGACGCTGAAATTGGGCTTGACCGAGTAACCCATGACCTTGGCCGTGAGGTTGTTCGGGAACGAGCGGATCAGTGTGTTGTACGACTGCACGGCATCGACGTAACGCTTGCGCGCCACCGTGATGCGGTTCTCGGTGCCTTCGAGCTGGGCCTGCAGATCGCGGAACGAGCCGTCGGCCTTCAACTGGGGATAGTTTTCGCTGACCACCAGCAGGCGCGACAGCGCGCCGGAAAGCTGGCCTTGGGCCGCCTGGAATTTCGCCAGGGCTTCAGGGTCGTTCGCCTGCTCGGGGCTCAGCTGCACCTGGCCCACCTTGGCGCGGGCGTTGGTCACCTCGGTGAGCACGCGCTCCTCGTGCTGGGCGTACCCCTTCACCGTGTTCACGAGGTTGGGTACCAGGTCGGCACGGCGCTGGTACTGGTTGAGCACTTCGGACCAGGCCGCCTTGACGGCTTCGTCCTCGCGCTGGATGGCGTTGTAGCCGCAGCCGGACAGGAAGCCGGCGAGGAGGACGAGGGCGAAGGTGCGGACGAGTGTCTTCATGGCGGCGGTTCCTTGTGTTGTGCGCGCACAAGGTAGCGCAAATTCGTGCGCCCTGGCTTTCAGAAAAACCTTGGCCAGAGAATCAGCGCCCAGCTCACGCCCACCATCAGCAACAACAGGAAGACGGCCGCCGAGCCCATGTCCTTGGCCCGTCCGGCCAGTTCGTGGAACTCGGGGCTGACCTTGTCGACCACCGCCTCGATGGCCGAATTGAGCAGCTCGGCCGAGAGCACCAGGATCGGGAAGGTGATCAGGACGATCTTCTCCAGGGCGCCCTGCCCCAGCCACAGCCCCAGCGGCACGACGATCACGGCGAGGTAGACCTCGAGCCGGAACGACGCCTCGTAGTGAAAACAGGCACGCAGGCCTTTCATGGACCACTGGAAAGCCGAAAAGACCTGGCGCGGGCCGCGCGGGACGTTGGATGCCATGGACGGTCAGATGCCCGTCGGAACGGCCGCGGAGGCGGTCCGGGAGGTCGGGTGGACAGGACGATGCGGCATGTCGGGCGGCGTCGGAAGGGTCGGAAATGGCCCACTACTATGCCACAGCGGCCTTGCGGGCGGCTTAGGGACCCTCCGCGTCCCGGATGCGTGGCGAATCGCCGCGCCCCTCTGGCGGCGCAACACGACCCGGCGGACCATTTGGGTTAGTCTTGACCAGTTATGGCCTCGTTCAGGGTCATGGCGACGGGAGTCGCGTTTTTTCGCGACTCGCTGTTTCCAATGCGCACGGAATCTACATGGCACTTCAGAACCCGCCCGTTTCCCAGACCCGATCCTTCAGCACGGTCTTCCTCATCGAGATGTGGGAGCGCTTCGGCTTCTACGGCATGCAGGTGCTGATGGTCACCTACATGGTGAAGAAGCTCGGCTTCGCCGAAGTCGACTCGAACCTCATCTGGGGCGCGGCGTCCGCCCTCATCTACGCCACGCCGGCCATCGGCGGCTGGATCGGCGACAAGTTCATCGGCACCCGTCGCACCATGCTCACCGGTGCCGTGGTGCTCATGATCGGCTACGCGTTGCTGTGGATCCCCACCAACAACAGCCTGTTCCTGTACGTCGCGCTGGGCGTGATCATCCTCGGCAACGGCCTGTTCAAGCCCAACGCGGGCAACCTCGTGCGCAAGATCTACGAGGGCGACGAGGTGAAGATCGACAGCGCGTTCACCATCTACTACATGGCGGTGAACGTCGGCTCCACGATCTCGATGCTGCTCACGCCCTGGATCCGCGACTACGTGGGCGAGCACTACGGCGACGCGCTGGGCTGGCACACCGCCTTCGGCGTGTGCTCCATCGGCCTCATCCTCGGCCTGATCAACTACTTCTTCATGCGCCACACCCTGGCCCACATCGGCTCGGCGCCGGACGAGCGCCCGCTGCTGGGCCGCAACGTGGCCGGCGTGCTGGTGGGAGGCCTGGCGATCATCGCCGCGTCCGCTTTCATCCTGCAGAACCAGGACGTGGCCAAGGCCTGCGTCTACATCGCCGGCGTGGTGATCCTGGGCATCTTCGTGCACCTCATCCGCTCGGTGGAAAAGAGCGAGCGGGCCGGCCTGATCGCCGCGCTGGTGCTCACGGTGCAGACGATCTTCTTCTTCATCTTCTACCAGCAGATGTCGACTTCGCTGAACCTGTTCGCGCAGCGCAACGTCGACCTCGACTTCGGCCTCTTCGGCGTCCACATCCTTCGCTGGATTCCCGAGCAGTTCCAGTCGCTGAACGCGATCTGGATCGTGATCCTCTCGCCGATCCTCGTGTGGATCTACAACACGCTCGGTCGCCACGGCAAGGATTTCTCCGTCGCCGCCAAGTTCGCCCTGGGCTTCGTCGCCGTGGCCGTGGGCTTCTTCATGTACGGCCTGGGCGCGAAGACCGCCGTGGGTGGCCAGATCTCGTCGTGGTACATGGTCTGGGGCTATGGTTTCTATTCGCTCGGCGAGATCCTCGTCAGCGGCCTGGGCCTGGCGATGATCGCCCGCTACGTGCCGGCACGCATGGGCGGCTTCATGATGGGCGCCTACTACGTGGCCTCGGGCGTCGCGCAGTACATGGGCAGCGTGGTGGCCAATTACGCCGCGATTCCCGACAACATCACCGATCCGCTGCAGTCCCTGCCGATCTACACCAGCCTGTTCAACAAGCTCGGCTTCGTCGGCGTGGCCTGCACCGTCATCGCCGTGGCGATGCTGCCGCTGATGCGCAAGCTCTCGCTGGACCACGCACTGGCCGACGTTCCGCCGGTGCCGCCCGTGCACAACGAAGACCTGTGATACCCCGCGAAGGGCCGCCCGGACGGGCGGCCCTTCGACCATGAAGAGATCGACGTGAGCGACCACCTGCACTCCCCGACGTCCCGCTCCGGTCCTTTCGCGCTAGCGCGCACCCTCGCCTGGCTTCGCCTGTGCGCCATCGCCGGCCAGAGCGTGGCGATCCTCTCCTGCGTCACCCTGCTCAAGCTCGACGTGCCGTTGCTGCCGCTGATGCTGGGCGTGTGCGTGCTCGCCGTGTTCGCCGCCGCCGCGTCGTTCCGGCTGGGCATGCCCTGGAAGATGACCGAGGGCGAGGCCATCGTGCACATCGCCGCCGATACGCTGGTGCTGGGCTACCTGCTCTATTTCACCGGCGGCGCATCCAACCCCTTCGTGACGCTGCTGCTGGTACCCATCGGCCTGTCGGCCGCCGCGCTGTCCATCACCGGCGTGTCCCTGGTGGCGATCCTCACCGGGGTGGCCTACGTCCTGTTGGTGCCCTATCACCGGCCGCTGCCCTCGCTGGGCAACAAGGGGCTGGATTTCGATCTCTACGTCGCCGGCCTCGGCGTCAACTTCGTGATCATGGCGATCCTGCTCGGCGTGTTCATCAGCAACCTCGCCAAGGCGATCCGCTCGCAACAGGACGAAGTGCAGCGCGTGCGCGAGCGGGCGCTGCGCGACGAGGGCATCCTCGCCATCGCCACGCAGGCGGCCGGTGCCGCCCATGAACTGAATACGCCGCTGGCGACGATGCGCATGCTGTTGCCCGAGATCCGCCGCGAACACGCGGGCGACACGCCCCTGGGCGACGACCTCGACCTGCTCGAGGGCCAGGTGGAGCGATGCCGCACCATCCTTCGCGAGATGGTCGCCTTCGGCAAGGCGCAACTCTCGCAGGAACCCGAGCGGGTCACGCTCGACCAGTTCGTGCACAGCTGCATGGAGCGCTTCCAGCTGCTGCGTCCGGAAGCCGACGTCACCCTCGACGTGGAACCCAACGCGGCGCGGCTTCGCCTGCGCTCGCCACCGGGCTTGCGGCATGCCCTGATCAACCTGCTGAACAACGCCGCCGACGCCTCCGCGCTGAACGACAGCGCCGCCGTGTCCTTCGGCATCCGCATCGACGGGCGCTGGCTCGAGCTGATCGTCACGGACGAAGGGCCCGGTTTCGACGAGTTCGACGAACTCGGCACGCTCGGTCTTTCGCAGAAGGACACCGGACTCGGCATCGGCCTCGCGCTCGCCGAAGCCACGGCGGAGCGCCTCGACGGCGAGCTGGCCGCCAGCAATACCGGCCACGGTGCCCAGATGCGCCTGCGCCTGCCCCTTTCGGTCATCGGAGACCCTGCATGAACGACCTCACTCCTCCCACCGGCCGTCCTCTGCTCATCGTCGACGACGATCCCACCTTCGCCCGCGTGCTGGGCCGTGCGCTCACCTCGCGCGGATTCGAGGTGATCAGCGCCGACAACGCCGACGATGCGCGCGCCCTCACCCGGCGGCACCAGCCGCGCTACTGCGTGCTCGACCTCAAGCTCGGCGACGAGAACGGGCTGCGCCTCATTCCCGAGCTGCAGTCGCTGGTGCCCGACATCCGCGTGCTGCTGCTCACGGGCTATGCCTCGATCGCCACCGCGGTGGAAGCGATCAAGCGCGGCGCGCACGACTATCTGGCCAAGCCGGTGGATGCCGACGCCGTGGTCCGTGCGCTTCTCGACGGCGACGGCGGCCCCGCCGACGCGGACGATCCGGTCGATGCGCCCGACGCACCCCTGCCGCTGCGCCGTCTCGAATGGGAGCACATCCAGCGCGTGCTCACCGAATGCGAGGGCAACATCTCCGAAACGGCGAGGCGCCTGGGCATGCACCGCCGCACCCTGCAGCGCAAGCTCAGCAAGCACCCGGTCCGGGAACGGCCCGAGGAGAACTGAGCATGCGCCGATTTGCCCTTCTCGCCGCGCTGGCCGTCGCGCCGCTCGCGCATGCCCACGACATGCACGACATGGCGATGGGCCACGAAGCGCCCCTGGGTTTCGATGCCGCCATCGATGCCAAGGGCCGCCTCTGGGTCGTCGACACCGTCGGCGAACACGTGCGCGTGCGCCGTTCCGACGACATGGGCAAGGGCTTCGCCCTCTCCACCATCGTCAATCCCACCGGCGAGCCGATCTACGCCGAGGGTGAAAACCGTCCGAAGCTCGCCCTGGGTCCGCAAGGCGAGCTTTACGTGACCTGGTCGCAACCGCGCAAGGCGCCTTGGACGGGCTTCGTACGCTTCTCGCGCTCGCTCGACGACGGCGCGCACTTCGACACGCCGAAGACGGTGCACGTGGATCGGGCGGAGATTACCCATCGCTTCGATTCGCTCGCCGTCGACGGCAAAGGCCGTGTCGTGGTGGCCTGGATCGACAAGCGCGATCTCGAAGCGGCGACGAAAGCAGGCAAGCCGTATCTGGGCGCCGCCACGTATTACAGCTGGTCGACCGACCGCGGCGAGCATTTCGCGCCGGAGCGCAAGATCGTCGACCAAAGCTGCGAGTGCTGCCGCATCGCCCTCGCCCGGGCGCCAGACGGTTCCGTCGACGCGTTCTTCCGCGCCATCTACGGCGACAACATCCGCGACCACGCCTTCGCCACGCTACCGGTGGACGGCGGCCATCCGGCGGTGCGGCGCGGCACGTTCACCCAATGGCGCATCGAGGGCTGCCCGCACCACGGGCCCTCGCTCGCCATCGACGCGTCGGGCGTGAAGCACGCCGTGTGGTTCAGCGCCGCGGACGACCGACCGACCATCAGCTACGGCCAGCTCGTCCCGGGCAACCCGCCCGAGCACACCGCCGTCGTCGCGACCACCGGCGCATCGCATGCGGATCTGGCCGTGGACGGCAAGCATGTGTGGATCGCCTGGAACCAGATGACCGCTTCCGGGCTCGACCTCATGCTGCGCGAATCCACGGATGGCGGCACGAGCTTCGGGCCGCCCCGCGCGATCGCGCATACCGACGGCGCGTCGGGTTGGCCGAAGCTCGTCCTGTCGAAGCAGCAGCCTTTCGTGGCGTGGAATCCCGGCGGCACGTTCCGCCTCGTGCAGGTCGGGCCATGAGGCGCGTGGCCGGCATCGCCGCCCTGGCGTTCTGCGCCGCGGCGCAGGCGGCTCCGCCGACACCGCTAGCATCTGGCGACGTCGCGGCACTGCTCGCACCGCCGTCGAAGGGCGTGAAAGTCATCGCGATCTGGGCACTGGATTGCGCTTACTGCGAGGAAAACCTTTCGGCGTTGCGCGCGTGGCAACGCTCGCATGCCGACGTCGACCTGGTTTTCGTGTCCACCGACGCGATGTCGCAGGCCGGGGCGCTCGAGGCGCGGTTGAAGGCGGCCAAGCTCGACGACGTGCCGTCGCGGGCGTATGCCGATGCGACACCGGAGCGGCTGGGTTTCCTCATCGATCCTTCGTGGGGTGGTGAGACGCCGCGCACGGTGGCGATCCGGGCCGACGGGTCGAAGAAGGCGGTGAGCGGGGCGCTGGATACGGATCGCATCGCGCGGTTGGTGGGCGTACCCGCTTCGTAGGCATCGCGAACAGGGTTCGCTCCCACCCTCCGGTAGCAGGCTTTCCTACCGAAGGGTGGGAGCGGACCCTGTCCGCGAATCGGAGACCTCAGGCCTCGATGGGCTGAGGATTCGGGAACCGCACGCTGGCGATGCGGTTCGCCCCGGGCAACGCGCGCAGTTCGAGCGGCCACTGGAACCGATCCGACAACCGCCGCGCGATGGCTAGGTCGAAGCCATGGCGATCCACCGCGGCGTGCCGCCGGCTGCCGGGCTCGGGGACGTCCACGGCGGGGTTGATGACGCTCACGCTGCCGGGCATCACGGTGACCACGATGGTGCCCTGGTCGGTCTGCTGGAGCGCATGCCGGATCAACTGCCCGCACAGCACCGCGAACACGCGCGGTGACGCATGCAGCGCGAAGCACGCGGGCTCGTCGAGAATCAGTTCGACCGGCCGTCCCGCTATGAGCTCACGGGCATAATCCACTTCCTGGCGCAACACCTGGTTGACCACGAAATCCTCTTCCGCAAGCCCCTGGTCGGACTCGCGGGAAAGGATGAGGAATGCTTCCACGAGGGATTCCAGCTCACGCGTGGAGCGACGGATGCGCTCCAGCGAGCGATGCCCGAACCCGGACAGCTCGGTCTCGTCGGCGAGCATGTCCGCCGACATCTTGATCACCGTGAGCGGACTGCGCAGTTCGTGGCTGGCGTCGCGGGTGAAGTTGCGCTCGCGTTCGCCATAGCCTTCGATGCGCGACGCCATGCCGTGGAGCCCGCGAACCAGCGCGGCCACGTCGTTGTCCGAATGCACGCCGTCCCGACCGCGAAGTCCTTCGAGGTCCGGGCGTTCGGGATCCCAGGCGTCCATCAATCGCGCCAGCGCCGCCACCGGCAGCCACTCGCGCGACACGGCCAGCCAGGCGAGGCCGCCCGAACAGAGCATGATGAACACCGCGGCACCCAGCGGCGCCACGTTGTTCGCGGCCATGATCGAGGCGACCACGACCACCAGCGTCTGCAGGATCATGACCAAGGCGACGCGGAACCGGAACGATCCGCGCCGACGCCGTCTGCCCTGCGAACGACCCTCATCCATACATTGCTACATCCAGCCCCGCGACGTCGGCATCAGGCAGTGTGTTGGGAAGCGGCGACCTCGGAATCGAGGTCGGCGAGGCGATAACCCGCCGAGTGGATCGTGTGCAGCAGCGGACGATCGAACGGCTTGTCGATGACCCGGCGCAGGTTGTAGAGGTGCGAACGCAGCGTATCGGAGTCGGGCAGCGTGTCGCCCCAGATCTCGCGCTCGATGTCGCGGCGGCTCACCACGCGCGGGGATTCGCGCATGAGGATCGCCAGCAGCTTCAGGCCGATCGGGGATACGGTGAGTTCCTGCCCGCCGCGCGTCAGGCGCAGGGTGGCGGTATCCAGCGTCATGTCGCCCACGGTGAGCACCTCGGACGACACCTGACGGCGATCGCGGCGGATCAGCGCGCGCAGGCGTGCTTCCAGCTCCCGTACTTCGAACGGCTTGACCAGGTAATCGTCGGCGCCGGCCTCGAGGCCCACGAGCTTGTCTTCCAGCGTGTCGCGGGCGGTCAGCATGAGCACCGGCGTGGATTTCTTGCCGTCCTTTCGCAGCTTGCGGCACACGTCCAGGCCATCCATGCCCGGCAGCATCAGGTCGAGCACGACCACGTCGTAGCTGTTGGATACCGCCAGGTGCAACCCGCTGACGCCGTCGGCGGCGTAGTCGACGGAATAGCCACGACGCTCGAGGAACTCGCCCACCATCTCGGCGATCTGGCGGTTGTCCTCGACGAGGAGAACCAGGCCAGCCTGCTCATCACGGTTGCTCATCGCTCCACTCCTCTTTGGTGATTCACAAATGTGAAGAGTTAACGGCCGGGCCGGTGAGTACAGCGTGAAGGCCGAAAAAGTCGATTCATTCTGGGTGGGGCAACGTCGACGTTATGTCGTCTACATCAGCAATGGCGAAAGCATTTTCCACACGTTTTCCGCCACCCTGGGTTCTCCCTTGGCGGTAGGATGCAGACCGTCATCCTGCATCAGCGCGGGATCCAGCGCCACCCCGTCGAGCAGGAACGGCACCAGCGGCACGCCGTGTTTCTTCGCGGCGTCGGCGTAGACCCGACGCAGGCCGTCGCGATACTGCGGGCCGTAATTCACCGGCAGTTCGATGCCCAGGAGCAGCACCTTCGCACCGGATTTCTTCGCGGCGTCGATCATGCTGTCGAGGTTGTCGGCCAGTTGCCCCAGGGGCAATCCCTGCAAGCCGTCGTTGGCGCCCAGCTCGATCACCACCACGCCCGGCTTGTTGCGTTTCAACAGCGAAGGCAGCCGGTTGCGGCCGCTCAGGGAGGTTTCGCCGCTGATGCTGGCATTGACCAACGTCCACGGCGTCGCCATCTTCGACGTGCGAGCATTCAGCAGGCGCACCCACCCGGCTTCGACCGGGATGTTGTGCGCCGCCGACAGCGAGTCCCCGAGCACCAGCACCTCACGCGGCGGCGCGGCCGCGAAGGCCATGGCGCACCAGACGAACAGAAACACCACCATCAGGCAACGACGCATGAGCGATTCTTCCCGTGTTCTTCTCGAAGTGGCGGATGTTAGCAAGTCGGTTTTCGGCCCGGAGGGGCGACTGGACATCCTCTCGGGGGTGAACCTGCGGGTGAGCGAAGGCGAGAGCTTCGCCATCGTGGGGGCGTCGGGATCGGGCAAGACCACCCTGCTTGGATTGCTCGCCGGCCTGGATGTTCCCACGACCGGCAGCGTGCGCCTCGGCGGCCAGCCCCTCGAAGGGATCGACGAGGAGGCGCGCGCGGCGATCCGTCGCCGCCTGGTCGGCTTCGTGTTCCAGTCGTTCCACCTGTTGCCCGCGCTCACGGCGGAAGAAAACGTGATGCTGCCGCTGGAACTGGAGGGCGACGACGACGCCCGCGACCGGGCCCGCGCCGCGCTCGACACCGTCGGCCTCGGCGCCCGCCGCCGCCACTACCCGGCACAGCTCTCCGGCGGCGAGCAGCAGCGCGTGGCGCTGGCCCGCGCCTTCGTGCACGGCCCGCGCATCCTGTTCGCCGACGAACCCACCGGCAACCTCGACCAGCACACCGGCGAGCACGTGGGCGACCTGCTGTTCGACATGAACCGGCAACACGCCACCACCCTCATCCTCGTCACCCACGATCCCCGCCTGGCGGCGCGCTGCGCGCGTTCGGCCGAACTGCGCGAGGGACGCCTGGGGGTGGCCGCGTGAACGTCGCCCGCCTCGCCCTGCGCACCCTGCGCCGCGAATGGCACCTCGTCGAACTGCGCACCCTCGCCGCCTCGCTCGTGCTCGCGGTGATCGCGCTCGGTGTCGTCGCCACGATTTCCACGCGCCTGGAACGCGGCATCCTCGCCAGCTCGGCCGAATTGATCGGCGGCGACGTCGGCATTTCCGCACCGGCGCCCTTGCCCGAACCGATGCTGCGCGCGGCCCAGGCCGACGGCCTGCGCGCCTCGCGCGGCGCCCAGTTCCGCAGCGTGGCCTTCGTCGGCGAACGCAGCCAGTTACTCGACGTGCTCGCCAGCGACGGCGCCTACCCGTTGCGTGGCACGCTGACCGTGCGCGATGCGACCGGTCGCGATCGCGATGCGCACGGCCCGGCGCGCGGGGAGGTCTTCCTCGATCACCGGGCGATGGTGGGGCTCGGCATCCACGCCGGTCAGAACGTGCAGATCGGCGGCCGCGATCTTCGCGTTTCCGCCGAACTGGTCCGCCAGCCGGATGGCGGCGAACTGTTCGCGCTCGCGCCCAGGGCGCTGATGAACCTGGACGATGCCGCCGACGCCGGCCTGCTCTCGGTCGGCAGCCGGGCGAGCCATCGCCTTTTCGTCTCGGGCGATCCCGGCGACGTGGCGCGCTGGCGCGCCAGTGTCGAAAGCGCGCCGTTGCCGGCCGGGGGTGAGCTGATCACGCCGGAAAAGATGCAGGAGCGCATGCGCAACGCCTTCGATCGCGCGGGTGCCTTCCTGCGCCTGACGGCCTTGCTGTCCGCCCTGCTCGCCGGCGTGGCCATCGCCCTCGCGTCTGCCCGCTATGCGCGGCGAAAGGCGTCGGAGGTGGCCCTGCTTCGCGCACTGGGCACGCCGCGCCGACGCGTCGCGGCCTTGCTGGTCTCCACCCTGGCCGCCCTGGCGATTCCCGCGGCCGCCCTGGGGATGGCCGTGGCCCTGGGGCTTGCCCAGGGCGCCTGGTATTTCGCGCGCCAGCTGTTCGACGACGTGCCCACCACGCTGCCGCTCGGGCCGGCCTTCGCCGCCGCGGCGATGGGCCTGGCCGTGCTCGCCGGCTTCGCGCTGCCGCCGCTCGTGCGCCTCGCCGAGGTGCCGCCGGTGGCGGTCTTCCGCGAATCGATGCAGCGTCGCGTGCGCCGTTTCGACGCGCTTTACCTCGTGCCGCTGGCCACCGCCGTCGTACTGATCTGGTTGCAGAGCGATTCGCTGCGCCTGGCCGGCATCCTCGCCGTGAGCCTCGCGGGTGTCGCTCTGGTGGCCGCCCTGCTGGCCGCCTTGCTGCTGGTGATCGCCCGGCGCGTGGCGCCCGGCGCGCATCCCGCCCTGCGCCTGGGCCTGGCCGCGCTGGCGAGGCGTCGTGGCCTGTCGCTCGTGCAGGCCACGGCCTTGTCGCTCGGCCTGTGCGCCCTGCTCCTGCTCGCCGTCATCGCGCCCTCGCTGCTCGACGGATGGCGGCGCGAGCTGCCGTCCGACACGCCCAACTGGTTCGCGCTGAACCTCCAGGACGACCAGCGCGAGGGCTTTTCCAACGGACTGGCCCGCATGGGCGCCACGCAGGTCAACATGATGCCGCTGGCGGTGGGCAAGCTCACCACGATCAACGGCCAGCCCGTCGACAAGCTGCCATTCCTGAGCGACGACGAAAAGGAATCCGCCGATCGCCAGCTGCGGCTGTCGTGGAGCGCGGATCTTCCGCCGTCGAACAAGGTCATCGAAGGCGCCTGGGCGGGGGCGTCGCCCGCGCAGGCCGAGGTGTCCGTGGATACGTCGTGGCGCGACCGATTCCACCTGAAGCTGGGTGACACGCTCGGTTTCGAGGTGGGCGAAGGCACGCTGCAGGCCAGGGTCACGAGCGTGCGCCAGGTGGACTGGACATCGTTTCGGGTGAACTTCTTCCTGCTGCTCGATCCGGCCCATGCGGCCGAGCTGCCGCATACGTGGTTGACCAGTTTCTACCTGCCGCGCGGCCACGGCGACGCCTTGTCGAAGGTGTCGCGCGACTACGGCAACCTCAGCCTCATCGACGTGGACGCCCTGCTCGATCGCGTGCGCGAGATCGTCGATCGGGTGGGCACGGCGGTGCGCTGGGTACTCGGCTTCAGCCTGATCGCCGGCGCGCTGGTGCTCGCCGCCGCGCTGGCGGCGAGCGCACAGGAGCGTCGCAAGGAGGCCGCGCTGTTGCGCACGCTGGGTGCCACGCGCATGCAGTTGCGCGCCGCGGCCGCGTGCGAGTTCGCCCTGCTCGGCGGCGTGGCGGGCCTCACCGCCGCGTTGGGTGCGCTGGGCGCGGGTCTCTGGCTGGGACAGGCGGTATTCCGCATCGAGCATTTCGTGCCGCCGGTGTGGCCGCTGGTCGGCGCGGCGGCGCTCGCCGCCTTCGTGGTGATGCTGATCGGTTTGCTGGGGACGCGGCGGGTGCTGCGGACCTCGCCGATGGCGTTGTTGCGCGAAGGGTGATCGCGATCTGGATTCGCCGATACGATCGGCTCCCACCCCTTCGGTAGTGGGCGTCCTACCAACGGGGTGGGAGCCGATCGTATCGGCGAATCACGCTGGCGATGAACTACCGGGTTGCACCATATCCAACGCCATCACGATGGCATCCTCGCGCCCGCCCCGCGCGGGGTAATAACCCGGCCGGCGACCGATCTCGCCGAAGCCGAGCGATTCGTACAGCGCATGCGCCACCGGATTGGACGGCCGCACTTCGAGAAATACCCGCTCGGCGCCATACCAGCGCGCGAGGTCGAGCAGGCGGCGCATCATGCGACGGCCGTAACCGAGGCCGCGGTGCGCGTCGTCGATGCATACGTTGAGCACGTGAGCCTCACCGGCCGCCACCGAGAGGATGCCGTAACCGGCGATGACGCCGTCGTGCGCGATGATCCAGCAGTTGTGCCCCGCCTGGAGGCAGTCGCGAAAGATGCCCGGGCTCCAGGGAAACTCGTACGACGCCTGCTCGATCGCCGCCACGGCATCGAGGTCTTCGCGGCGCATGGCACGCACTTCGGTCGAGGGATGGGCGACGGCGACCATCGGCCTCACTCCCTCGCCAGCGCGCGACCCAACGCACGCAAGGCGTTCCAGAGGCGGCGCTTGGCGACCGCCTTGAAGAGGATGTCCGACGGGGTATCCACCAGCACGATCTGCGCCGTGCTCATCACCGCGGCCGGCAGCTCGTGACCGAGCGCCCTCGCCTGCGCTTCGCCGAAAACGAGGTAGGCCGCGGCCACCGGCACCTGGCCGAGGCCGCGCTCGCTCACCTCGAGCCTCGCGGCCCGGCCCGTCACCGGCCCGAAGGCCCGCAACGCGCGGCCCACGAGGTCGAGTTCGCGCTCGCCGCATCCGGCCGGCAGGATCACCACGCAGGGCACGCGGCCGTCGGCGGCGGGAGCGTCGTTCGCGGGCTCCGCGGCGACGGTACCGCCCGTGCGCAGGCGCCAGGGCGTGACGCCCATGGCGCGAAGCAGCCGGTCGCGACGTGGCAGGGCCTGGGTCATGCCGTCATTCCGTCGGGCGCGGCACGTGGCGGCGTGCGCGACGGCGATGCGCGGCCCGGCCCCATAGCGTCATGACCGGACCGGAAACGGTGTAGATCACCGCCACGGCGAACAGTACGCGCGCGGTGTCGATCACCAGCAGCACCACGATGAGCACGGCGGCAATGAGCCAGATGAAGGGCACGCGGTCGCCCTTGGGCCACGCCTTGAAGCTGAAATAGCGCACGTTGCTGACCATCAGCAGGCCCGCGATCACCGCCATGGGCATCGTGAAGAAGGCCACCGACGGACCGGACACCTCGAATTTCTCCATCGTCCAGACGAACGACATGCACAGCCCGGCGGCCGCCGGGCTGGCCAGGCCCTGGAAATAACGCTTGTCGGCCACGCCGACCTGGGTATTGAAACGGGCCAGCCGCAATGCCGCGCAGACGGCATAGATGAAGGCGGCGGCCCAGCCGATCTTGCCCCAGACGCGACCGTATTCGGCCAGCGACGACAGCGACCAGGTGTACATCACCAGCGCCGGTGCCAGGCCGAAGCTGACCAGGTCGGACAGCGAGTCGTACTGCACGCCGAATTCGCTCTGGGTGTTCGTCAGGCGCGCCACGCGGCCGTCCATGCCATCGAGGATGCCCGCCACGAACACCGCCAGCGCCGCCGTGGCGTAATGGCCGCCGATCGCCGAGACGATGGCGTAGAAACCGGAAAACATCGCGCCGGTGGTGAACAGGTTCGGTAGCAGGTAGATCCCGCGATGGCGCGGGCCCCGGGCTTGGATCGGTTCGCTCATGGGCCGTCGGCTTGGAATGGGGGGCCAGTGTATCCCACGTGCCGTGAAGCGTCAGTCGGACGACGGGGAAAAGCGCGACCTGAGTCGCTTGCGCCCCCTTCGAGCCGGTGCTACTTGTGTGCGCCACCTACCCTCGGATTATCGACATGCGCCGCTGCCTCGTCCTCGCCGTCCTGATCGTTGCCTGTCCGCTGGCGATGGCCCAAGCTTACAAGTGGAAGGATCCCCAGGGCGTGACCCACTATTCCGACGCGCCGCCGCCGGCGGGTGCCTCCAAGGTGGAAAAGCTGAAGATACCCACCGCAGGCGCCTCCCCGACGGCCGCCGCCACCACGGCACCCGTGCCCCGTCCCGCTCCCGATACCCGGGCCGATACGCCGGCCAACCGTGCCGCACTCTGCGACCAGGTACGCAAGAACCTCACCATACTCGCCAACGAAAAGACCATCACGATGGACGACGGCAAGGGCGGCACCAAACCGGTGGACGACGCGACCCGTGCCGCCGAACTGAAGAAGGCCCAGGCGCAGCAGACCCTTTACTGCCCCGCGTAACCCCTGATCGACGCCGGGGCGCCCTATAATCGCGAGTTCCACCCCGCGGACGATCGCCCGATGCGCCTCAGCCAGTTCCACCTCGCCACCGTCAAGGAAGTTCCCGCCGACGCGGAAATCGCCAGCCATCAGCTGATGCTGCGCGCGGGCATGATCCGCAAGCTCGCCTCGGGCCTTTACACCTGGACGCCGTTGGGCCTGCGCGTGCTGCGAAAGGTGGAGGCGGCCGTGCGCGAGGAAATGAACCGCGCGGGGGCGATCGAGGTGCTGATGCCGTCGGTGCAGCCGCGCGAGCTGTGGGAAGAAACCGGCCGCTGGGAGAAGTTCGGCGGCCAGCTCCTGAAGATCAAGGACCGCAAGGAGCAGGAGTTCTGCTACGGCCCCACGCACGAGGAGGTCATCACCGACTTCGCGCGCAACGAACTGAAGAGCTACAAGCAGCTGCCGCTGAACTTCTTCCAGATCCAGACCAAGTTCCGCGACGAGATCCGCCCGCGCTTCGGCGTGATGCGCGCGCGCGAGTTCCTCATGAAGGACGCCTACTCCTTCCACCTCACCCCCGAATCGCTCGGCGAAACCTACCGGGTGATGTACGACGCCTATTCGCGCATCTTCACCCGCCTGGGCCTGGAGTTCCGCGCGGTGGACGCCGACACCGGCGCGATCGGCGGCAGCGCCAGCCACGAATTCCAGGTGATCGCCGATTCGGGTGAGGACGCCATCGCCTATTCCGACGCATCGGCCTATGCGGCCAATATCGAAAAGGCCGAGGCGCTCGCGCCCACCGGCGAGCGTCCCGCGCCCTCGGCCGCCCTCGCCCGCGTCGACACGCCCACCCAGCGCAGCATCGACGAAGTCACCGCCCTGCTCGGCGTACCGGCCGCGCAGACGGTCAAGACCATCCTTGTGCGCGGCCGCGACGGCCTGGTGGCGCTGTGCGTGCGCGGCGACCACGAGGTCAACGAGGTGAAAGCGTCGCACCTGGACGAACTGCCGGACGAATCCGAACTCGCCAGCGAGGAAGAGATCCTCGCCGCCACCGGCACCCGGCCCGGCTTCATCGGCCCGGTGGGCCTGCCGGACACCATTCCCGTCATCGTCGATCGCAGCGCGGCGGTGCTCGCCGACTTCGTCTGCGGCGGCAACCAGGACGGCACGCACTTCACCGGTGCCAACTGGGAGCGCGACGCGCGCATCACGCGCGTCGCCGACATCCGCAAGGTGGTCGAGGGCGATCCCTCCCCCGACGGCAAGGGCCACATCCGTTTCGCACGCGGCATCGAGGTAGGCCACATCTTCCAGCTCGGCCAGAAATACGCCGAGGCCATGGGCGCGGGCGTGCTCGACGAACAGGGCAAGATGCGCACCATGTACATGGGCTGCTACGGCATCGGCGTGAGCCGTATCGTGGCCGCTGCCATCGAGCAGCGCCACGACGACGCCGGCATGATCTGGACCGACGCCATGGCCCCGTGGCGCGTGGCGGTGTGCGTCATCAATCCCAAGAACGATCCGGCCGTAGCCGAAGCCGCCGAATCGCTCTATGCGGAACTCGCCTCGCGCGGCATCGACACCGTGCTCGACGATCGCGGCCTGCGCCCCGGCCCGATGTTCGCGGACATGGAACTGATCGGCATCCCGCATCGCGTGGTGGTGAGCGGACGCGGCCTCGAGGCGGGCACGTTCGAGTACCGCGCCCGCACGGACAGCGAAGCCCGCAACGTGACCCGCGACGAATTGTTCGCCTTGCTTGGATAAGCCTCCCGACGCCAATCCGCCGATTATCTATGTAGGTAATGGCTGGTTATGGCTGATATATAGTCGTCGAATGCCCGGTGGCGACACCGGGCATTTTGCTTTTTTCGTTCCGATTGGTTAAAAACTCCTGCGTGGTTCCCTTTATTTCATTCGCGCCGAATGACGGGAGCCATTTATTTACGAAATATCCCCGGGAGAATCCGTTAATGGCAGTCGATATCAAGAACCTCAACCACAACCAGCTGACCGACCTGATCGCCAAGGCGCAGGCGCGTCAGGGGGAGCTCTCCAAGGAGCGCATCGGCAAGGTTCGCGAGAAAATCCAGGCCATCCTGAAAGCCGAAGGCGTCAGCATCGATGAGGTATTCCCGTCGCGTGGCGGCGCCAAGTCCAAGCGTACCGGTGCCGTCGTGGCGGCCAAGTACCGGGATCCGTCCAATCCGGAAAACACCTGGTCGGGTCGCGGCAAGCGCCCGCGCTGGTTCAACGATGCGCTAAAGGCGGGCAAGAAGGAAAAAGACCTGCTTATCTGATCCTTTTTTCAGGAAAAGCCCCGGCCATGCCGGGGCTTTTTTTATGTCCAGGGAAAAATCGAATGTCCTGACGTAGGCACCGGCCTGCGCCGGTGCCTACGGCGAGACGTCCGGTTATCGCGACACGGTGATGCTGCGCGTCTTCGACTCCGCGTGCCCTTCGTCGTCGACCACCGTCAACGTCACCGGATACGTACCCGGCTGGGCATAGGTATGCGAAGCCTCCGCCCCCGTGGCTTGCGCGCCGTCGCCGAACGTCCAGCGTTGCGCCACGATGCGTGCGTCGCCCGCCGTGGACTGCCCCGAGAACGTGCTGGTGAGGCCCGTGCTGCTCGCGCCGAAATCCGCATGGGCCGCCACGGTGGCTACCGCCGTATTGATGGCGGACGCATAGTTGGCCGTGTTGCGGCCCGATGCCGAACACTTCTGGATATCGTCGTACAGCCACATGAAGCCGCCCGGGATACCCGTGCTCTTCTTCCACGCGGTCATCTTCGTCTTCACCGAGGTCGGGCTATCGCCCGAGGTGCAACCCGTGCCATGCAGCGACCACAAGCCCGGGCGCACCGTCATGCCCATCGCCGTGGACCACTGCTTGGGATCGTTGCCCGCGCCGCCGTCGTACACCTGCAGGTAGATACGGTCGACGCTCGAACCGAGGTTGCTCTTCAGCGACGACCAGAAGCCCTGGTTCGTATACGGCACGAAGGTGATCTTGTAGCCCTGTCCCGCCAGCATCTGGCCGAACTTGGTGGCCGAGGAAAGGTCGTAGGCGCTCTCGTCGTCGAAGTTGGCCGCGTCCGCGCCGGTCAACTGCTTGAGCACCTGGAAATTTCGATAGAGGATGCTGCTCGTACCCGTGCCGCCGCCCGATGCCGTGCTGTTCACCAGATCGCGAATGTGCTCGAAGTCGGGAACGCCACCCGAACCGATCGAGACCTCGATGCGGTTGATCGAGGTAGGCGACTGCTTGAGCGTCTGCAACTGCGACGACCACGTGGTGTTGGTCCCGATGAAGGCGCCGTTGGAGATCAGTTTCTGGTCGTTGAGATTGAGGTCGCCGTTGGCGTCCACGTGGATGCTCCACAGCATCACGGTGGTGAATCCGGACGAACGCAGGTCGTTCATCACCGGCGTGCCGCCGCTGTAGAACGGACCACCGCCATAGATGGCGGAATCGGCGAAGACAGGGGCGCTCGCGGCGGCGACGGCCAGGGCCGTGGCGAGGATGAGCGAACGGTTTCCGTACTTGGAGGTGTTCATGGCGGGTCATCCCTACTGGGGTGGCAAGGCCAAGGGACGATCCCTTGGATCGATCCAACATGTCACCGTCCCGCGCGCCTGCCAATAGGCTTGCGCCCGTCATGTGATGCGCCCGACATTGGTGCGAAGCACCATCGCCTCGATCCAAAAACCAAGCGTGCGCGAGTTGCCGAATACGCCCTTGCGGCCGTCAGAGGGAACGTCTGGGTGCCACCAGCAGGTCGCCGAAAAGCAGGCCTGCCACCAGCGATACCAGCAGCGTGACCACGAGGAGACCGGTATCCATGCCCAGCGACGTATCCCGGTCGAGCAGGTACGACACGCTGCGGAAGCTCACCGAGCCCGGTACCAGGAGGATGATGCCGGGTTCGCGCACCACCGCCCCGGGCTGTTTCGCATAGCGTGCGTAGACGTTGCTGAGCGCACCCAGCAACAGGCCTCCCACGAACACGCCGACCGGCGCGGCGGGCAGCGATGCCGAGATGCGCCCGCCCCAGGTGGTGGCGAGGTAGCCGAGGATCACCGCGCCCATCACCACCAGCCAGTCGCGGCGCGCGGCGCGAAACAGGATCGCGAACGAGAACGCGCCGATCAGCAGCGAAGGCACGTCGGCCCATGCCGGTAGCGGCGGCAGCGCATAGTCGCGCGGATAGATGCCGAACGCCTCGCACAGCTGGTTGGCGGCGACCGCGCCGAAGGCGAGCTTGAGCAGCGTGGCGATAGCCCCGGCCATGCGCGCCACGCCGGACACCAGGTGCTGGCTGGAAATCTCGCGCACGGCCGTGGTCAGCGCCATGCCGGGCATGAGCACGATGAGGCTGCCCAGGATCACCGACTTCACCGCCAGCGGCACCACGTAGGCGCTGACGACGATGGCGATGGTGGTGGCCACCAGCGCGCTGATCGCCTCGCTCGCCGCCGCCAGGCGCGGCCGGCTTCCCGAGGCCACGGTGATCAGGCCGATGATCGTGCCGATCAAGCCGGCCGTGACCAGGTCGGCCCACGCGCTGTGCAACAGCAGGGCCACCACGGCCGCGGCGCACAGGCCGTAGCTGGCGACCAGTCCCACGTTGTCGCGGAAGGTGTCCGCCGCGGCGAGCTTGCGCAACAGGTGGAAGCCTTCGCGCAACTCCATCCGGCCGTCGATCACTTCGTCGGCGATGCGGTCGGCCTCGCAAAGGCGCCCCAGGTTGACGTCGCCAGGCGGCAGTCGCATCACCTGCGTGACCTGGGCCACGCCGTCTTCACCCTGTCCCAGGTCGGCGAACGACACGATGATGGCCGTGGGGCTCGACCACACGTCGGCCGAGAGACCCAGCCGCTGGGCCGACCGGCCGATGGCCGTTTCCAGCCGGGGCGCCGTGGTGCCGTACTGATGCAGGCGCCGGGCCAGTTCGGTGAGGAAGGCGATGCGGGTGTTGATCGCCGTGGTGGCGAAACTCACCGGCACGCTGAGCGGCAACGCCTCAGCCAACGTCCACCGCCTTCACGCGCAAGGTGGTGCCGTCGATGCCGATGACCTCGACCGTGGCGCCCAGCGGAAGATCCGGCCCGCTGACCAACCACACGCCGTCGCCCACCCGCGCCTTGCCGCGCCCCTGCACGATGGGCTCGCAAAGCGCGTAACGCCCGCCGATCAGTTGCTCGCCTCGGCGGTTGAGATTGGGGTTACCCGGCGGCGTGCGGTCGATACGCGGCCGCACGAGTTTCCAGTAGGCGAAGCACGAGGCGAAGGCGAACACGGCGAAGACGATGGCTTGCGCCAGCGCGCTCATGTCCGGCACGGCGAACGCCACGATGCCCATGGCCGCAGCGGCGATGCCGATCCACAGCATGAAGTAGCCGGGCAGGATCACCTCGCCGCCGATCAGCACCAGCGCGACGATCCACCAGAGATAGTGCAATGCGAGGGATTCCATGGCGTCAGCGCGGCAGCGGCGGCGTGCGGGCCGGTTGGTCGTGGGTCTTCTGCTGGGTGGCGAGCGAATCCTTCGCCAGTTCGGCGATGCCGGCCAGCGAGCCGAGGATGCCCGTGGCCTCCATCGGCAGCAGCAACGTCTTCTGGTTGGGCGACTTGGCCATCTCGACCAGTGCCTCGACGTATTTGGTCGCGACGAAATAGTTGAGCGCGTTGACGTCACCGCCCGCGATGGCCTGCGAGACCATGGTGGTGGCCTTCGCTTCGGCCTCGGCAAGGCGCTCGCGCGCCTCGGCCTCGCGGAAGGCCGCCTCCTTCTTGCCCTCGGCCTCGAGGATGGCCGATTGCTTCTCGCCGTCGGCCTTGAGGATCGCGGCCTGGCGGAAACCTTCGGCGTCGAGGATGTTGGCGCGCTTCTCGCGCTCGGCCTTCATCTGCCGCGCCATCGCGTCGACGAGGTCGCGCGGCGGCGAGATGTCCTTGATCTCGATGCGGGTGACCTTGACGCCCCAGGGATGGGTGGCCTCGTCGACCACGCCGAGCAGCTTCGCGTTGATGGCGTCGCGCTGGCTGAGGCTTTCGTCGAGATCCATCGAACCGAGCACGGTGCGGATGTTGGTCATGATGAGGGCCAGCGCGGCCATCTCGAGGTTGGCCACCTCGTAGGCCGCCTTGGCGGCGTCGAGCACCTGGTAGAACACCACGCCGTCGACCTTGACCACGGCGTTGTCCTTGGTGATGACGTCCTGCGAGGGGACGTCGAGCACTTGCTCCATCATGTTCATCTTGCGACCGATGGCATAGACGAACGGGATGAGAAAATGCAGGCCCGGCGTGAGCGTGCCGGTGTACTTGCCGAACATCTCCACCGTCCATTCGTAGCCCTGCGGCACGATGCGGATCAGCTTGGAGATGACGACGACCGCGACCACCACGATCACGAGCGCGACGATGCTTCCCATGAGCCCTTGCTCCCTCTCCCGTTGGATGTGCGGGGAGTATAGGGCGAACCGCGTCAGGGCGGCCCGGAAGGCAGCAGCATCGACACGCGCAGACCGCCACCCTCGCGATTGGACAGGGAGATGCGGCCACCGTGGGCTTCGGAAATTTCTCGGGCCAGCGCCAGGCCCAGGCCCGTGCCCGACCGCTTGGTGGAATAGAACGGCAACAGCGCCTGGGCCAGCACCGTGTCGCTCATGCCCGGCCCCCGGTCTTCCACGAGGATGAGCGTCTCGCGTCCCGGCATGCGCACGGCCAGAGTCACCTCGGAAGCTTCCCCGCCGGCTTCGTGGGCGTTCTTGATGAGGTTGATCAGCACCTGCTCGACCTGGGTCGGGTCGAACCATCCGGGTTGGTCGGGCAGCGCCCCGTCGAGCCGGAACGTCGCGTGCAGGGCAAGGCCGTCGAGGAACGGCTTCCACGGCACGAGGCGGCTCTGCGGCGTGGGCAGCTTGGCGAAGCTGGCGTAGCCGGAAATGAAACCGTGCAGGTGCCTGGCACGGTCGCCGATGGAGGCGAACACGCCGGGCAGGCGTTCGAGATCGCCGCGGCGGGCCAGTTCGGCACCCGAATGCGACAGGGACGAGATCGGCGCCAGCGAATTGTTGAGTTCGTGGCTGATCACGCGGATCACGCGCTTCCAGGTATGCACCTCCTGGCGCGATAGCTCGCGGGTCATCCGCCGGTAAAGCCGCAGACGATGGGGCCGTCCCTGCAGGCGGAACCCGCGCTGGGACAGGTGGAAGGTTTCCTCGCTGCCCTCCAGCTCCACCGTGAACAGGGCATCCTCCTCCGCCGCCGCCGCGGCACGCAGCGTCTCGGGCATGCTCGCCACCACATCGTCGAAATCGAGGCCCGCGAGCGTGCGCCCCTCGTTGAACAGGTGCCGCGCGGCGATGTTCGCGTAGGTCACCTTGCCCACGGGGTCGGTGAGGATCAGCGCCACCGGCGTGTTCTGTACCACCGTGTCGAGCAGCAGCTCGCGCTGGGCCAGGTTCTGCCGCTGTTCGCGCAGGATCGTGCCGAGCTGGTTGTGCATGCGGATCAGGTCGCCCAGTTCGTCCTCCCGCTCGGTACCGATCGACATGCTGTAGTCGCCGTCGCGATAGCTCGCCACCGCGCTTTCCAGCGCGCGCAGGATGCGGCGCACGGGCTCGACGAGCACGTGGGCCATCCACGCCGCCAGCGGCAGCAGCACCAGCAGGCAGATGATGATCGCCGTGCCCGTGTCGAAGTGTTCCAGCGCCACCGGCGTCGGCGCCCTTCCCTTCACCGTGGGCCCGGCGCGCAGCCAGGCCACCGCTTGCGGAAACGGCCAGACGGTGATGCCGGCGAACACCAGCGCGCCGACGATCGCCGAACCGGCGACCACCAGCGTCATGCGGCCTTCCAGGGAGAATCGCTTCATCCGCGCGGCCCTGTCAGACCGCCAGCCCGTAGCGCTCCATGCGGCGATACAAGGCCTGTCGCGACAGGCCGAGCTGGCTGGCCGCCCGGCTCACCACGCCGCCCGCCGAGGCCAGCGCCGCCTCGACCGATTCGCGGCTGGGTTCGTCGAGATTGCGCGTGGCGGCGGGCATCGCCACCGGAAGGTTGAGATGGGCTACCTCGATGCGGCCGTCGCCGGCGAGAAGCGCCGCGCGCGCCATCGCGTTCTTCAGTTCGCGCACGTTGCCAGGCCAGTTGTGCGCCTGGAGCGCGTCGCGCGCCTCTTCGGTCAGGCGCGCCTTGCCGTCGAGGAAGAACTCGGCCAGCGGCAGGATGTCGTCGACGCGCTCGGACAGCGGCGGCAGGTTCACCTCGATGACGTTGAGGCGGTAGTAGAGGTCTTCACGGAACGTGCCGGCCGCGATCATCGCCTTGAGGTCGGCATTGGTCGCGCTCACCACGCGGACTTTCACGCTGCGCGTGCGGCCCGATCCCAGCCGTTCGAATTGCCCGGTTTCCAGCACGCGCAGCAGCTTCATCTGGCCTGGCAGCGGCAGGTTGCCGATTTCGTCGAGGAAGAGCGTGCCGCCGTCGGCAAGCTCGAAACGCCCCTCGCGCGCCTTGTTGGCGCCCGTGTAGGCACCGGCGTCCGCACCGAACAGTTCCGCCTCGATCAGCTCGCCCGGCAGCGCGCCGCAATTGACCGCGACGAACGGGCCACGCCGCACCGACGAATTGGCGTGCACGATCGACGCGATGCGTTCCTTGCCCGCCCCGTTGGGCCCGGTGATGAGCACGGGCACGTCGGCCTTGGCGACCTGCCCGGCCAGTTCCACCGTTCGGCTCATGGCCTCGGAGGTGAACACCAGGCCGTCGAGGTCGTACTTGCTCTCCAGGGCCGCGCGGCGGCGCTGGCGCTCCACGCGGGCCCGGGTGACTTCGCGCGTGGATTCGGACAGCTCCAGCAGGTTCTCCACGGTGGCCAGCAGCTTGGCGTCGTCCCAGGGCTTGCCAAGGTAGTCGGCCGCGCCGGCCTTGACCAGTTCCACGGCGGTTTCCAGATGGGTCCAGGCCGTGAGCAGGATCACAGGCAGGTCCGCGTGGCGGGCGCGGATCGCACGGAACAAGGCGACGCCTTCTTCGCCCGAGGTGGTATCGGCGGTGAAGTTCATGTCCTGGATCACCACGTCGACCCGTTCGCGCAGCAGCATCGCCAGGCCGTCCTCGGGCGTCAGTGCCACGAGCGGCCGGATGTCGCGCAGGCTGAGCGCCAGCGACAGGGCTTCACCCACCGCGGGGTTGTCGTCGATGATCAGTACGGTTTGCATCTTGTCCCTTCGCATGGAGCCATGGATGCACGCCACGGCCAAAAGGTTGCATGGGCGTTTTCGGCCCCCACTGGGATTCTATCCGCGAGTCGCCTCGACGGGTGGGACCGCCGCCGCGCGCAGCGCGGGCGCCAGCACGGCGACCTGGCCGAGCAGCCACAGGCTCAGCGCTCCCACCGGCAGGTAATACGACGGCAGGCGCGGCAGTTCGTACTGGTACATCAGCAGCAGGTTGATGCCGTAGGCGAGCACCATGCCCAGGGCGATGCCCATGCCCGCGAGCAGGAAGTTCTCGACCTGGAAGTAATGCAGCACGTCGCGGCGCGTGGCGCCCAGCGCGCGACGCACACCGATCTGCCGCCGGCGCTGCCCCACCCAGAAACTGGCCAGGCCCACGATACCCAGGGCCGTCACCGCCAGCATGGTCACGCAGACGCCGATCAACAGGCCCGCCAAGGCACGATCGGACGAGAAATACGCCGCGCGCACCTCGGCATAGGTTTTCTTGTCGGTGATGACGCGACGCGGCTGGAGGTTCCTGAGCGTTTCGCTCGCTTCGCGCAGCGCGGCGGCGGCGCGGCCGGGACGGGCACGGATCGCGTAGCTCGCGCCGTAGATCGGCAACATGCGTATGGGCGACACGATCGCCTCCTGCACGTTGTGCCGATCGGGATCGCCGGCCCGGGCCAACCCCTTCAGCACACCCACGATGCGGCACGCCTGTCCGCCGAGGTACAACGACTGGCCCAAGGCGGAACGCCCCGGAAACAAGCGGCGAGCCAACGCCTCGGTCACCAGCAGGACGGGGATCATCTCGGTGCGCCGGGCGTCCAGGTCGTCCGCCCAACGGTATTCGTCCTCGCGGAAGAACCGACCCTCGGCCAGGGTCGCGCCGAGGAGTTCGGGGACGCCCTCGCCCATGTATTGGGCGATGGATGCCACGGGCTCTTTCTGGTCCGCCGACATTCGCACGGACGTCTGCCACGAGAGCGGCCCGAACGGTACGGAATTGGTCGTGGTCGCCGCTTCCACGTCGGGAAGCTCGCGCAGCGCGGCGAGGTCGGCAAGATTGCGCGCCTGCACCCCGTCGTGGTGCTCGATGTCGGTGACGGTGAGCATCGCGATGCGGTCTTCGTCGATGCCGCTGGGCGTGCGCATCCAGTCCAGCCGGTCGGCCACCACGAACAGCGCGTTGCAGACGATCGCGCAGGTCAGCGCGATCTGGATCACGAGCAACGCAGCCGTGGCCTTGTGCCTGCCGAGCGAGGCGAGTATCGGGGCGATGTCCATGCGCATGGTCACTGGCTCTTCAATTGCAGGCCCGGCGGCAGACGGCTGGCGCGCCACGCGGGAAACAGCCCGGCCAACAACGTGGCCGTGATCGAAAGGACGAAGGTGGTCGCGAGCATCGACAGGTCCAGCCGCGCGAGCTGCGCGTAGTGATCGGGCCGCGTGCGTACCAGGGCCAGCCCGGCCAGGGCAAGCACGAGGCCCAGCAGGCCACCCGCCAGGCCGATGATGCCCGCCTCGGTCAGCATCTGCGCGAACACGCTGCCACGCGACGCGCCCAGTGCACGACGCACGCCGATTTCCATTCCGCGACGCATGAACTTCGCGAGCATCAGGCCCACCGTATTCGCCAGGCACACCAGGAGGAAGCCGAAGGCCAGCCAGACCTGCAGGTGCAGGTCGCCCGGTACCACGTGCCGCTCGTCCAGATAAGCCATCAGACCGGTGAGTTCGGCGGGCCGGTTCCGACGAAAGCGACCCGCGCTGAATTGCTCATGGACATATCCGTCGAGAAACCTCCCGTAGGCCGCCACGTCGGACGCCGAGTCCAGGCGCACCCAGAACTGCAGCCAGGTGCATTCGGCGGTTTCCATCAGGTTCTCGGTGGTGCTGCCCTTGCCCCAGCATTCGATGCCGCCGCCGCGCGGAAGCAGTGCGGCGCGGGCCGTGCTCAGCGGCAGGTAGACGTCTTCGCCACCCGCGAAGTGCCCCATGTAGAGGTCGTAGAAATGCGGCACGGGTCGCCAGGGCGCCAGCACGCCGATCACCCGGAGCGGCACGCCGCCGACGCGCACCGTGCGGCCGACGGCGTTGTCGCCATGGAAGAGCCGCTCTTCGAGCGCGCTGCTGATCACCGCGACGCGCGCCCTGGCTTCGTCGTCGGCGGCGCTCCAGCCGGCGCCGCGAAGGAAAGGCACGTCGAAGAGGTCGAAGAACCCCATGCTGGTGTAGCGCGCGGTCGCGATGAAGGGCTCGATGTTCCCGGCATCCGGCTCGATGGCCACCTGCCCGCCCAGCATGAGCGCCTGCTGTCGCGCGCGTCCGGCGCGAAGGAGGTTGTTGCCATCGAGCCACGTGACCTGCACAGGCATCGCGGTGGACGCGGACGCCGTCGAATCGTCACGCGGATCGATGCGCGGCAGGTAGATCGAACCGCTGCGTTCCGGCAACGGATCGCCGGATACGACGTGCAGCACCGTCAACGTGACCATGCTGGTGCCTATCCCCAAGGCGACCGCCGCGATCATCAGCGCGGTCAGCGCCCTGCTGCGCTTCAGGCTGCGCACGGCCAGTTCGAGGTAATAGGCGAACATCGATGGATTCTTTCGATCGGATCAGCCGCGCGTGGCCACGACCGGCGGCACCGACGCCGCGCGCAACGCGGGCGACAGCACGGCCAGTTGGCCCAGCACCCATAGCGTCACCGCGCCTGCCGCGATGTATCCCACGGGCAGGCGCGGCAGTTCGTCATGCCACATCAGGAACAGGCTGATGCCATAGGCCAGCACGACGCCCAGCGCGATGCCGAAGGTGGCGAGCAGGAAGTTCTCGGTCTGGAAATAACGCAGGATGTCGACGCGCCGCGCACCCAGCGCGCGGCGCACGCCGATGTGGCGACGGCGCTGCGCCACCCAGAAACTCGCCAGGCCCACGATGCCCAGGGCGGTGATCACCAGCAAGGCCACGCAGGTGGCGACGAGCCACGCCGTGGTAGCCAGATCGGCGGCGAAGAATTTCGCCCGTTGATCTTCCAACGTGGTCTTGCGCGTGACGATGCGATGCGGATCGAGTTCGCGCAACGTGGTCTCCGCTGCCTTCATCACCGCGTCGCGCCGGGCGGGGTCGGTCCGAAGCACGAACACGGACCCGAAGTTCGATCCGGGACTGACCCGCGTGGGAGTGATCGCCGAATCGTCGAGCCGGCTGGTGGACCAGCGCTGCGATGTGATCAGCCGCCGTACCACGCCCACCACGCGCACCGTGCCGGATGTGCGGAGCGTCTTACCCAGCGGATCTTCTCCAGGAAACAGGCGCCGCGCGAGACCTTCGGTGAGGATGACGCTGGTGGGCTCCGAGCCGGGTACGCCGGCGACCTCATCGCTGTCCCAGTGGTATTCGCCGGGAAGGAAGTCGCGCCCCTCGACCAGTTCCAGCCCCAGCGCATGGATGAGCCCTTCGCCCATGTAGAGCGATACGACGGCGGACGGCTCCTTCTGCCCTTCCCTGAGGTCGAACGAGATGAACCTGCCGCCGCCGTCGAAGGGCAGCTGGTTGACCATCGCCGCCGCACGCACGCCGGGAAGCGCGCGCAAGGCCGCCAGGTCGGCCAGCGAACGAGCGCGCACGTCGCCGCTGGCGCCGATGCCGGCTGTCGCCAACGAGACCAGTTCGTTCTCCGCCGCACCACTCGTCGCATGCAGGCGATCGAGGCGCAATCCGATCAGGAAAACGGCGTTGCAGACGATTGCGAAGGTAAGCGCGATCTCGAGCACGAGCAGCGCCGACGTGACGCGGTGACGTCGGAGCGCCGAGAGAATGGGACGGATGTCCATGTCGTCAGGAGCTCTTCAATTGCAGCGCCGGCGCGATGCGGCAGGCTCGCCACGCCGGCAACCACCCCGCGAGGACGGTGCTGGCGACGGCGAGCACGAACGTCAGTCCCAGCATCGTCAGGTCCATGTGCGCCAGCGCGGCGTAGCGGTCGGGCTGCATGCGCACCAGCCACAAGCCACCCAGCGCAAGCAGAAGCCCGCCGATGCCGCCGGCCAGCCCGACGATGGCGGCCTCGACCAGCAGTTGCGCCATGATCGCGCCGCGCGACGCGCCGAGGGCGCGCCTCACGCTCACCTCGTTCGAGCGCCGCAGGAACCTGGCCAGCATCAGGCCCACGGTATTGACCAGGCACACCACCAGGAAGGCGCTCGCAAGCCACGCCTGCAGCTTCACGTCGCCAGGCACCACGGCCTTGTAATCGAGCCACTGGGGCACGTCGAGGAGGCGCACGTTGGGCGGCCTCTGGAAACGGCCGGCGTCGTGTTGCTGGCGTGAATAGGCCACGAGGAATTCGCGGTACGCGTCGCGCTTCGCCGGCGAATCCAGTTCCACCCAGTATTGCAACCAAGCGCACGATGACCGTTCGAGATCGGCATCGTTCGAGTTCGAGCTGTCCCAGCAAGACGTCGACCCCGAGTGGGCCGCCTGCAGGTCGCGCGACGTGGTCAACGGCATGAAGACCTGCTCGGCGTCGCCGAACGAACCGGCATCGAGATCGTGGAAGTGGGGCTTGGGCGCCCAGTCGTCCACGACCCCCTGCACGCGCAGGTCGGCACCGGCCACCTGCAAGGCGCGACCGGTGCTGTCCACGCCGCCGAACAGTTTCTGGTTGAGGCTGCGGGTGATCACCACCAGGCGCGCGCGTCCGTCGTCATCGGCTTGGCTCCATGGGCCGCCGTAGACGAAGTGCAGCCCGAACATCCCGAACAGATCGGCGGTGGTGTAGCGCGCGGGCGTATAGAACTCCGCCCCCGATGCGTCCGGCGGCTGCACCGCCACGTTGCCCCCGCTCATCAGGGCCTGCCGATCGGCCTGGCGGGCATGCAGCAGGTTCATGCCGTCGATCCATGACACCTGGTCGAGCGGATCGCTGCCCGGCACGTAGCCGGCGATTTCCTCCGGGTCGACCGTGGCGCGGAAGACTCGATCGCTACGTCCCGGCAGCGGGTCGCCGGAGAGCACGTGCACGACGGTCAGGGTGGTCATGCACGCGCCGATGCCCAGGGCTACCGCGGTGATCATCAGGGTGGTCAGGCCCTTGCTTCGCCTCAGGCTCAGCAGGGCCATGTCCAGGTAATACGCGAACATCCCGTCACGCTCCTTCGGATCAGACGCTGCGCGTGGCTTCCACGGGAGACACGCGCGAGGCCTTCATGGCCGGGGCGAGCACCGCGAGCTGGCCCAGCGCGAGCAGGATCGCGACGCCGGCGGCGACGTAGGTGAGCGACAGGCGCTTCATCTCGAAGTGGGTGAACATCCACTGGCTCATGCCCACCGCGAGGATCACGCCGAGCACCACGCCGCCCAGGGCGATCAGGAAGTTCTCGGTGAGGAAGTAGCTCAGGATGTCGCTGCGCTTCGCTCCCAGCGCGCGCCGTACGCCGATCTGCTTGCGGCGCTGGCCCACCCAGAAGCTCGACAGGCCGACGATGCCCGCCGCCGTGATGAGGAGCAGCACGCCGCTGACGATGGTCATCAGGATGGCCATGCCGCGATCGGCCTCGTAGGCCTTGCTGCGCACCATCTCGAAGGTGCGCACGCCGGTCTTGTCGGGCAACACGCGCATGCGGCTGGTCCCGTAGAGCGTGTTGGCGATCGACTTGAACACCGCGTCCTGCTGGCCGGGCTTGGTGCGCACCACGAAGAACTGGTAGGTGCTGTTGAACGTCAGCGGCATGATGGTCACGTTGTCCATGAAGTCGGCATCGATCCAGGGCACGGTCAGCTTGTCGACGATGCCGATGATCGTCGACGGCTTGCCCTTGTAGTAGTAGACGACCTTCCCCAGGGCGTTGCCGTCCGGGAACAGCTTGTCCGCCACCGCCTTGGTCACGATCACCTGGGCGGGCGCGGGCGCTTCTTCGCGCTCGAACGAATGCACCTCGGCGGGCGTGAAGTTGCGCCCGGCGATGAGCCGCACGCCCAGGGTCTTCAGCGTCTGCTCGTCGCCGAAGTACAAGGCGGACGACACGCCTTCGCCCTTGCGGTCTTCGGCCGTCCGCTGGATGCTCGTGGACCAGCCGCCCCGGCGCAAGGGAAACGCGTTGGTCGCATAGGCCGACTCCACGCCGGGCATCGAGCGGATCGCCTGAACGTCGGTCTTTATCTGCGGAACGAACTGGGTGGTCGAGCCGACATAGCGGTTCTGCACCGTGACGACGTTCCTCTCGTCCATGCCGGTGAGCCGGTTCACCCGGTCGATGCGGTCGTGCACGATGAACAGCGCGTTGCAGACGATGGCCAGTGTCAACGCGATCTGCAGGGCGATGAGGATGGTGCCGGCCTTGTGTCGGCGCAGCGCGGCGAGGATGGGTCTGATTTGCATGGCTCTCGTCCTCAGTTCGACTTCAGCTGCCAGGCCGGCTGCACCAGCGAGGCGCGCCACGTGGGATAGAACGCCGCGACCACCGAGGCGACGATGGCGACCACCAGGGTCATCAGCACCAGCATCGGGTCGATCGTCGCCAGGCGGGCGATCCGCTCGGGAAAGACCATTCCCACGCCCAGGATGCCCAGGCCGGTGAGGAGCAGGCCGAGCAGTCCGCCGGCGACGCCGATGGTGCCCGCCTCGATGAGGAACTGCGCGTAGATGTCCTTGCGCGAAGCGCCCAGCGCACGGCGAACGCCGATTTCCGGTGCGCGGCGCATGAACTTGGCCAGCAACAGGCCGATGGTGTTGACCAGGCAGATCACCAGGAACCCCAGCGACACGATCAGCGATACCGTGGACTCGGGCGGCACCACCTTTTGCACCGCCAACCAGTCCATCACGTCGCGAAGGCGCACGTTCGGGGCCCAGTTGAAGCGGCCCGAACGCTGCTGCTCCGCGGCGTAGCCGGTGAGGTATTCGCGGTAGGCACGGGCATCCTCGGCGGTGGGAAGCTCGGTCCACAGCGACAGCCAGATGCATTCCGAATGCAGGTACGTGTCCCAGCCCTCGCCGGGGTCCTTGGGGCAGTTGTTGTTGCCGTTGTTGGGCATCTTCAGGTCCACGGCGCGATTGAACGGCACGTAGAGCGCCGCACCTTCGTCGAAACCGCCGGTGTTGGGCACGTCGAAGAACAGCGGCTGCGGCGCCCAGTCCTCGATCACACCCACGATGCGGAACAGTCGGCCGTCCACGTTCACCTGCTTGCCGACGCTCTGCCCGCCGTCGAACAGCTTGTTGTTGAGCGAGGTGGAAATGACGGCGACGCTGGCGTGCTTTTCGTCGTCGTCCGCCGTCCACGGGCCGCCCTGCACGAAAGGCACGTCGAACATCGGGAAGAAGTCCGCACCGGTCGCATAACCGCCCTCCTGCATCGGCAGGTGCGAGGGATTCTCCGGAATGATGGAGATGCCGATCGGATAGGTGATGGCCTGGCGCTTCGCCTTGTGCGCGCGTTGCAGCGCCGTGGCGTCCAGGTAGCTCAAGGCCGCCGGCGGCTCGCCCTTCTCGGTGTTGTCCGGGCCGAAGTTGTCCACCTGGACGTTGTAGAGCACGTCGGACTTCTGCGGGATCGGATTGCGCGAGGTGGCGCGGAACACCGAATAGGTGGTCATCGACGCCGCCACCCCGAAGCCGATCGCGACCACCATGAGCCCCGTGAGCACGGGATTGCGGCGCAGGCTGCGCAGGCCGAGTTGTAGGTAGTAACTGAACATGGATGCCTCCCCCCGGATGCGATGCGTCAGCCGCGCTGCGCGGTATGGGCGTGCGCGTGGAAGCGCGGTTCTTCGGCGAGGTCGACCACCTGGCCGTCGATCACGTGCACGTTGCGCTGGGCGCGCGTGGCCAGTTCCGGATCGTGGGTGACCATGACGATGGTGGCGCCTTCGCGATGGATCTCTTCGAGCAGTTCCATCACGCCGCGGGCCATCTGCGTATCGAGGTTGCCGGTCGGTTCGTCGGCGAGCAGCAGGCGCGGCGAGCCGGCCAGGGCGCGGGCGATGGCGACGCGCTGCTGCTGGCCGCCGGACAGCTCGGCCGGATAGTGCTTGGCGCGCGAGGCCAGCCCCACGCGCTCGAGCGCGTCCATGATGCGCTGCTTGCGCTCGGCCGCCTTCATGCCGCGATAGCGCAGCGGCACTTCGCAGTTGTCGAACACGTTGAGGTCGGGAATCAGGTTGAAGGCCTGGAAGATGAAGCCGATCTTCTCGTTGCGGATCTTCGAGCGCGCGTTGTCGTTGAGGTTGCTCACCTCCACGCCGTCGAGGTGGTATTCGCCGCCCGTGAAGGTTTCCAGCAACCCGGCGATGGTGAGGAAGGTGGTCTTGCCCGAACCGGACGGGCCGGTGACGGCGACGAACTCGCCTTCCTTCACGTCGATGTTGAAGTCGCGCAGCGCGTAGGTCTCGACCACTTCCGTGCGGTAGACCTTGGCGAGATGGTTCATCTTGAGCATGGCGTGTCCCTCTGGAAAATGGATGGGTTTCAGCGGCTGATGGCGACGTGCTTGGCGTCGCCGAAGGAGTCGGCACCGGAGATGACGATCTTGTCGCCCTCCTTCAGGCCGTCGAGGATTTCGACCTTGTCGATGCTGCTGGCACCGACGCGGATGTCGCGGCGATCGGCCATGCCGTCGTTGACGACGTAGGCATAGCGGCCCGCGCTCTCGTCGACGAAGGAGCCTCGCTGCACCGTGAGCACGTTGTCGCGGCTATCGAGCAGCACGCGCACCGACAGGCGCTGGCTCTGGCGCAGTTGCTGCGGCGTGGTGCCGTCGAAGCGCAGGCGCGCGGCGACTTCGCCGTTGACCACTTCCGGCGACACCGCGCTCACCTTGCCCTTCCACTGCTTGCCGTTGCCGCTGATCTCGCCCGGCATGCCGATGGCGAGGTCGCGAGCGAAGCTTTCGGGCACCTTCATCTCCACTTCCAGCGCCGAGAGGTCGATGACGCTGAGCAGCTGCGCGTCTTTCGCCACGGTGGCGCGTTCGGCGATGAAGAGCTGACCGACCTGGCCGTCCACCGGCGACTTCACGTTGAGGTCGTCCACCTGGCGCTCGAGGTCCTGCACCATCAGCACCTGGCGATCGTGGGCCAGCTTCTTCGCCTTCACGTCGAAGGTAAGGCTGTCGTTGTCCATCGCCAGGTCGGACTTGGCATGCTTCTGGGTGATCGCCGCCTTGTCCAGCGCCGACTTGGCCTTGTCCACGTCGGCCACCGGCACGGCGCCCTTGTCGAAGGCGGTCTGGTAGCGCTTCAGGTCACGCTCGGCGGCGGTCTGGTCGATCACCGAGTTATCGAAATTCTTCTGCAGTTCGTTGCGCTTCTTCGTCGCATCGACCTGCGCGCGCAGGTATTCCACCTGCATCGCATCGGCGTTGGATTTCTCCTGCGCCAGCTTGTTGGTCAGCTCCGGACTGGACACCACGGCGAGCACCTGGCCCTTCTTCACCACGTCGCCGGCATGCACCTGCAGCACCACCGCGCCGCCGTAGGGCGCGTACAGCGTGGGACTGACGGCGGCGACCACCTTGCCCTCGGCGGCGATGTCGCGCACGAAGGTGCCGCGGGTCACGGTGCCGAACGACAGCCGAGAGGCGCTGACCGAGGAATCGGCCGAGAACATCGTCGATACCTTCGGCGCCACGAAAGCGAGAACGGCCACCGCCGCCACCGCGCCGCCGATAAGCATCAGCTTGCGGTGACGGCCGGCTTTGACTTCGACGATGCGGTCCTGGGCGGAGGTGTCGCGGATCATGGTGTGGTTCCCCGGTTTGCTTGCCGAGTAACAAGGCAAGCCCCGTGCCAACGCCGCGATCCCTATATATGGCGGTCACTTACGCGATAGATGATGGAACCGGCGAGTTGTCCGCGGACAGATTGCCCGGACAGTGACCGGGTGGCCGGACGCCTTTGCGGGATGGCTTGCCGCCGGGTCACCCGCCGATGGCGATGGATTCGGAAACGGCGATATCCCTGGCCACGCCCCGCCCGAGGACGGAAATGCACGCGTCGGTCGCGCTAAGCATGTCGAAGCCGGCGAGGCGGCGTCGGGAAAAGCTGAGCACGCGGGCACGGCAACCGCGCAGCCACTCGCGATCCAGCAGGTGACGCGGCGGCGCATCGATGGGCAGCGCATCCACGAAGAGGCCATCCCAGGCGAGATAGTCGGTATCGGGCAGCAGGTAGATGCGGGCGAGCGTATCGCCATCCGCGCCGATGCAATCGATCCACTCGCGTGGCCCCTCGCAGGTCACCGCACAGGTCACGCCGACATACCGCGTGGACAGCAGCGGCGCGAGGTCGGTGGATTCGACCAGGCAGCCCGGGGATGTCGGCAGGTTTGCTTGGCAGGAGACCGGGAGCGGGGCGAGATAGAGCACCCCTCCGAGCTGGCCGAGCCCTTCGACGAGCGTGCGCGGCGTGATGGCCAGCCATCGCACGGTGGAGGTGGAACGGGCGCGCGAGTGCACGCCGAAGGATGCGAGCCAGCCGAACATGGGCGTCTCCTGGGCGAAAGACCGAAGAGGAGGCCTGGCTGGGCCGCGGGGAGGGGCGGCGTGGCTTGGCGTCGGGGAGACCGAGTTACTTGGTGAGGATCAGCTTGTCGTTGCGGGTGAGGCGCAGGTGGTATTCGGCGCCCTGGTGCTCGATGACCAGTTCGCGCGAACCGTCGAGGAGGCGCTGGCTCTCGATGCGGCGGGCGGCGACGGGCGCGGGACGCAACGGCACGACCTTGTCGCGGCCGTGGGCTTCGGAACGGGCAGGCGTGGTGACGAGCATGGCTGTGACTCCGCGTTTGGGGGTGCGGAGTTGATGATAATGATTCTCAATTACTCGTCAAGGGCATCGCTTTCCGGCTACCCGACGGGAGCCGACGCCGTCAGTTCCTCGACCGCCTGCATCCCCACCAACTCGGCCTCGATGCCTTCCAGGTCCGGAATCACCGCCATGTCGTCCCTCACCAGCACCTGTGCCTTTACCCCGAACGGCAGGTCGCTGCCGTCGTGCGTGGGCAGGAGCAGCTCGGCGTTGAGCGTGGTCAGGCGCGGGAAGCCATGGGTGAGCACGGCCAGGTACGGCATGTCCGGCCGGTTGCCGATGGCCTTGAGCACCGCGACGCGGGCGGCCTGTGCCGGCGCGTCGGCCGGCAGCGGCGCCACGTGGTCGAAACCGATCAGCGGGATGTGCCAGCCGCGCCATTCGATGCGGCCGCGCAGCCAGACCGGCGCGTCGTCCACGGGCACGACGCCGGCCAGGGTGATCACTTCGGCCACCGCCGCGTTCGGCAACAGCAATCGCACGCCCGCGCTGGGAATCAGCACGCAGCGGATTTCGCGAGGTAGCGGCTCGCCTATGCTCATGGGAATTCCTCGGTGAGTTTGCGCGCCAGAGCGTCCACGTCGCCCGCGTAACCGGCCACGCGCTCCTCGCGCACGCCGGCCACCATGTGGCCGGCTTCCTGTTCGACCGGAACGGTCTCCACCCATACGCGGCCGCCGGCGTCGTACACGGCCTGCGAACCGGCCACGGCATCGTTGCCCCGGCCGGCGAAGACGATGGCCAGCGCGTCGGTGCCGAAGCCACCCGCCAGCGTGCTGAGCACGCCGTCGATGGAGGGGCCGCCGGCGTCCTCGTCACGCACCGTGACGCTGCCGTCGCGGCGAATCTGGACGCGCCTGCCATGCGGCACCACCAGCACGTCGCCATGTCCCGCATGCTCACCCTGGCGCGCCACGCGACCACGGCCCAGGCGCGTGGCGAAGTCCTCGCTGTCGCCATCATGATGGGCCACGACGAGCAGCACCGCGGGCAGGCTGTCGGACACCTTCGCGAGGAAGCCGGCGATGGCCGGTTCGCTTTCGCGCGCGCCGGCCAGGGCCACCACGCGGCGTACCGCGCGCGAGCTGCCCTCGAGGAACATCTCGTGGGAATAGTCGCCCTTGCGCTGGACGACCGGCGCGACGGCCTCTTCCATCGACACCAGTTCGAGCGTGAGCCCCGGCTCGATGCCCGAGGTGCCGTCGTCCACCACGTCGTGGGCGAGGAATTCGGCGGCGCTTAGCGTCTCGATGCCGAACTCGGACGGCGCGGCGCGCGGCGCCAGCGGCTCGGCAGCGACGGTGTCGTGGTCGAGCAGGTCCCACTCGGGCACCGGCGGCGGCACGTATTCCGTCGAGCGTCCTTCGATCTGCAGGGTGGGCGCGTCCTCCGGCGGCACGCCGGGCGCGCCGTCGAGCGATTCGAGGCTGAAGCCGCTGAGATCGAACTGGCGCAGTTCGGGCGTGACAGGAGGCGCCGGCGGCGCTTCGTCCACCACCTCGAACGACGACAGGCCGAGCGAGGCGAGTTCGTTGAGTTCCACCGGATGCGAAGGCACGTCTTCCAGCATGCCGGCGTCGAGCGGGGCGGCGTCGTTTTCGGCGAGCAGCGCCTCGAGCTCGGCGGCCAGTTCGGCCGGATCGGCACCCTCCCCGTCCTCGTCGGACACGGGCTGCGGCGCCGAGAACACCAATTCGTCGGCGACGTCGTCCACGATGCCCACCGTCTCGGGAGGGGCGTCGGAAACCGTCAGAGGCCCCAACGGATAACCATGGCTGCCGGTGATGGCGAGCTCGCCGTCGAGCGGCACCACGAAGCGCTCTTCCGCCGGCGCGGATACGCCGGCGATGGCCTCGATGCGCGGCTCGATGGCGCGTGCATCGTCGGGACGCGGTGGATCGAGCACGTCGCCGCCCACCAGCTTGGCCGCGAGGTGGCGAGCCCAGCGAGCACGGTCCCATCCCTGGAGGTGGCGGCTCGCGTCCGCGTCGTTGAACACCAGGCGCGGCGAACCACCTTCGACGATGTCGTAGAGGCGGTCCAGGTCGGCGTCGCTGGGATCGTCGAGGTCGACCACCACCACGTCGGCCGACGAGCCGACCAGTTCGGCGGGAGCGAACGCCGCGAGGTCCGATTCGTAAACGATGCGCGCCCCCTGCGCGACGAGCGCTTCGCGCAGGTGTGCGGAAAGACCGGCGTCGTCGAACAGCAACGCGACCGCCGTGGTGCCGTCAGCCATGGTGCGCTCCGAGCAGGTCGTTGATCTGCACGATGAGGTCGTTCTCCTGGTACGGCTTGCCGATGTAGCGCTTCACGCCGATGTCGAAGGCGCGCTGGCGATGTTTGTCGCCGGTGCGCGACGTGATCATGATGACCGGTACCTCGGCGAGGCGATCTTCCGCCTTCATCGCGGTGGCGAGCTCATAGCCGTCCATGCGGGGCATCTCGATGTCGAGCAGCATGAGATCGGGCACGCGCTCGTTGAGTTTTTCCAGCGCGTCCACGCCGTCCTTCGCCGTCATCACCTCGAAGCCGTGGCGTTCGAGCACGCGGCCGGTGACCTTGCGCATGGTGATCGAGTCGTCCACCACCATCACCAGCGGTTTCACGCGCACTTCGTCCTGCGCGCGCGGCGCTTGCGGGCGCGCGGCTTCGGCCTCGAAGGCCTGGCGGGCCACGCCGTGGCGAACCAGAGGTGCGAGATCGAGGATGACCAGCACGGAGCCGTCGCCCATGATCGTGGCACCCAGCACGCCGGGCACCGAACTCACCTGCGGGCCCACCGGCTTGACGACGATTTCGCGCGAACCGAGCACGGCATCGACGCGGATCGCGGCGCGGAGGTCGCCGGCGCGGACGATCAGCAGCGGAACGTCGCCTTCTTCCATCGACGAAAGCGCGTGCACGCCGAGCAGGCGCGGCAGGTCGTGGATGACGTAATCCTCGCCGGAATATTCGATCGAGGGATGCTCGTCGGCCATGCGATGCGCCAGCTCGTTCGGCTCGACGTGCGCCACGCCATGCACCGAGGTCATCGGGATGGCGAAACTGGTTTCGCCGATGCGCACGATCAGGGCCTGGGTCACCGCGAGGGTGAACGGCAGGCGCATCACGAAGGTGGTGCCTTCGCCCTGCCTCGACTCGATGGCGAGCGTGCCGCCGAGCTGCTTGATCTCGTTGGCGACCACGTCCATGCCGACGCCGCGGCCGGCCACCTGGGTGACCTTTTCCGCCGTGGAGAAGCCGGGCACCTGGGTGAGCTGGTAGATCTGCTCGTCGGACACGCGCGCGTCCGCGCGCAGCAGGCCGCGGTCGATCGCCTTGGCGCGGATCGCGTCGCGATCCATGCCGGCGCCGTCGTCGGACAGCCGCACCACGATTTCCGTGGCCTCGCGGGCCACGCGGATGCGTACGGTGCCTTCGGGGTTCTTGCCGGCGGCTTCGCGCGCCTCGGGCGATTCGATGCCGTGGGCCACCGCGTTGCGCAGCATGTGCTCGAAGGGCGCCTTGATGCGCTCGAGCATGTTGCGGTCCATTTCGCCGTTGGCGCCCTCCACCACCAGCTGCGCGCGCTTGCCCACGTCCGAAGCCGCCTGGCGCAGCGTGCGGCGCAGGTTCGGCACCATGGCGTCGAACGGCAGCATGCGCGTCTGCATGAGGCCTTCCTGCAGCTCGGCATTGACCCGCTGCTGCTGGAGCAGGAGGTTTTCCGACTGGCGGGTGAGGTCGTCGAGGATGGTCTGCAGCGACACCAGGTCGGAGACCGACTCGGCCAGCGCGCGGGAGTACTGCTGCAACTGCGAAAAACGGTCGAGCTCGAGCGGGTCGAAGGTCGACGCGTTGTCGCGATGTTCCTGGTGGTAACGCGCGATGATCTGCGTCTCGGTTTCGATTTCCAGCATGCGCAGCTGGCTGCGCAGGCGGTCCACCGTCTGCTCGTGCTCGGTCAGCGCGGCACGGAAGCTCGCGGTCTGCTGTTCCAGGCGCGAACGGTAGATGGACACCTCGCCGGCGTGGTTCACCAGCGTGTCGAGCATGTCCGCGCGCACGCGGATCTGTTCCTGCGTGCCGCGCTGGAGGTCTTCTTCCTCGAACTCGGGCAGCAGTTCGGGGAGTTCGCGGACCGGGAGGACCGGCTCGCGTTCTTCGCGATAGCTCTCGGCGGTGAGCGTGTCCGGGGCGATGGGGGCGCCCGCGAGGCGTGCGAACGGTTCGATGTCGGCGTCGGTCAGCGCGATCGGTTGGCCCTGGGCGATGGACTGCACCATCCCGTGCAGGCGATCGAAGCCCGTTTCCATCGCCTCGATGCCGGCCCGGTCGCTCGAACGCTGGCCACCGGCCACGGCATCGAGCAGGGTTTCCATCGCATGCGCGAGGTCGCCCACCGGCGCCATGCCGGCCATGCGCGCGCTGCCCTTGAGCGTGTGCAGGTCGCGCTGCAACGCGGCCACGTGCTCGGCCTGCTGCGGTTCGGCACGCCAGGCGGCAAGCGCGCCGTCGGCATGGTCGAGGATCTCGCGTCCTTCCTCGACGAAGACCTCGAGCAGGTCGGGATCGATGTCGGCGTAGGGCGAGAGTTCGGGGATCAGGGCGGTTTCGTGTTCGATGTGCGGCTCCGCCACCGAACTTGCCGAGACCGAATCCGTGGGAGCCTCCCCTGTCGGCGATTCGGGCGTTTCGGACGCCTCGTCGTCGATGGAATCGAAGCCCGCCGGATGCTCGAACACGACCTCCGCGGCCTCGGACGACACCGCGTCACCGTCGCCGACAGGGTCGGCTTCCACGGGGGATTCCGCATCGCCGGACGTCTCGAGACGGGGTTCCGACGGCTCGACCAGGCCGTCGTCGACGTGCAACACCTCGCCGTCGTGCGACATCGGCTGCGGCAGCGGCTCGGCATCGACGAGCAGGCGCCACTTCGCTTCCTCGGCGGCGTCGAATTCGAGGATCGGCTTGACCTCGCCCTCGGCGGGCGCTGCCGGGGCGTCATCGTACGCAGCGAGGAAATCGGCCGTGAGGTCGCCCTCGGCGAGCAGGCTTTCCAGCGTCGGCAGGTCGACCGGCGGGAGGTCGTCGTCCACCGGCGGTTGCGCGTCGTGGGCAGCCAGCTCGTCGGCCAGCATGGCTTCGAAGGCGGGATCGAGGGGAATGTCTGTCGAAGCGTCCTCGAAAGGTTCGATCTCCTCCGCCGCCTGTTCGAACGGAACGGCGGCATCGTCATCGACGGCGTCGGCTCCCACGAAAGCGCGGTCCTCGCCGTCCAGCGGCAGCGGATCGGGTTCGTAGAGGATGTGCGCGACCGTGGCTTCGGGCTGCTCGTCGCGGAGGGCGGCGATGTGCGCGGCCAGGGCCGACACGTCGGGTACGGTCGGTTCGGGCACGTCGAACAGGCCCATCACGTGGTCGACCAGGTCGGCCGCGTCGCGCAGGGCCCGCACGCCGTCGCGACGCAGCGGCTCGCCCGACGCGCGAACGCGTTTGATGAGGCCTTCCAACGGTGCCAGCACCTGGATGAGCATGGGGATGTCCACCATGCCGATGGCGCCGTGCAAGGTATGCACCGCGCGCAGCAGGCCGTCGTCCACCGGCAGTTCGCCCTCGCCCGCCCGGGCGAGGTTGGCGCGGATCACGGTGAGGTATTGGCCGACCTCGGTGCGCAGGATGTCCAGCAGCACCGCATCCACCGGCGGCAACGCCGGTGCGGCGTACGGCGTCTCGACCGCCGGTTCCGGCACGGACGCGGGGGCCTGGCCGTAGGAAGCGAACGCGGCGGTCGGCACGGCGGCGATGGTGTCGCGCGGCACGCGGCGTTTCACGCGCGTGCGCACCGTATGCACCGAATGTTTCGCCACGTCTTCGACGAAGGCGTTATCGCCCATCGCGACGCGATCGGCGGTTTCCATGATCGCGGCGATCGGCGCGGACGGTGCGCCGGCGCCTTCGAGCGCGGCCTTCAGTTCGGGCAGCGCGGCCACCGCATGGCGGACCAGCGCCTGCACGCCTTCGTGCGGCCCGATGGTGCCGTCGAGCACACGGTTGAGCATGTTCTCCACTTTCCAGGAGAACTCGCCCAGGAGGCGTGCGCCGACGAGACGGCCGGAGCCCTTCAGCGTGTGGAACGACCGGCGGATCGGCACCATCGCCTCGGCCTTTTCCGGGTCGGCGAACCAAGGGGCCAGCGCGGCGGTGAGGTTGTCGATCTCTTCCTGGGTTTCTTCCAGGAAGATCTCGCGGATCTCGTCGTCGATGCCGTCGACGGTGATCTGGAACCCGGCGAACTCGGCCATGCCGTGGCCGCCGACTTCCTGCTCGATCTCTTCCTCGATCTCGACCCAGTCTTCCTCGACGGCGGGTCCGGACTCCGCCTCGGGCTCGGGCTCGGGCGCGGCGGCCGCTTCGGCTTCCACTTCCGCGTCGGTGGGCGGCTCGTCGATCAGGTCGAAGCTGTCGGCGAAGCTGGAAACGGTTTCGCCGTCGTCTTCGCTCGTGGACGGGACGGCGATGTGTTCGATCGCCGCCGTCTCGATGTCTTCGAGGGCCTCGGCGCCGAGCGCTTCGTGCGCGGGCTCCGACGCTTCCGGTTCCTGCGTCGAGGGCAGCGGCCAGTAGCCGAGTTCGGCGAGGCTCTGCTGGGTGACGTCGAGGATGTGCTCCAGGCCACCGCGATGCTCGCGCGCGGCCTCGAGGTAATACTCCAGCGCCGCCAGGGCGTCGGCGAGGCGGTCCATCTGCGTGCCGTTGGGCACGCGGCGGTCGCCCAGCAACTCGCGATGGATGAACAGGCCGACGCCGTCGGCCAGTTCGGCGGGACGGTTGGCGCCGAGCATGCGCATGGCGCCGCCGATCTCGCCCATGAGTTCGGGCGTGCCGTCGAGCTGGGCATGGTTCCACGACGATTCGACGAAGGCGACGATGGCGTCCTTCACCTTCGAGGTGTTCGCCGTGGCCTCGCGCATCAGGGTGGACAGGATCTGGCGCGCCTCGCTGCGCGGCAACGGCGACGGTCCGCCGTCGGCGGCCAGGGTTTCCCCTTCGGCGCCGAGACGGTCGATGTGGTCGTCGAGCGAGGCTTCGACGTAAAGCAGCGCGCCGGCCACGTCGAGCAACGATTCCTCGTCGGGCGAGCGGGTGCCCGCGGCGATCTCGCCGAGGATGAGGCGCTGTTCGCCCACCACGCGGCGAGGCACGCCGAGCGCCAGCATGCCGAGCGTGTCGCCCACCCGTTCGAGGATGTCGGCCTGCGGTCCGAGCTGCGCCGGATCGCCGTCATGGCGGCGCAGGAACAGGTCGAGCGACTCCTTCACGCGCAGCAGGTCTTCCTTGATCGCCGCCGACACGGTGTCGAGCAGCGCACGGTTGTGGCCGGACATCGACCCGCGTGCGTGTTCCAGTTCGGATTCGCGGGGCAACAGCCCTTCGAGGCGGTAGGTGTTGCGCAGTTCGTCGATGCGCTCGCTGCCCGGGCGGGCCTGGGCGACGTAATAGAGCAGCTTGCGGGCGAGGTCCTCGGCGTCACCGCCCAGCAACGCATCCTCGCCGCGGTCGAGCAGTTCGCGGATGGAACGGTCGACGCGCCCGATGAGCTGGCGCACGTCTTTCTCGTGGCCGCGAAGCACGCCGCGCTCCAGGCCTTCGAGCACGCCGGCGGCGATCCACCACAAGCGGCGGCCGGCGATGCTGTAGCAGCGCGCGGCGATGCCATCGAGCGTGGCGCGCATGCCGAGCAACTGGCGTTCGCCGCCCTGCCCGCGGAACCAGGCCAGCAGCTGCTGCTGGAAGCGCAGGCGCAGTTCGGCGATCTCGCCCTGCGCGGCTTCGGCGGCGGCCGGGTCGTCGGCACCGGGCGCGCCCAGAGGCAGGGGAGCGTCGAGGTTGGGCGTGAACAGGGCAGACTCGTGCAACGACTGCTCGCCACGGCTGGCGCGCAGGTCGTTGAGCAGGGGCAACAGCACGATGGGCACGTCGCGGTGGCCGCTCTGCAGGCGCTCGAGGTAGTCGGGCATCTGCATCATGCCGCGCATGAGCGCGGCATAGGCGTCGTCGCGCTGGGCCACGTCGCCGTCGATCAACGCGGCGACCAGGGCTTCCATTTCGCCCACCACCATCGCGGCGCCGTAGAGCTCCACCATGCGCAGCGTGCCGTGCACCTGGTGCAGGTCGGCGGCGCAGGTGTGCATGACGTAGGCGTCGCGGGGGTCCTCGACGTAGGACTCGAGCGCTTGCCGCGCCTTGGCCAGGGCGTCGTCGAGCTCGGCCTTGACCCAGTGCAGCGTGGTGAAATCGGTGTGGTCGTTGAGTCTCACTGCATCAACCCGGCAGCTTGAAGTTCGCGACGGACAGGCGAAGGTCGTTCGCCAGTTGCGCGAGGTTGCCGATCGATTCGGCCGTCTGGCTCGCGCCCAGCGACGTTTGCGAGGTGATTTCCTGGATCACGTTCATCGTGGCCGAGGTATCCGTCGCCGCGGCCGACTGCTGGCGCGCCGCCGCGGAGATGTTCTGAATCAGCGCCGACAGGTCGTTCGACACGCGTTCGATGTCGCCCAGCGCCGTACCCGCGTCTTCCGCGAGGCGGGCACCGGCCACCACCTCGGCGGTGGTCTGTTCCATCGAGCTCACCGCTTCGTTGGTATCGGACTGAATGGTCTGCACCAGCGTCTCGATACGCTTGGTGGCGCTGGCGGAGCGTTCCGCGAGGCGCTGCACTTCGTCGGCCACCACCGCGAAACCGCGGCCGGCCTCGCCCGCCGAGGCCGCCTGGATGGCGGCGTTGAGCGCGAGGATGTTGGTCTGTTCGGCGATGTCGTTGATGAGTTCCACGATCGAGCCGATCTCCTGCGACGACTCGCCCAGGCGCTTGATGCGCTTGGAGGTTTCCTGGATCTGGTCACGGATGGAATCCATGCCCTGGATGGTCTCGCGCACCACTTCGGCTCCGCGTGACGCGATCTGCACCGAGCGCTGCGCCACGTCGGCCGATTCGGCCGAGTCCTTGGACACCGTATCCATCGAGGTGGCGATCTGGTTGATCGCCGAAGTGGCCGAGCTGATCTGCTGCGCCTGCTGCTCGGCCGCGTCGGCCAGGTGCATGGCGGTGGCCTGGGTTTCCTGGGCGGCCGCCGAGACGCGCACGGCGGTCTCGTTGATGGTGGTGACGAGGTTGCGCATCTCGTCCACCGCGGAGTTCATGGCGTCCGCGATGGCGCCGGTGATGTCCTCGGTGACCGTCGCCTTGATGGTCAGGTCGCCTTCGGCGAGCGTACCCATCTCGTCGAGCAGGCGCATGATCGCCGTCTGGTTGCGCTGGTTCAGTTCCGACGTGGTCTCGAAGCGGCGGCGCTGGTCGCGCACGAGGTTGTAGACCAGCAGCAGCGCGAAGAGCACCGCGCCGATGGCGCCGAGCAGGCCCCACCAGACGTTCGGGAACAGGCGGGTCAGCGGCAGTTTGGCGATCTGGTCGGCGGATTCGTTCGCGCGCAGGAGCACGGTCTGCGAATCGAGCGAGGCCTGGTTGCCGGCGCGCTTGACGTCCTGCAGGTTGGGCGAGGCGGCCACCAGCTGGTTCACCGGGTCGACCAGTTCGCTCCACGACGACTGCATGCCGTCGAGGATCTTGCGCGCGTTGGCGTCGCTCATCGCTCGCACGCCGCCATCGGGGTTGCCGTCGACCAGGCCCTTGAGCACCGAGCCGTAGAGCTGGGCGTCGCGCGAGAGGCCGTCGGCAGCCGACTGCGCCGCGTCGCCGCCCTGCAGGATTTCCTGCACACGGCGGATCATGCGGTCGGCCATGAGCATCCAGCGGGCGATGGTGAAGGTCTGCTCCGAGGAGGCGTTCTTCTGCTGGATGATGTTGAGCACTTCGTCGGTGCGCGCGTTGAGCAGCGGCATCTGCTTGGCGAAGAGGTCGGCGCGCTCGCCCGAGGAGAGCACGAGGTCCTGGTTGTTGAGGATCTTGCCGATGTCGGCGTCCAGCTGGTGCCAGGCGTTGGCCAGCGCGCCGATCGAGCGGCCGGCCTGGGTGGCGTTGGCGTCGGCATAGGCCGGCATGCCGGTCTTCTCGTCGCCCTTGACCAGGCGTTGCACGGCCGAGTCGATGGTGTTGCGGGTGGCCGACAGCTCGCGGAAGGAATCGCGGTTGCCGTCGGAGGCCTCCAGCGCGTACTTCGCGGTCTGCTGCGAAAGCACCTGCACCTGGGTGGTGAGCGCGATGGCCTCACGGTCTTCGCCGTTCTTGTTGTTGAGCCACCAGAAGTCGACCGACGCCAGACCGATCGCCAGGAGAAGGAACACGATGACGATCGTGTAACCGCGTTCCCGGCCCGCGCCGCTTGCTGTCGTACTCATATCCACCTCACCCAAACCTGGCCAGACGAAGCGACCCCGAACGGGGCGCCCCTCGCGTTCCCAACGCGGGACGGACCCGCGCGTATCCTGTACCGGCGTCCCGCGAGGGCCGCCGTCCCCCTACCGAGGCGCCCTAGAGCGCCGCCTGCCGGAAATCCGGCGCACGAACCAGACGGCTCATGCTGAATAGCCCGAACGACTGCTCGCCGAGCTGGATGTTCCCGGTGACGAAACGCGACAGCCTCGGATCGGACTCGTCCTCGCCCTCCCCGCGCCGGGCGTCGTCCATCGTGCGCTGGCCGAACACCTCGTCGACCAGCAGGCCCACCGTGCCGCCGTGCTGGCGCACCAGCAGCAGGCGCGTGCGCTCCGACGACGGCGTGCGCTCGTCGAACAGGAAACGGCCCAGGTCGATGGCCGGCACGAGGTTGCCGCGCACGTTGGCCACGCCCATCAGCCAGGGCTGCACGCCCGGGACGTGGGTCAGCGGCGGCACCGCGAGCAGTTCGTTGATTTCGTCGATGCCGCTGACGAACGCGCGGCGCCCGACGCGGAAACCGATGCCGCGCCACAGCCCCTCCGATTCCACGCGCTCGGGCGCGCCGGCCGAATGGGCCACGCACGCCCGCTCGTAGTGGGCGAGCAGCTCGAAGGGGGTAAGTGCCGCGTTCTCGCTCATGGAAGCCTCAGTGCGTCCGTTGCGACAGCAGACCGTTGATGGTCGAAAGCAGTTCTTTCTCGTTCACCGGCTTGGTGATGAAGGCCTTGGCCCCCTGGCGCAGGCCCCAAACGCGGTCGGTTTCCATCGATTTGGTGGTGATCATCACCACCGGCACGTCGGCGGTGGCCGGATCGCGGCTCAGCGTGCGCGTGGCCTGGAAGCCGTTCATGCCCGGCATGATCACGTCCATGATCACGAGGTCGGGCTTGCCCGCGCGGATGCGCTCGATGCCGGCCTCGGCGTTGTCGACGCTGGAAACGGAAAAGCCCGCCTTCTCCAGCAGCGTGGTGAACACGCGAACGTCGGTGGGCGAGTCGTCGATGATGAGGATATTTGCCACACGTCCCCCTGGACGTCTTTGGTCGGTTGCGTAAGTAATCAGTGGGCCGTCGCGAAACGCTGGATCGCGCCGAGGAGTTCGTCGCGGGTAAACGGCTTGGTGAGGTATTGCTCGGCACCGACGATGCGGCCGCGCGCCTTGTCGAACAGGCCGTCCTTCGACGAGAGCATGATCACCGGCGTACCGCGGAACTGCGCGTTGTTCTTGATCAGCGCGCAGGTCTGGTAGCCGTCCAGGCGCGGCATCATGATGTCCACGAAGATGATGTTGGGCTTCTGGTCGGAGATTTTCGCCAGCGCCTCGAACCCGTCCACGGCGGTGAGGACGTCGCAGCCTTCCTTCTTCAGCAGGGTCTCCGCCGTGCGTCGGATGGTTTTCGAATCGTCGATGACCATGACCTTGAGTCCGGCCAGGTCGGTACCGCGTGCGTTGTCGTTCACTACGCCCCCGTGCCACGCAAAAAACCGCAAATCCGCCGCAGGATAACCGGTTACCGCCGGTCATTCCGTGCGCCAGGTCGAAAGTCCGGCCCCGGGGACCGGCGGGCCGCTCGTGGGCCACCCTTATGCTCCGCTGTTTAAAGGTTGGTACGGGTGGCGTCAAGGAGAATTGTTCTTAAAAGGTGACGCCCCATCTAAACTGCCTGCCTCCACGAACCGGACCCACCCGCCATGTCGCTATCCGTCGCCGTCCTGATGGACCCCATCCGCGCCATCAAGATCGCCAAGGACTCCACCTTCGCCATGCTGCTGGAAGCCCAGCGCCGCGGCCACTCGCTGCTCTACATGGAGCAGGGCGACCTGGCCCTGCGCGGCGGCGAGGCCTGGGCCCGCCTGCGCCCCCTCTGGGTGAAGGACGACCCGTCCGGCTGGTTTACCCTGGGCGAGGCCGCCTGGCGCCCGCTGAGCGACGTGGACGTGGTGCTGCAACGCAAGGATCCGCCCGTCGACTCCCAGTTCGTGTACGACACCATGGTGCTGGAAGCGGCCCAGAAGGCCGGCTGCAATGTCGTGAACGACCCGCGCAGCCTGCGCGACTGCAACGAGAAGCTGTTCGCCCTGCAGTTTCCGCAGTGCATCCCGCCCACCCTGGTCGCCCGCGACCGCGACGAACTCAGGAAATTCGTCGCCGAACACGACGAGGTGGTGCTCAAGCCGCTGGACGGCATGGGCGGCCGCGGGATCTTCCGGGTGAAGGCGGGCGACGCCAACCTCAACTCCATGCTCGAGACCCTGCTCGACGGCAACAGCCAGTTCGCCATCGCGCAGAAGTACATCCCCGAGATCGTCAAGGGCGACAAGCGCATCCTGTTGATCGACGGCGAGCCGGTACCCTATGCCCTGGCCCGCATCCCGCAGGGCGACGAATTCCGCGGCAACCTGGCCGCCGGCGGCCGGGGCGAGGGCCAGGAGCTCTCCGAGCGCGACCGCTGGATCGCCGCCCAGGTAGCGCCGGAACTGCGCAAGCGCGGCCTGCGCTTCGTGGGCCTGGACGTCATCGGCGACTACCTGACCGAGATCAACGTCACATCTCCGACCGGCATCCGCGAACTGGAGAAGCAATTCGGCATTAACATCCCCGGGCTGCTGTTCGACGCGATCGAGGCCCGATGACCACACGCGCCACCGGCGCCGACCTGTTCGGCGCCACATTGCTGTTCTCGCTGCTGCTGCACGGTATCGTCATCCTCGGCATCACCTTCGAGACGGAAAAGCCCAGACCCAGCGTGCCCACGCTGGACGTCACACTCGTGGACGTGGCCAACGCCGAACAACCCGACAAGGCCGACTTCCTCGCCCAGGCCAGCAACAGCGGCGGCGGCGAGCACGACAAGGCCATGCGTCCGGCCGAGCCGGTATCCGGCCCGCTGCCCACGCCCAACGCCGGGTTGGCCCCGGAGCCGAAGGAAGCGCAGGCGCCCGCGCCGCACGAGAGCGCGCCGACCCAGCTGGTGACCACCACGGGCCGGGCATCGTTCGCCGTGGACACGCGGACGGAGCGCAGCGAACAGCCTCCGCAGCCGTTGCCGGAGTCCGACGAGGACGTGCGCCGCAAACTGGAAATGGCGAAGCTGGCCGCGGAGGTGCGCGACCAGTCCGAGGCCTACGCCAAGCGGCCGAAGAAGAAGTTCATCTCGTCCAACACCCGCGAATACGCCTATGCCGCCTACATGAAGGGCTGGGTGGATCGCGTGCAGCGCGTGGGCAACCTCAATTACCCCGACGAAGCGCGCCGTAACGGGGTCCATGGCGAGCTGGTACTCACCGTGGGACTGAACCGCGACGGCTCGATCCACAGCATCGACGTGATCAAGAGTTCGGGCCAGAAGCTGCTCGACGACGCCGCCGTGCGCATCGTGCGCCTCTCGGCGCCCTTCCCCGCCCTGCCGGCGGACAAGAACCGGGTCGACGAGCTGTACATCACGCGTACGTGGCAGTTCCTGCCCGGTAACGTGCTGCGCAACTACTGAGACACGCTGGGTTCGCCGATACGATCGGCTCCCACCCCTTCGGTAGCAAGATTTCCGCCATGTGCCTACCGGAGGGTGGGAGCCGATCGCATCGGCGAACCCGACAGCGCGAGCCCGTCCGGCTTACCGAGAGGGCAGCAACTGGTCCGCCTCGCTGACGTACGCCTTCTCCGCCTTCCGGTCCCATACGCACAATTCCCGCCCCGGCGCGTTCTTCATGTGCTTCTGCGGGTATCGCCCCGCCAGCACCAGGGCCGTGACCGGTACCCGATCGTCGTACTGGATGGGGCCGCCCACCGGCGCGGCCCCCTTCAGGCCGCTCGCCGCCACGCAGGCGTCGACCACCTTCTTGTCATAGGCCTTCCAGGCAGCCGGCGTCGACGCGGCCGCCCCGCCGGCCATGAACACGACGGCGACGCCAAGAAAACCTTTTGCAAACATCGTCTTTCCCATGAATCGGCCTCCTTGTGACGGGGCGCACACGGTAGCCCGGCATGCCTGAACCCCGGCGCACGTCACGCGCGTAACGGCTACAATCGACCCATGAGCAACCCCAATACCTTCGCAGGGCAATTCCTCATCGCGATGCCCTCCCTGGCCGAACCGCCGTTCGCGCGCGGCGTCGCGTTCCTGTGCCAGCACGGTGACGACGGCGCGGTCGGCTTGCTCATCAACCAGATCTCCGAATACCGCCTGGGCGACGTCCTCGCCCAGATGAAGCTGCATTGCGAAGACCCCGAGATCGCCGACTACCCCGTGCTCATCGGTGGACCGGTCCAGCAGGAGCGAGGCTTCGTGCTGCATCGCGAACACGGCAACTGGGACTCGAGCTACCGGGTCAACGAAGACTGGTCCGTGACCACGTCGCGCGACATCCTCGTCGCGATGGCGCGCGGCGACGGTCCCCGCCGCGCCGTGGTCACGCTCGGCTATTCCGGCTGGGACGCCGGGCAGCTCGAACAGGAAGTGATGGACAACGCCTGGCTCACCACCCAGGCCGACGAACGCATCGTCTTCGACACCCCGCTCGACGAACGCTGGGGCGCCGCCGCGCGTACGGCGGGCGTACGCGATCCGTCCCAACTCACCGGCTACGCCGGGCACGCCTGACCCGATGAGCTGCCTGTTCGGTTTCGATGTCGGCACGAAAATCGTCGGCGTCGCCGTCGGCAACCGCCTGACCGGCACGGCGAGGGCACTCGCCACGCTGGGCGTGCGCGACGGCGAACCCGACTGGCAAGCGCTCGATACGCTCCGCCGCGAATGGTTGCCCGAGACCCTCGTGGTCGGCTTGCCGCTCGACGACGACGGCAAGGAACAACCCATGTCGCGCACCGCGCGCCGCTTCGCCGAACGGCTGGGCGAGCGTTACGGCTTGCCTGTGGCGTTCTGCGACGAACGCATGACCTCCCAGGAAGCCGCCCGCCGTTTCGCGGCGGGACGCGCCGCCGGGACGCGCAAGCGCTCCGACGCCCAATCCATCGACGCCGAAGCCGCCGCCGTCATTCTCGAGTCGTATCTCGTCTCGTGAGCCCCACGTTTTCCATCCATCGCTTGAGGACGTCATGTCACACCGCCTGCGCCATCTGACCACCCTCGAGAACCTGCCGCGCGACACCATCGAACGCCTGCTCGATCGCGCCGAAAGCATGCGCGAAGCCACCGCGCACGGTACGCGAAAGCTCGACCTGCTCGCCGGCCGCACGGTGCTCAACCTGTTCTTCGAGCCGTCCACCCGCACGCGCACGTCGTTCGAGCTGGCCGCGCGCCGGCTCGGCGCCGACGTGATCAATTTCGACATCGGCCTGTCGTCGACCGCCAAGGGCGAAGAACTCTTCGACACCCTGCACACGCTCGAAGCCATGCATCTGGACACCATCGTGGTGCGCCACAAGGTGTCGGGAACGCCGGAAGAACTGGTCAAGCACGCCATGAGCGGCGTGTCGGTGGTGAACGCCGGCGACGGCAATCGCGCGCACCCCACGCAAGGCCTGCTCGACGCGCTCACCATCCGCAACCACCACGCGGACTTCCGCAAGCTCAAGGTCGCCATCTGCGGCGACGTGCGCCACTCGCGGGTGGCCCGTTCCGACGTGCACGTGCTGAATGCGCTCGGCGCCAAGGACATCCGCATCGTCGGCCCGGCCCCGCTCCTTCCCGCCGAGGGCGAACTCAAGGGCGTCACCTACCACGACGATTTCGACCGGGCCATCGAAGGTGTCGACGCCGTGATCATGCTGCGCCTTCAGAAAGAGCGCATGGCTGCCACCGATCTCCCCGACGAAGCCGCCTACTTCGAGCGCTACGGCCTCGACACGAAGCGCCTGGCCCGCGCCGCCAAGGGTTGCCTGGTGATGCATCCGGGCCCGATCAACCGCGGCATCGAGATCGCCCCCGAGGTGGCCGACGGCGCGCAGTCACGCATTCTCGAGCAGGTGGGCAACGGCGTGTTCGTGCGCATGGCCGTGCTGGCCGAAGTGATGGGCCGCTGACGGCAGGAATTTGCGCATCCGTATCCGGGGATGCGCTTTCCGCCGACGACGTTCCGGCATAATGGCCCCTCCAAGGGACCAACCTGAACAATGGGATACAAGATGCGACCGACGAAGCGACTTCTCGCACTCGGCGTCGCCAGCGTGCTGCTGGCGGCCTGCGGCCACAAGGACAAGGATGCACCGCTGGCTTTCGTGCCGGCCGATACGCCCTACGTATTCGCCAACCTCGACAAGCTCGACGACGGCGTCTACGACGCCATGATGATCCAGGCCGACGCCGAGCTTCCGGGCCAGGTGGCCCAGATGAAGTCGCTGGCACAGGACCTGGACACCAAGGGCAACGCGGATGGCGCCCGCCTGCTGCGCGCCGTCGCGGCCGAGTTCGACGGCAAGAAGGCCGAGGCCGCGGTCGATGCCATGGGCCTCGACGTCAAGAGCGGCACGGCCGTCTACGGCGTCGGCCTTTCGCCGGTCGTACGTATTTCCCTGGCCGACACCGCCAAGTGGGAGGCCTTCGTCGGCCGCCTCGAGACCGCCTACGGCAAGAAGCTCGAGACCGCGGATGCGGGTGGCCAGGCCTATCGCCACGTCGCCCTGTCCGACTCGGGCATCCAGGTCGTGATCGCCACCGTCGGCAAGCAGGCCGTGGCGGCCCTGCTGCCGGCCGATGCCGCGCAGCCGGCGATCCGACAGGCGCTGGGCGTCGACCGTCCCGAGAAGAGCCTCCAGGACGACGGTCGCCTCGCCGATCTCGCCAAGGAAAAGGACTACAAGAACTACGCCGTCGGCCAGGTCGACCTCACCCGCCTGCTGCCCTTGGTCGCCACGGGCAAGGACCCGCTTTTTGCGACCTTTCTCAAGCACCAGTCGCAGAAGACCGGCGAGCCGATCCCGCCGCTGCCGCCGTCATGCCAGGCCGAGGCCACCCGTATCGCCGCACGCGTGCCGTCGATCAGTTTCGGCTACACCCGCCTCGACCTGCACCACCAGGACCAGCGCATCGACGTGGCGCTCGCCGACGACATCACCAAGGCCTTCTCGGGCCTCAAGGTCGAGCTGCCCGGCCTGGGCGGCGAAGCCAAGGAGCCGTTCGACCTGAGTCTCGCGCTGCCGGTGGAACAGCTGCGCACGTTCTTCACCACGCAGTCCGAAGCCGTGGCCGCCAAGCCGTTCGAGTGCCCGGCCTTCACCGGCATGAACGACAGCTTCGCCAAGCTCGGCTCGACGATGCAGCAGGCGGCCATTCCGCCGTTCGGCGACATCCGCGGCGTGCGCATCATGCTCGACTCGTTCAAGCCGGCCGCCAGCGCCGCGCAGTTGCCCGCGATGACCGGTCGCGTGGTGATCGCCACGCGCAACCCGTCGGGCCTGCTGGCCATGGCCGGCGCCCTCACCGGCGGCGAACTGAAGGTGCCCAGCGACGGCAAGCCCGTGCCGCTGCCGCCGAACATCAGCGCCACCCTCGGCATGCCCACGTTCGCCGCCATGAACGGCCAGGCCATCGCCATCGGCCTGGGCGACGGCGAGGACAACAAGCTCGATGGCGCGCTGATGGGCGCCCTGGGCGACGCCGGTCGCATGGTTCGCCTGCACCTGAGCGGCGACATGTACCGCTCCTGGGTCGACGTGATGGCCGAGAAAGCGCAAACCTACGCGGCGGGCATGGCCGAAGCCGCCGGCGCCGACGACGCGCCGGCCGACCAGGCCGCGAACGCGGCGGCCGCCGAACGCTCGAAGCTGCAGTTCGACGCCATGAAGCAGCAAGCCTCGCGCGTGGTGCAGGTAGGCGGCGAAGCGCACGTCGACGAGAAGGGCCTCGTGTTCAGCGGTTCGGTCGAATACAGGTAACCGCTGCTCTTCCCTCGCTCCAAACGATCAGGGGCGCTCCTTCGGAGCGCCCCTTTTTTTCGTCAAGAAAGCGTCCTCGGCATGCAAAGCGCGAAGCTGAACGTTCCGGTTTCTTGCGCACGAACCGTTCACGGATGCGTTGTTTCCATAGCACCGCGATCCGGCAGCCCCGAGCCTCGTGGCGCCATTCGCCAGACCATTTCGTGTAAACCAAGGAGTTCACCCATGAACCATGCCAACCTCCGTAAGGCCCTGTTCGCTGCCGCCCTCGTTGCCGGTCTCGGCACGGCGCCGTTTGCGCAGGTGTATGCCCAGGACTCCGCCGCAGCTTCGTCGAAGGGCGACAACCAGACGGTCGCCGGCAAGGTCGACGACACCTGGATCACCACGAAGGTGAAGTCCGAGTTCGCCGCGAACAAGAGCGTGAAGGCCACCGACATCTCGGTGAGCACCACCGAAGGCGTCGTCACCCTGACGGGTACCGTCGCCACGGCGAAGGAGAAGAGCCACGCCGAGATGATCGCCAAGAAGATCAAGGGCGTGAAGAGCGTCGATGCAAGCGGCCTGACGGTATCTGCCGCCGCTAAGTAATCCGTCACGGCACGGATCTTGGGGGCGCCTTCGGGCGCCCTCTTTTTTTGTATCGCGATAGCCGGGGGAAAGACGCTGGGCCCCTGCCTTCGCAGGGGCGACGTGTCGTTGATCATTGCCCAAGGGGCCGCACGCTTTCCGGATTATCCTCACGTCGCCCCTGCGCAGGCAGGGGCCCAGCGTCTTTCGCCCCACACCGTCATCAACGCCGCAACACGCCGCCGTTGAACCCGTTGCGGTCGTCCGCCTTCTCGATTTCCACCCCTTCCAACCCCTGCGACAAGGTGTGCGCATCGCCGCCCTGGGCGAGCTTGATGCGCAGGCGCACCTCGTTGGTGCTGTCGGCGTGGCGCAGGGCATCCTCGTAGGAGATCTCGCCCGCGTGAAAGAGCTCAACGAGGCTCTGGTCGAACGTACGCATGCCGAGCTGGTTGGAGTCGCGCATCAGTTCCTTCAGCTTGTGCACCTCACCCTGGCGGATATAGTCCTGCGCCAGCGGCGTGCCGAGCAGCACTTCCACCGCCACGCGACGCGCCTTGCCGTCGGGCGTGGGAATCAGCTGCTGGGCCACGATGCCCTTCAGGTTCAGCGACAGGTCCATGAACAGCTGCTGGCGGCGGTCTTCCGGGAAGAAGTGCAGGATGCGGTCCAGCGCCTGGTTGGCGTTGTTCGCGTGCAGCGTGCACAGGCAGAGATGGCCCGTTTCGGAGAAGTTGATGGCGTGTTCCATCGTCTCGCGCGTGCGCACCTCGCCGATCATGATCACGTCGGGTGCCTGGCGCAGCGTGTTCTTCAGCGCGTTTTCCCAGCTGTCGGTATCGATGCCCAGCTCGCGCTGCGTGATGATGCAGCCCTCGTGGCGATGCACGTATTCGATCGGGTCTTCGATCGTGATGATGTGACCGGTGGAGTTCTGGTTGCGGTAGCCGATCATCGCGGCCAGCGAGGTCGACTTACCGGTGCCCGTGCCACCGACGAAGATGATGATGCCGCGCTTGGTCATCGCCAGCTGCTTGACGATGGGAGGCAGGCTCAGCTCGTCCACGGTGGGGATCTTCGACTCGATCCGGCGCAGCACCATGCCCACGCAATTGCGCTGGTAGAAACACGATACGCGGAAACGGCCGATGCCCGACGCGCTGATCGCGAACTGGCATTCGTGGGTCTTCTCGAACTCCTCGCGCTGCGCGGGCGTCATCACGTTGAGCACCATGTCGCGCGACTGCTGCGCGGACAGCGGGCTCTGCGTGATGGGCACGATGCGGCCCTGCACCTTCATCGAAGGCGCCACGCCGGCGGTGATGAACAGGTCCGACGCCTGCTTGTGCACCATCAGCTTGAGGAAGGAAGTGAAATCGAATTCGCTCATAGGGGGTGTCCGTAAGCCAGTCCCGGCGGCGCCGGGACTTCGTGAAGCGTAAACCGTCAGTAAGAGCCGTTTTGCTTACCGTTCCCAGCGACCATGGGCCGCGACTCACAGGCCCGCGGGGCCGACTACCGGAAACCTTCCTTGTTCTTGGCGTACATCGCGCCTTCCTGGCGCGTGATGAGGCCACGCTTGACCAGGTCGAGCAGGTTCTGGTCGAGCGTCTGCATGCCGTACTGCTGGCCGGTCTGGATGGCCGAGTACATCTGCGCCACCTTGTCTTCGCGGATGAGGTTACGAATGGCCGGGATGCCCACCATGATCTCGTGCGCCGCGATGCGCCCGCCGCCCACCTTCTTCAAAAGCGACTGCGAGATCACCGCGCGCAACGACTCGGAGAGCATGGAGCGGACCATGGGCTTCTCGCCCGCGGGGAACACGTCGATGATGCGGTCGATGGTCTTGGCCGCCGACGAGGTGTGCAGCGTGCCGAACACCAGGTGGCCGGTTTCCGCGGCGGTGAGCGCCAGGCGGATGGTTTCCAGGTCGCGCAACTCGCCCACGAGGATGTAGTCGGGATCTTCGCGCAACGCCGAACGCAGCGCCTCGTTGAAGCCATGGGTGTCGCGATGCACCTCGCGCTGGTTCACCAGGCACTTCTGCGAGGTATGCACGAATTCGATGGGGTCTTCCACGGTCAGCATGTGACCGTATTCGTTCTTGTTGATGTGGTCGACCATCGCCGCCAGCGTGGTCGACTTGCCCGAACCGGTGGGTCCCGTGACCAGGATCAGGCCCTGCGGCTGCTCGATCAGTTCGCGGAAGATGCGCGGGGCGCCCAGGTCTTCCAGGGTGAGCACCTCGGACGGAATGGTACGGAACACGCCGCCCGCGCCGCGGTTGTGGTTGAAGGCGTTGACGCGGAAGCGGGCCAGGCCGGGGATCTCGAAGGAGAAGTCGACCTCGAGGAACTCCTCGTAGTCGCGACGCTGCTTGTCCGACATGATGTCGTAGATCAGCGCATGGACCTGCTTGTGCTCCAGCGCGGGGATGTTGATGCGGCGCACGTCGCCGTCCACGCGGATCATCGGCGGAAGACCCGCGGAAAGGTGCAGGTCGGAGGCCTTGTTCTTCACGGAGAAGGCAAGGAGTTCGGCGATGTCCATCGGTGTCCCCTGTTCGTAAGGGCCATAGGTAAGCATGCCCGGGGGTCGGCGGCAAGGCGCAAGCCATATATGCTTCGGGGGTCTGTGAAAAGCGTCGCGAACGGAGCGGAAAACCCACATGAATCGGATCGCCTTCATCGGCGGCGGCAACATGGCCACGGCCCTCATCGCCGGGATGATCCGCCACGGCGCCCAGCCGGGCGGCATCGCCGTGGCCGAACCCCGCGCCGAAGCCCTCCAGGAGCTCTCCCGTGAGTACGGGGTGGCCACCTACACCGAAAACCTCGACGCCGCCGAGGGCGCGGGCATCCTCGTGCTGGCCGTCAAGCCGCAGATGCTGGCCAAGGTCTGCCAGGGCCTGCGCCCGGCGGTGCAGAAATACCGGCCCATGGTCATCTCCATCGCGGCGGGCATCCGCATCGCCCAGATCGAGCGCTGGTTCGACGCCGCCCTGCCGGTGGTGCGGTGCATGCCCAATACCCCGGCCATGTTCGGCGCGGGCGCCACCGGGCTCTACGCCAACGCCCGGGTCAGCGCGCCGCAGCGTGCCGAAGCCCAGCACGTGCTCGATGCCGCCGGCCTCACCGTGTGGGTGCCCGACGAAGACCAGATCGACATCGTCACGGCGGTGTCCGGCTCGGGGCCGGCCTATTTCTTCCTGATGGCCGAAGCCCTGGAGAATGCCGCTTTCGCCCAGGGCATGTCGCGTGAGACGGCTCGCGCCCTGGCCGCGCAGACCGCCATGGGTGCCGGGCGCATGCTCGTGGAGAGCGGCGAGACCGCCGCCACGCTGCGCCAGCGCGTGACCTCACCCAACGGCACCACCCAGGCCGCGCTGGAAAGCTTCCAGGCCGACCACTTCCCCGCCATCGTGGCGCGCGCCGTCGACGCGGCGCGCCGCCGTGGCGCCGAACTTTCCGAACAGATGGAATCGCACTCGTGAATTACCTGACCAACGCGCTCGACCTGATCCTCGGGGTCGTCTTCGGCGCCCTCGTCACCCTGTTCGTGCTGCGCCTGCTCGCCGAGGCCTTCCGCGCGGACTTCCACAACCCGATCTGCCAGTTCCTCTACCGCTTCACCAACCCGGTGCTGCGCCCGCTGCGCAAGGTGCTGCCGACGGTACGCCGGGTGAACACCGGCGCGCTGCTCATCGTGGTGGTGCTGGAATGCCTCAAGTGGCTGGTGCGCGCCGCGCTGGCCGGGGTGATGCCCTCGCCGGTAGGCCTGGTGATCGTCGGCATCGCCGACACGCTCGACTTCTTCCTGCTCACATGGATCGTGCTGGTGTTCGCCTGGTCGTTGATGAGCATGTTCGCCACCGACCGCTACCACCCCGTCGCACGCCTGATCTCCAGCCTGGCCGAGCCGCTGGTACGGCCGCTGCGCGGACGGATGAACCTGGGCGGGCTGGATTTCTCGCCGACCGTGGTGCTGCTGGGGTTGTTCCTGGCGCGCATCCTGGTGGCACGTCCGCTTCAGGACCTCGGTCTGCGGATGTTCCTGGGAGGGTGAGCCGGCTGCCGCCGGCTTTCGCCGATACGATCGGCTCCCACCCCTTCGGTAGCAAGGCTACCGAAGACCAGCTACCGAAGGGGTGGGAGCCGATCGTATCGGCGAAAAGCCAACGGAGCGGTAAAGCGGTTATCGCCCGCCCACGCGCCGCGCATCCGTCACGTTCGGCAACGCCATCAGCCGCCCCAGCAACGTCGACAACTGCTCGTAGTCCCTCACCCGCAGTGTAAAGCGCATCTCCACCTCGCCCGTGCGCACGTGCACGCGGCTCGACGACGCCACGATGTGCGGCCCCACGTTGCTGATGGTGGTGGCGACGTCTTTCTGCAGACCCTTGCGATCGTAGCCGCGCAGTTCGACGTCCACCTCGTAGTTCTGCACGTCCACCCTGCCCCAGCTCACGTCGATCACGCGGTCGGGATCCTTGCGGGCCAGGCGCGACAGCGAGGCGCAGTCGGCGCGATGCACCGATACGCCGCGGCCGCGGGTGATGAAGCCGCGTACCGGATCGCCCGGCAGCGGCTGGCAGCAGCGTGCCAGCGTCGTGAGCAGGTTGCCGATGCCTTCGATCGACAGCGCGCCGCGATCGTGCTGCGCGCCTCGCGACGCCACCGGCGCGGCCGACTGCGTGATCTCCGGTTCCGCCGGCTCCTGGAGCGCGCGCGCGACCTGGCCCAGCGTGACCTCGCCCAGCGCCACGGTGATGTAGAGCTCGTCGACGCTCTTGAGGCGGAACGCGCCCGCGAGCTTTTGCAGGTCGACGTCGTCCAGTGCCAGGCGACGCAGTTCCTTCTCCAGCGCGAGCTTGCCCGCCGCGACGTTGGCGTCGTGCGCTTCGCGCCGGAACCACGAGCGCACTTTCTCCTTCGCACGCGTGGTGTTGAGGTAACCATGGTGCGACGAGAGCCAGTCGCGGCTGGGCTCGGACACCTTCGTGGTGAGGATTTCCACGCGATCGCCGCTGCGCGGCGCGGTGGTGAGCGGCACGATGCGCCCGTTGAGCTTGGCGCCCCGGCAGCGGTGTCCCACCTCGGTGTGGATGTGATACGCGAAATCGAGCACCGTGGCACCGCGCGGCATGTCGATCACCTCGCCCTTGGGCGACAGCACGTACACGCGGTCTTCCATCAGCTCGGTGGCGAAGCCCGCGGCGAGGTCGGCGTCGTCCTCGCCTTCGCCGCGCGGTTCGAGCAGCTTGCGCATCCAGGCGATCTTCGCCTCGAATTCCGCATCGGCGCCGCCGCCTTCCTTGTAACGCCAGTGCGCCGCCACGCCCAGCTCGTTGGCGCGATGCATCTCGTGCGTGCGGATCTGCACCTCGAGCGTCTTGCCCTCGGGGCCTAACACGGCGGTGTGCAGCGAACGGTAACCGTTGCCCTTGGGCCGTGCCACGTAATCGTCGAACTCGCCCGGCAGGTGCGGCCACAGGCTGTGCACCAACCCGAGCGCGGCATAGCAGTCGGCCACCGAGTCGACCAGGATGCGCACCGCGCGGATGTCGTACAGATCGGAGAATTCCAGGCCCTTTTTCTTCATCTTCTTCCAGATGGAGAAGATGTGCTTGGGGCGGCCCGCGAGATCGGCACGGATGCCCGCATCGTCGAGCACGTGGCGCAACTGGTCGAGGCTGGACGCGATGAAGCTTTCGCGATCGGCGCGACGCTCATCGAGCAGGCGCGCGATGCGGCGGTAGGTGTCCGGTTCGAGGTAGCGGAAAGCGAGGTCTTCCAACTCCCACTTGAGCTGCCAGATACCCAGCCGGTTGGCGAGCGGCGCGTGGATGTCGGAGGTGAGCTGGGCCAGTTCGCGGCGCTCGTGGTCGGGCAGCGCCATGGCCGTGCGCATCGCCGCCAACTGGCGCGCGAGCAGCACGAAGACGACGCGCAGGTCGCGGATGATCGCCAGCAGCAGGCGGCGCAGCCCTTCGGCACCGCTCGTCCTGCCACGCTGCGCGTGCAGGGCCCAGACCTTCTCGGCCTCGCCCTGGCCGTCGACGAGCCGTCGCAGCGAGGCGGGCCAGGCGGCGACCGCTTCGTCCGCCGCGCCGGGCATGCCGCGCATCAACGAGAACCACAGCGCCGACGCGCAGGTCTCGTCGTCGCAGCCCAGCAGGCGAAGCAGTTCGATGATGGTCTCGCCTTCCGCCCGCGCCGCGGCCGGCAACGGCGCACACGCCTCGCGTGCCCGCTCGGTGAGCGGCATCGCCAGGGGGCGTGCATCGTCTTTCGCCGTCTTCATCGGGTTGCCGCCTCGGCCATCTCCAGTGCGCGCGCCAGCCGCTTGGCCGATACCGGCTCGGCGGTCTTCAGTTCCTGCGCGAACAACGATACACGCCATTCTTCCAGCAGCCAGCGCAGTTCGCTCCATGCGACGGCATCCCATGCCGTGCCACCGCCATTGAGCAGCGCGCGCCAGTAGGGCAGCACCTGGAGCATGCGCGACTGGTCGCGCGCCGGATCCTGGCGCAAGCGTTCGCCGCGCAGGCGCATCGCCTTGAGATAGCGCGGGAAATGGGCCAGGCGGGAAACGGGCAGCTCGCGAAGGAAGCCGGGCTGGAGCAGCGCGGCCAGCTGCTCGCGAAGGTCGTCGTAACTCGCCTTGGCGAAACCCATCAGCGGCGGGTCCATCCAGGGTTTCAATTCGGCCTGTGCCTCGATGATCGGTTCGGCCAGCTTCTGCCGCTCCATCGCCGCGCCGAACAGCTCGCGGCCGAAATCGACGCGCAGGGTTTCGAATTCGCCCTGCGTGCGGGCATCGAGGCGGTGCTTCGCGAGCAGGTCGTCGAAGCCGCCTTCGACGAGGTCGTCGCGAAGGCCGTCGATGCTGCCCAGCGGAGCGTATTTCAGCGAAAGGGCGTTGTTGATCGGCAACTGTCGACGCGCGCGCTTGATCTCGGAGCCCAGGGCCTGGCGAAGCAGGCGCTCCACGCCGCCCACATGGGCTTCGGCGGCCTCGTCGGCGCGTTCGAACACGCGCAAGGCCACGGCCTCGCCGAGGTCGACCAGTGCCGGATAGGCCTTGAGGCCGCCCTCGGAACGTACTTCCTTCGGGATGGACTCGAAGTCCCACGTGGCGATGTCTTCGCGCGTGAGCTCGATGTCGGTCTTGCGCGAGAAGGCCTCGCGCGCCTTGCCTTCCCAGCGCGCACGGATGGCGGCGAGGTCGCGGTCTTCGGCCACCGTGCGGCCGTTCTCGTCGTGCACGCGGAAACGCATGAGCAGGTGCGGGGGCAATTCCGCATCCGCGAACGCGGACGCGTCGACGTCGACGCCCGTGGTGCGCTTCAGGAACGCCGCCAAGGCTTTCGCCAGCGGCTCGTCACGCGGCGTTTCGGCTTCGGCAAAGGCACGGGCGAAGTCCGGTGCGGGTACGAAGTTGCGGCGCAGGGCCTTGGGCAGGCCACGGATCAGCTCGGCCACCTTGTCCACCAGCAGGCCGCCGACCAGCCATTCGCCGCGCGCCGCGGGCAAGGCGTTGAGGAAGGCCAGCGGCACGTGGATGGTGACGCCGTCGGCCGGATCGCCGGGCACGAAACGGTATTCGAGCCGGTAACGGTGCTGTCCGATGTCCAGCGAGGCGGGGAAAGCCTTCGGATCCAGGCCAGCGCCGGTGTCCATGACGTCGGCCAGCGTCCAGCGCAGCGCCGCCTGCTCGGCCGGTGCCGCCTTGCGGTACCAGGCGTCCAGCGCACGCGTGTCGGCGATGGATTCGGGCAGCTTGCCGTCGAAGAATTCGGCCAGGGCCTCGTCCGAGCGAAGCAGGCCGGCGCGGCGCTGCTTGGCCTCGATGTCGTGGGCCTGTTCGAGCACGCGCGCGTTGGCGCGCACGAAATCAGCGCGGCTGTCGAGATCGGCGCGCACCAGCGCTTCGCGCACGAAGATCTCGTGGGCGAGCTTCGGATCCTGCCGCTGGAAGGTCACAGGCCGGCGTTCCACCAGCACCAGGCCGAACAGGGTGACCTGCTCGTAGGCGACGACGGTGCCGCGCTTGCGCGACCAGTGCGGATCGCGCGCGGTGGAGCGCACCAGGTGCGCCGCCTGCGATTCGACCCACGCGGGATCGACGCGCGCGCACATCATCGCCCACACGCGGCCACCGATGTCGAGGATCTGCGCGGCGAAGATCCAGGCCGGCGGCGCTTTCGCCAGCGCGGAGCCGGGGAACACCTGGAAGCGCCGCTCGCGGGTACCGCGATAGACGCCCTTCTCGTCCTTGTGGCCGATCTGTGTCGGCAGGCCGGCGAGCAGGCTGCGATGGATGGCTTCGAAGAGCGCGTCGCCGTCGGGCACGGTGGCGGGAACGGCCGAGGTGGGCCGGGTTCTTGCCGAATCGCCCGGGGCTGGGTGGGAGCGGCCCCTGTCCGCGATTCGGGTGGAGCTACGCCGCCCATCGCGGACAGGGGCCGCTCCCACCGAAGCGGATTCGCCGCCTTTGGTCTCCCAACCCAGGTCCCGCGTCACCAGCACCAGCTGCCGGTGGAGCTCCCGCCACTCGCGCATGCGCATGAAGCTCAGGAAATGCCGTGAGCACCAGTCGCGCAGCTTCGACGAGGTCAGTTCTTCCGCGGCGGCCAGGTAGGCCTTCCACAGATTGACCACGCCGACGAAGTCCGACTTGGGGTCGGCGAACTGCGCATGCGCCGCATCGGCCTGCCCGCGTGCCTCCGGCGGCCGCTCGCGCGGGTCCTGGATGCTGAGGAAGGCCACGATGGTCGTGAGGTCGGCGAGGCTGCCCAGGCGGCGAGCTTCCACCAGCATGCGCGCCAGCTGCACGTCGATGGGCAGGCGCGCCACCGTGCGGCCCACCTCGGTGAGACGGCGGTCCTCGTCGATGGCGCCGATCTCGGCGAGGCGGCGGTAACCGTCCGCCACCACGCGCGGATCGGGTGCCTCGAGGAACGGGAAGTCGTCCACTTCGCCGAGGTCGAGCGCGAGCATGCGCAGGATGACGTTGGCGAGCGAGGAGCGCAGCAGTTCCGGATCGGTGTACTCCGGGCGCAGCGCGAAGTCCGCCTCGTCGAAGAGGCGATAGCAAATACCCGGCCCGATGCGTCCGCAACGGCCTTTGCGCTGGTTGGCGGCCGCCTGCGAGATGGGCTCGACGTGCAGGCGCTCGAGCTGTCCCCGCTGGCTGTAGCGTTTCACGCGCGCCGTGCCCGGGTCGATCACGTAGCGGATGCGCGGCACCGTGAGCGAGGTTTCGGCCACGTTGGTGGCGAGCACGATCCGGCGTTTCGGGCCGGGACGGAATACGCGATCCTGCTCGTTGGCGGACAGGCGCGCGTAGAGCGCCAGCACCTCGGTCTCACGGTAGGTCTTTCGCGAAAGCAGCAGGTGCGTGTCGCGGATCTCGCGCTCGCCGGGCAGGAACACCAGCACGTCGCCGCGAGGGTCCTCGCGGGTGATCTCGTCCATGGTGTCGGCGATCTGCTGGGCGAGGTTGCCCTCGCCGCGCTCGCCCGGAGGCCGGTAGCGCACTTCCACCGGATAGGTGCGTCCTTCCACCGCCACCACGGGCGCGCCGCCGAAATGCTCGGCGAAGCGTTCGGTGTCGATGGTGGCCGACGTGACGATGATCTTGAGGTCGGGCCGGCGCTGGGCCAGGCGCTTGAGGTAACCCAGCAGGAAATCGATGTTGAGGCTGCGTTCGTGGGCCTCGTCGATGATGATCGTGTCGTAGGCCGACAGCCAGGGATCGGACTGCGTCTCGGCCAGCAGGATGCCGTCGGTCATGAACTTGACCAGCGCCTGGTCGGATACCTTCTCGGTGAAGCGCACCTGGAAGCCGACCTTGTCGCCCACCGGCGTGCCCAGCTCCTCGGCGACGCGGGTCGCCACCGAGCGGGCAGCCAGCCGGCGCGGCTGGGTGCAGCCGATGAGCCCGGCCTCGCCGCGGCCGGCGGCCAGGCACAGCTTGGGCAACTGGGTGGTCTTGCCCGAGCCGGTCTCGCCGGCGATCACCACCACCTGGTGGTCGCGGATGAGCTTGACGATGTCGTCGGCCCGGGCGGCGATGGGCAGCGCGGCGTCGACGCTGATGGCGGGCTTGGACGCGGCCCGCGCCGCGCGGCGTGCCATCGAGGCGGAGATATCCGCGCCGAGGGCGTCGATCCGGGCCGCGTCGGGCTTGCGGGAGAGTCCGCGCCAGCGGCCCAGCAGGCGCCCGTAATCGCGGCTGGCCACCCGGGACAGGGCGTCGCGCAGCTCTTTCAGGCGCGAATCGGACGGAATGGGGCGGGAGGGACTTGTCGAGGTACTCATGGGAAGGCAAATAATAGCGTGCACCTATCGACGAGATCAGAAACGTGCATTTCAAATGCAAAGGTTCGCTCGTTAAAATTTCCCCCTGAACCGCAAACCTGGAGAGTCGCACGATGGCCAAGGCTAAAGAAATCGATATCGGCATTGCCAAGAAAGATCGCGAAGCCGCCGCCAAGGAGCTGTCCAAGCTTCTCGCCGACACCTTCACGCTGTACCTGAAGACCCACAAGTTCCACTGGAACGTGACCGGTCCGCACTTCAACAGCCTGCACACCATGTTCGAGACCCAGTACAACGAACTGTGGCTGGCGGTGGACGAGGTGGCCGAGCGCATCCGCATCCTCGACGTCACCGCGGCGGGCTCCTACGCCGAGTTCAGCAAGCTCACCAAGATCAAGGAAGAAGCCGGCGTGCCGAACTGGTCCGACATGGTCGCCCAGCTGGTCGACGGCCACGACGAGGCCGCCGCCACGTCGCGCGAAGTGATCAAGGTGGCCGAGAAGGTCGGTGACGAAGGCACCGCCGACATGGTCACGGGCCGCCTGAAGGCCCACGAGAAGACCGCCTGGATGCTTCGCTCGCTGTTGAAGTGAGCGGCGGGCGTTAGGAATAAGTGAAGCACTGATGGCTCCCGATGGTGGGAGCGGACCCGGTCCGCGAACCCTCAAGCCGTCTATCACGAATGAGGCCATGTGGTGATCGGGCGAGCGGTAAAAGCCCGCCCAGTCCCCGCATGGCCTCGTTCGTACCAAGGTAAGCCCGAGGGTTCGCGGACAGGGTCCGCTCCCACCGTCTTCGGGGGCGAATGACCCGGTCTCAACTGAGTTCAGCCTGACCGACGGGCCATCTCGCCGTTGAGCCATCCCTCACCGTTCGTTAAGCTCCCCCGGTTACCTCATTGACGCCATGCGGGGGCCGACCGGTCCGGGGATTGTTTTGAGCGCTGTTACCACGACCGAAAAAAGCCACCCGATCCTCGCCGCGCTGATCCTCGCGATCGTCGTCGCCGCGCTGAACGTCGGCCTGTGGTTCGTCGCCAACCTGCCCAACGGCCCGGAAGACTGGAAGGCGCCGATCCCCGGCTTCGCCTTCACCGCCTACCAGCGCTACCAGAACCCGATCAAGGGCGACGTCTCCACCGACTCGGAAATCGACGCCGACCTGCGCCTGGTGAAGAAATACTCGCCACGCATCCGCACCTATTCGGTGCTGGAAAACCCGCAGACGATCCGGCTGGCCGACAAGGAAGGCCTCGACGTCATGGCTGGCGCCAACATCGACACGCGCCTGGAAAACAACGAGCGCGAGATCGAGGCGCTGATCGCGCAGGCCCACCGCTACCCCAAGACCGTCAGCCGCCTCATCGTCGGCAACGAGACCCTGTTCCGCAACGACCTCAAGCCCGAGCAGATGATGGCCTACCTCGACCGCGTGCGCGCGGCCGTGCGGCAGCCGGTATCCATCGCCGAGCCGTTCCACATCTGGCTGCAGAATCCGGAACTGGTCGACCACGTCGACTTCATCACCGTCCACCTGTTCCCCTACTGGAACGGTATCGAGGCGCGCGCCGGCGTCGCCGATTCGATCGAGAGCTACAAGGCCCTGCGCGCACGTTTCCCCGGCAAGCACATCGCCATCGGCGAAATCGGCTGGCCTTCCAACGGCGACCGCTTCAAGTACGCCTATCCCAGCGTATCGAACGAGGCGATCTTCCTTCGCACGTTCTTCAACCAGGCCAAGCTCAACGGCATCGACGACTACTACGTCCTCGAAGCCATCGACCAGCCGTGGAAGGAAAACCTCGGCGAGGGCCGCACGGGTGCCTACTGGGGCATGTTCAACGCCGACCGCCAGCTGAAGTTCCCCTTCACCGGCCCGGTCACGGAGGACGTGAGCTGGCCATGGAAGGCGCTGGCCGCCTCGCTGCTGGCCTTCGCGCCGATGGTCTGGTTCGGCAGCCGCTTCCGCCGCTTCAAGCTCACCGGCCGCCTGTTCTTCATGGGCCTGGTCCAGCTGGCCTGCGGCCTGATCGTCTGGTCGGCCACCCTGCCCTTCAATTTCTACCTGAGCCCGTTCGACTGGGCGATGCTGATCCTGCTGTTCCCGGCGCAGGTGGCGATCCTGGGCATCCTGCTCATCAACGGCTTCGAATTCACCGAGGTGCTCTGGCGACGCAGCTGGATCCGCCACGCCGGCATGCTGCCGCCCGATCCGGTGGAGAAGCAGCCCTTCGTGTCCATCCACCTGGCCTGCCACAACGAGCCGCCCGAGATGGTGCAGGTCACCCTCGATTCGCTGGCCCGCCTCGACTACGAGAACTTCGAGGTGCTGGTGCTGGACAACAACACCAAGGACCCGGCCGTCTGGAAGCCGGTCGAGGAATATTGCGCCAAGCTGGGCCCGAAGTTCCGCTTCTTCCACCTCGAACCCTGGCCGGGCTACAAGGCCGGTGCGCTCAACTTCGGCCTTACCGCCACCGACGAACGTGCCGAGGTGGTGGCGGTCATCGACGCCGACTACGAGGTGCGTGAAGACTGGCTCTCCACGCTCACCGGCTACTTCCACGACGCCAAGGTGGCCGTGGTGCAATGCCCGCAGGCCCATCGCGATTTCGAGAAGAACCGTTTCCGCCGCATGACGGCCTGGGAATATGACGGCTTCTTCCGCATCGGCATGCACCATCGCAACGAGCGCAACGCCATCATCCAGCACGGCACCATGACCATGGTGCGCCGCTCGGCGCTGGAGGGCACCGGCGGCTGGTCGGAATGGACCATCTGCGAGGATGCCGAACTCGGCCTGCGCCTCATGCACGCCGGCTACGAGCTGGTCTACGTCGACGAGCTGATGGGCAAGGGCCTCACGCCCGCCGATTTCAAGGCATACAAGAGCCAGCGCTACCGCTGGGCCTTCGGCGCGATGCAGATCCTCAAGGGCCGCTGGCACTGGATGACCCGCAAGGGGCCGCTTTCCGCCGGACAGCGCTTCCATTTCCTCACCGGCTGGTTCTCCTGGTTCGCCGACGCGCTGCACTACGTGTTCACGATGATGGGCCTGCTGTGGACCGCCGGCATGATCTACGCGCCGGACTACTTCAACCTGCCCATGCAGTTGTTCCTGATCCCCGTGATCGGATTCTTCTTCGCCAAGGCGATCTTCGGCGTGGTGTTGTATCGCGCCCGCGTGCCGTGCGGCTGGTACGACACGATCATGGCCTCGGTGGCGAGCATGGGCCTCTCGCACGCCATCGCGCGCGGCATCCTGCACGGGCTCACCCGCGAGAAGACGGCCTTCGTCGTCACCGCGAAGAGCCGTCGCATGGGCGGCAGCAGTTTCGCCGCGTTCGCGCCGGTGCGTGAGGAAGTGCTCATGGCGGTCGCCCTGTTGCTGGCGATCATCGGCATGGGCATGCACTACGGCACGCAGTACGTCGAGAGCACGTTGTGGATGTTCATCCTGGCCGCGCAGTCCATCCCGTACGTGTCGGCGATGATCGGCGCGTGGATCGCGTTCCGGTCGGGAGACGAGGCGGGCTGATTTTCGGCAACCTGGTGAAGACGCTGGGTTCCTGCCTGTGCAGGAACGACGTGAGGTATTTTCACGCGCGCCGACGAAACCCCTCGCTCGTCGTTCCTGCGCAGGCAGGAACCCAGCGCCTTGCGCCCGGACAGGCGACGACATCCCATCGGCTTTCCATTCAGCTTCATCAACACCCCTCTATCGACACCCCAACCTGACACGCGGTAACGTAGCCCCGACACACACTTGGGGAGCGTCCGGACACGATCCCCTCAAGCGGCCGTGTCGCGCGCACGGCCTTGGATCACGAACGGAAGGACGCTCATGCGCCTCACCAGACGCCATGGACTGTTCCTGCCGTGGTTCATGCTACCGGCCCTGGCCCACGCGAACGTCGTGCTCACCGTCGACGGCGTCGACGACAGCCTGAAGGGAGCGATCGTCTCCGGCGTCGAACTCAGCCAGTACGCCGCACGCGACGTGACCGCCGCACAGGTGCGCCGCCTCTACGAAAAGGCCCCCGACGAAGTGCAGGCCGCGCTGCGGCCCTACGGCTATTACGAAGCCACCGCCACGGGCGACATGCAGCAGGTGGGCAACGACTGGCACGTCACCCTGCATGTGGTGCCCGGCGTACCGGTGACGGTGAAGAGCGTGAACGTGGACATCGACGGCGACGCCGCGAAGGTCCCCGCCGTCCGCTTCGCCCTGCGCGGCGTGAATGGCCTGAAAGGCAAGCCCATGAACGACGGCCAGTACGACGCCGCGCGCGACGGCGTGAGCGGTGCGCTCACCGCCACCGGCTTCCTCGACGCGAAACTCGTCACCCGGCGCGTGGAAGTCAATCGCGCCGAACACAGCGCATCGGTGCAACTGAAGTGGGAAGCCGGCCAGCGCTACCGCTACGGCCAGATCCACTTCAAGAACTCGCAGTTCCGCGACGGGTTCCTCGATCGCTACGTGCCGTTCAAGAGTGGCGATTATTTCTCGCAGGGCCAGCTTCTCCAGCTCCAGCAGGCCCTCAACGGCGCCGACTACTTCGCCGTGGTCAACGTGATTCCCGACACCGACAACGCGAAGGAAGGCCACATCGACATCGACGTGGAGCTGGCTCCCGCCAAGCGCACGATCTACACCGGCGGTCCGTTCTTCGGCACGGACACCGGCGCGGGCCTGCGCGGCGGCATCGAAAAACGCTGGATCAACGACCGCGGACACAAGTGGAAGAACGAACTGGTGCTCGCGCAGCGTCTGAAGACGCTTTCCACGCTCTACCAGATTCCGATGCCCGGCCCCAACCAGCGCAGCTTCAACTTCGGCGCCAACTTCCGCGATGCCAACACGGTCACGTCGAAGTCGCGCACGCTGCAACTGGTCGCCAACGAGACCCGCCTGTGGCATGGCTGGCAACGCACCATCGGCGTGAACGCGCTGTCGGGCACCTTCACCGTGGGCAAGCGCGGCGGCGAAGGCGACAACGCCGAAGGCCTCGAACGCGGTCGCAGTACCCTGCTCTATCCCGAGGTCACGCTCAGCCGGAAAAAAGGCGACAATCCCACCTTCGTGCGCAGCGGCTGGTCGCTCACGCTCACCGCGCGCAGCACCGCGGGCACCCTGCTTTCCGACGCCCGGTTCTCGCAGGTGATCGGCGACGTGAAATGGATCCAGTCGTTCTGGGGCCGCAACCGGCTCATCCTGCGCGGCAGCGCCGGCAAGATCTGGACCGACGACTTCAGCGCCCTGCCGCCGCAGTTGCGCTTCTTCGCCGGCGGCGACCGTTCGGTGCGTGGCTACGACTTCGAAAGCATCGGCCCGCGCAATCAGTTCAACCGCGTGATCGGCGGCGAAGGCTTGCTGGTCGGCAGCAGCGAAGTGGAGCACTACTTCACGAAGAACTGGGGCATGGCCGCCTTCGTCGACGCGGGCAATGCCTTCACCGGCACCGATTACAGCCCTCGCGTGGGTGCCGGTCTGGGCATACGTTGGCTGTCGCCCGTGGGCATGATCCGCGCGGACCTCGCCGTGCCCGTCGGCGACAAGAACGAACATGGCATCCACCTGCACGTGGTCATCGGACCCGACCTATGAGAAGCACCGGCATGACATGGCTGATTCGCATCGGCGTGGCGCTCGGCGTGCTGCTGCTCGCCGTCGCGCTCGGCGTGTGGTGGCTCGTGGGCACGGCCTCGGGCCTGCGCTTCGCCCTCGCCCGCGCGCAGGGCTTCACCGATAACGCGCTCACCGTCGAAACGGCCGAGGGCCGACTCGCCGGTCCGCTCGACCTGGGCAACGTGCGTTATCGCGACGGCAAGGGCATGGACGTACGCGTCGCCCGGGCGCACCTGGATTTCGCCTTCGGCGCCCTGATGCGCAAGCGCGCCCACGTGTTCGACCTCGCGCTCGACGGCGTCGACGTGGCGCTGCCGCCGAGTTCGACCGAGCCCGACCAACCCTCCGAGCCCTTCTCGCTGAACCCGCCCATCGACCTCGTACTCGACAAGGTGCACGTCGGTCACGTGAAGGTCACCCAGGCCGGGCAACCGCTGTTCGAATCCAACTCGCTCGATCTCGCCGGGTCATGGACGGGCAAGGGCCTGGAGCTGAAAACCCTGGCGCTGCGCGCACCCGACGGGCAGGCCGACCTCGCCGGCCGCCTTGCCGTGGGCAAGGGCTACAGCGGCGACGGCAAGGCCTCTTTCGCATGGAAGGCCCGCGGCGTGGATTACGCCGGTGACATCGAAGCGACGAGCGACGGCGCGAACGCCCATACCATCGTCAAGCTCCGCCTGCCCTTCGTGGCGCGGGTGGACGCCAACCTCGTGCAGAGCGGCGACTTCGCCTGGACGGCCACCATCGACGCGCCCCGCTTCGATCCCAAACCGTTGCTCGGCGAAAGCACGCTGCAATCGCTCGGCCTCGCCGTGCGGGGCTCGGGCGACCGCTATGGCGCCAACCTCACCGGCGACGTCGACCTCAACGACTACCGCGTGCGCCTGGCGCCGATGAAGGCCTCGTTCGACCACGCCTACAAGCGCCTTACCCTGGAAGAACTCACCGTGGGTTCGCCCCAGGTCAAGGGTTCGCTTACCGCGAGCGGCACCGTGGAGATCGCGGCGCAGCCGGTCACGGCCGATCTCGCCCTCGCGTGGAAGAACGTGCTGGTACCCGCCGATGTCGCCGGACAGGATCTCGCCAGCGCCGGCAAGCTCACCTTCAAGGGCGGAGCCGAGGCCTATCACGCCGAAGGCGACGTCGACATCGGGCCGCCGGGCAAGCTCGGCAAGTTCACCCTGAACCTCGACGGCAAGCCCGAATCCATCGACCTGCACACGCTCGAGCTCGTGCAGCCCAAGGGCAACCTCGCGGCCAACGGCGTCATCACCCTGCAGCCGGACATGGCCTGGAAGCTCGACCTGAAAGGCAAGCGTTTCGATCCCGGCCAATTGCTGGCCGAATGGGGTGGCGCCCTCGACCTCGACCTGTCCACCGAAGGCCACCTCGCCAAGGACGGTCCGCTCGGCACGCTCGACCTGCGCAAGCTCGACGGCACGTTGCGCCAGCGTCCGCTGCGAGGCAACGGCAAGCTCGTACTCAAGCCCGGCGAGGTGATCAACGGCAACCTCGACCTCGCCTCCGGCGGCAGCAGCATCCGCCTCGACGCCAAGGGCGATACGAGCAACGACGCCACGCTGAAACTCGCCATCGCCTCGCTGGGCGACTGGCTGCCCGATGCCGGCGGTCGCCTGCAGGGCGACATCGGCGCCAAGGGCCGCTGGCCGGATCTGGCGGTGAAGGCCAACCTGCACGGCAGCGCCATCGTCTACGCCGGCCAGAAGATCGACGCCCTCACGCTCGACGCCGACGTGCCCGACATCGGCAAACCCGGCGGCAAGCTCGCGGTGCATGCCAACAACGTCGTATCCGGCGGCATGGTGTTCGACCGCGTGACGATCGATGCCGACGGCAACCAGGCGCGTCACCAGCTCAGCGTGAACGCGCACGGTAAGCCGCTCACCGCCACCCTCGCCCTGAACGGGTCGATGAAGAACGCCGCCTGGAACGGCACCCTCTCGCGCCTGGATATCGACTTCCAGGGCCTGCCGCCCTGGCGTCTCCAGAACGCCAGCCAGCTCGCGTGGAAAGACGGTGCCGCAAGCATGAGCGACCTCTGCCTGACCGCGGGCGACCCGTTGCTCTGCGTGTCGGGCAAGCAGGATGCCGCGGGCAACCTCGACGCGGCCTACCGCGTGCGCCGCGTGCCGCTATCCCTGCTGATGACACTGGCCGAAGCCTCGAATTCGCCGATGCGCGCCGAGGGCATCGTCGAAGGCGACGGCAACATCCGCCGCACGGCGGCCGGCGCGTTGTCGGGCCAGGCCACCATCGGCAGCACGCACGGTTCGATCGCCTACGTCGATCGCCCCGACCGCCCGCTGCTCGTCTACGACAACCTCAGCGCCAACGCGCAACTCACGCCCGACAACCAGCGGATCGTACTGCGCGCCGCGCTCAACGACGGCGGCAGCGTCGACGGCAACGTAAGCATCGCCGGCGCGCAGCAGGCGCTCGGCGGCAACGTGTCGCTGCACCTGAAGAGCCTGTCGTTCGTCGAACTGTTCACCACCGAACTGGCCGAAGTGAAAGGTGGCCTCAATGCCAGCTTCGACCTCGGCGGCACCGTGGCCGCGCCGGCCGTCACCGGGCAGGCCCTTCTCGACGGCTTCGCCGCCGAAGTGCCCAGCGCGGGCCTCAAGCTGAAGGACGGCCACGTCAGCGTGACCACCGCCGACGCGAAGAACTACGTGGTGGACGGCACCGTCCGTTCCGGCGAAGGCACCCTGGCCGTCAAGGGCCAGGTCGCGCTCGGCGAAGGCGCTCAGATGCGCCTGGGCATCGAAGGCTCGAAGTTCACCGCCGTGGACATTCCCGCGGCCAAGGCCATCGTCTCGCCCGACATCCAGATCGTGCAGGACGCCAAGGGCATGAACGTCACCGGCAAGCTCGCGGTCGACCTCGCCGACGTCAACGTCGAGAAACTGCCCGGTGCGGGAGCGACCAAGGCCTCGCCCGACGTGGTGGTGGTGGACGAGAAGCAGCAGGAGGCCGCCGCCGAATCCGCGCCGATCACGGCGGACATCCGCGTCGACCTGGGGCAGAAAGTGCACCTGGTCGGCTTCGGCATCGACGGCCGCATCACCGGCCAGCTCGACGTGCGCGAGCGGCCGGGCCGCGCGACGACGGGCCAGGGGCAGATCGGCGTCGACGGCACCTACAAGGCGTATGGGCAGGACCTGCGCATCGAGCAGGGCCAACTGCTGTTCGCTTCGACGCCCATCGACAACCCTGGTCTCAACATCCGCGCGTCACGCACGCTCAATCCCAACGCCACCATCGACGACGGACAGAAGGTGGGGCTTTACGTCTCGGGCACGGCGCGCCGCCCGGTGCTCACGGTGTTCTCGAACCCGGTGATGGAACAGTCCGACGCCCTTTCCTACCTCGTCACCGGCAAGCCGCTGTCGCAGGTGAAGGGCGGCGAAGGCAACATGGTCGGTGCCGCCGCGCAGGCGCTGGGCTCGGCGGCGGGTGACCTGCTCGCCAAGAGCGTGGGCTCGAAGATCGGCGTGGACGACATCGGCGTGAGCAACAACGATGCGCTCGGCGGCACGTCGGCATTTACCGTGGGCAAGTATCTTTCGCCGCGGTTGTACCTGAGCTACGGCGTGGGGCTGTTCGACCCGGGGCAGGTCATCACGCTGCGCTATATCCTGAGCCACCGCTGGAACTTCGAAGCGCAGAACGCGACGGAGTTTTCGCGGGCGAGCTTGAATTACCGGTTGGAGAGGTAGTCGTTTGCCTGCACGTAAGACGCTGGGTTCCTGCCTGCGCAGGAACGACGTGAGGTGTTAGGCAGGCGACGTTCAATCGTGTAGATCGTCGTTCCTGCGCAGGCAGGAACCCAGCGTCTTGCGCCAAGGCGAGCGACGCCCGCCCTACGCTCACCGCCCGGCGTGCAACCGATGCAGCAACTCCGCCTCGGTATACGAGATGCCGCAGGTATCGGCGATGTCCTGCACCGAGGCGCCCTGGCGGGCGAGGCGCTGGGCCAGTGCCAGCGTGCGGTCGGAGGTGGTGCCGCTTTCGGCCGTGACGTTGACCGACGGCGTGCGACGCACCTGGTCTTCGATGTCGCCCAGCCGGTTTTCCAGGCGGCGAAGCATCCCCGCGAGCTGGTCGGGCTGGATGGCGGGCTCGGGGTCGGGGGCCGGTGCGGGTGGTGCGACGGGTTCGATCTTCGCCGGCTTGGCCAGGCGGCGGAAAAGGAACAGCAGGCCGACCAGGTTGAGGACGGCCAGGGCGATCAGCACGTAACCGAGGATGGGGTTCATGCGTGGGAGGATACCGCAAGCCCGATTCGCCGATGCGATCGGCTCCCACCCCTTCGGTAGCAGGCTCGCGACAAGCGTGTCGCCGAAGGGAACTGACCGTAGCGAGCAGGCTCGCGACACGCTTGCTACCGAAGGGGTGGGAGCCGATCGTATCGGCGAATACTACGGAGCGATCACGCCCGGCAAAGCCGCTGCACATCCACCAGCGCGATGAACCCCTCGTCCCGCGTCACCACCCCGCTCACCGGATCGTCGCGCCGCTCGGCGCGACCGGGCGGCGGCGGAGCGATATCGTCGGCGGCGAGCTGGAGCATGTCGCCGATGAGGTCGATACGCATGCCCACCACGCTGCCCGCGTCATCGAACACGATCACGCGCTGGGCGTCTTCCTGCGACGCGTCCACCGCTCCGTGGAGACCGAAACGGCGACGCCCGTCGAGCACCGGCACGATCTGGCCACGCAGGTTGACGATGCCGAGCACGTCGTCGGGCGCACCCGGCACGGGCGTGATGTCGCCGGGGCGGATCACTTCGCGCACGCTCGACAGCGCCACGGCGTAACGCTGCCCCTCGAGGGAAAAACCCAGCCACTCGCTCATGGGCCCAGCTCCTGTTCCAGCCATCTGATCAGCGCCGCGGTCTCGACCACGCCGCACTTGGGTTCTTTCGACATGCCCGCCAGCCACGGGCGCGAGGTGGCGCCATGGCGCCACTGGATGGCGTCGGTCATCAATTCCACCGGTTCGTCGTCGACCACGCAGCCGAGCGCCCAGGCACGATTGCCCAGGATCACCAGCGTGGACGTGGACGCGCCGGCCATGTCGGGCGAGAGGATCGCGCCCAGGTCGGCGACGCGCGCCTCGCCGCTGGGATGGCGCCAGCGCCCCATGCAGATCGGGTTGGTGGTGTTCGGCGGCGTCAGCGGCGGCATCGGCAGCATGTGCGTGACGTCGGCCATCGGCACGGCGAGCTTCACGCCGGCCGCGCTGCACAGCAGGTAACGCGGATCGGCGCCGCGCCCGGCGGCATCGGCATCGCGCCAGGTCTCGATGGACACCACCTTGACCTCCGCCGCCGGCGCCGCCGCCGGTGCGGGCGTCAGCAGCTCGGCGAGGTAGTCGGAGACGATCTGCTCGACATCCTGCATGGTGCGGCTCACGCGGCCGCGTCCGTCACGGACGGCACGGGCAGGGCCAGCAGCTCGTCGAGCAACTGGCGGTAGGCGAGACCGCCGCGGCGCGCGGCGGGCCACGAGGCCAGCGGCACGCCGGCCGCGCTGGCTTCGCGAACCTGCGTATCGGTGGGAATGACGGCCTGGCTCACGCTGTCGCCGTATTGCTCGCGCAGTTGTGCCAGGCAGGCCCGCGACGCATGCGTGCGCGCGTCGTAAAGCGTCGGCACGATGGTGCGCGGCAACGGTTTGCCGCGCGAGCGTTCGATCATCGACAGGCTGCGCAACATGCGCTCCAGGCCGGCCAGCGCCAGCGCCTCGGTCTGCGTGGGCACGAGCAGGCGATCGCTCGCGGCCAGGGCGTTGACCATCAGCACGCCGAGCGTCGGCGGGCAGTCGAGCAGCACGTGGTCGAAATCGGGAGCGAGTTCGGCCAGCGCCTGCGTCAGCACGAGGCCCATGCCGGCCCGCGTACCCAACTGGCGATCGAGCGTGATCATCGCCGCCGAGGCGGGAAGCACGCTGAGGTGATCCCATGGCGTGGCGTGCACGAGCGTGCGCACGGGCAAGGGATTGCCGCCCACGCCGAAAAGGTCGTACACGCTGCCGTGCGCACCGACCTCTACGCCGATGTAGCCCGAGAGCGAGGCATGCGGATCCATGTCGATCAACAGGGTGCGCCGGCCCTCGTGGGCGAGCAGGCTGCCGAGCGCGACGGTGGTGGTGGTCTTGCCCACCCCGCCCTTCTGGTTGGAAACGGCCCAGACGCGCATCAGCGGTTCTCCGCCACGGGCGCGAAACGGGCGGCACCCGCCGTCGGCGCCAGCACCGTCACGGTGGGCACCGGCTTGGCGGCGGGCTTGGCCGCCGACAGGTCGACGCGATCGGCATCGCTATAGAAACGCGCGGGCGCGGCCTTGTCGCTCATCACCACGATGAGTACCCGGCGATTGCGGTTGCGCCCGTCGGCGGTGCCGTTATCGGCAGCGGGGCGGTACTCACCCCAGCCGATGATGCCCACGCGATGGGGATCGACGCCGGTGAGCGTGATCAGGCGCGCCACCGTGGCCGCGCGCGCCGCCGAGAGTTCCCAGTTGGACGGGAACGTGGGCGTCGCGATCGGCGTGTTGTCGGTGTAACCCTCGATGCGCATGGCGTTGGGAAACGGCGCGAGGATGCCGGCGAGCTTGCGCAGCACGTCTTCGGCCTGCGGTTGCAGCTTCGCCACGCCCACGGGGAAAAGGATGTCGGTACGCACTTCGATCTCGAGCCAGTCCGGCGTCTGCCGGACGCTCACCAGGCTCTTGTCGATCAGCGGCTTCATCGCGCGCTGCACTTCGTCGGAAATCTGGCTCAGGCTGTTCTGTTCGGTCTTGCCTACCGCCACGTTCGCATCGTCGGCGGCCGTCGTCGCATGCCGCTGCTTGCCGTCCTGATGCTCGGCGGCCGCGCCTTCGTGGCCCGGCAGCGGCAGGTTGCGCGGCGGGATGGGCACGTCGATCTTCGCGATGGGCGAGGCGGTGGGCGAGCGCGACTGGTTCGGCAGCGGCACCTGCGTGGCGGGCGTCGCCTCGTTGATGGGTTCGATGACCTTGCCGGTACCGTTGAACGCCTCGTTGATGGACTGCGCCATCACGCGAAACTTGGTTTCGTTCACCGCCGATACGGCGTACATCACCACGAACAGGGCGAGCAGCAACGTGATGAGGTCGCCGTAGGGAATGGCCCAGCGCTCGTGGTTGACGTGTTCTTCGTGGTGCCGGCGTTTCACGAGAGGAACCCTTGCAGCTTGCTCTCGATATGCCGCGGGTTGTCGCCCTGGGCGATGGACACCAGACCCTCGACGAGGATCTCGCGCATCTGCGAACGCTTGCGCGCCAGGCCCTTCAGGCGCGAGGCCATCGGCAGCGCCAGCAGGTTGGCCAGGCCGATGCCGTAGATGGTGGCGACGAAGGCGGCGGCGATGCCGTGGCCGAGCTTGCTCGGGTCGGCGAGGTTCTGCATCACCGACATCAGGCCCATCACGGCGCCGATGATGCCCATGGTGGGCGAATACGTACCGGCGTTCTCGAAGACCTTCGCCGCTTCGATGTCGGTGTGCTCGCGCGCATACACCTCCACCTCGAGCACCGAGCGCATGGCGTCGGGCTCGGTGCCGTCGACCAGCAGTTGCAGGCCCTTGCGGATGAACGGATCGGTCTCGCGCTCGATCGCGGGCTCCAGGCCGAGCAGGCCCGTGCGGCGCGAGATCTCGCTCCAGCCGACGATGCGGCTGACCAGGTTTTCCGACTCGATGTCCGGCGGGTTGTACACCCACGGCAGCATGCCGAGGGCGCGCTTGAGCACCGGGCCGGGCGTCTGCACGAGCAATGCGGCGAAGGTGCCCAGGAACACGATCACGAAGGCGGCGGGATTCCACAGGGCGTCGAGGCTCGAGCCCTTGAGGATGGTTCCCACGATGATGACCACGAAGGCCAGGATCGTGCCGACGAGACTCACGATATCCATGTCAGACGGCCATCCTCAGCGTGGGCAGCACCTGGCCGCCGTCGTCGGCGAGCCCCGCCAGGTCGAGCACGAGCGAGATGCGGCCGTCGCCGGTGATGGTCGCGCCGGCGACGCCGGGCACGTCCTTCAGGAACGGACCGAGCGGCTTGGCCATCACGTCCTCGCGGCCGAGCACTTCGTCGACGAGGCAACCCAGCGTCTGGTGGCCGATCTGCACCACCACCACGTGGCCGCCCTGCCCTTGCACGCCGGCCCAGCGGCCGAGGTCGGCCAGCGGCAGCGCGCGCTGGCGATGGTTGGCGACCACGCGTCCGTCGAGGCGCTGGATCTGCCCTTCGGACAACTCGAACACCTCGGCCACGTTGGACATCGGCAGCGACAGCAGGCGGTTGCCCACGCGCACCATCAGTACGCGCAGGATCGCCAGCGTGAGCGGCACGGAGAGACGTACCGTGCTGCCGTGTCCCACCCGCGAGTCGATCGACAGCGTGCCGCCGAGTTCGACGATCTTGGTCTTGACCACGTCCATGCCGACGCCGCGTCCGGAGATGTCGGACACCTGGCTGGCCGTGGAGAAACCGGGACGGAACACGATCTCGTAGCACTCGCGCTCGTCCAGGCGCGCGGCCTGTTCCGCATCCATCAGGCCTTTTTCCACGGCCTTGCGACGGAGTACTTCCGGATCCATGCCCTTGCCGTCGTCGGTGACGGTGATGACGATGCGGTCGCCGTACTGGCCGGCGGCCAGGCGCACGGTACCCTGGCGCGGCTTGCCTTCGCGCTGGCGGGCGTCCGGCATCTCGATGCCGTGGTCCACGGCGTTGCGCAGCAGGTGCACCAGCGGATCGGCCAACGCTTCCACCACGGTGCGGTCGATGTCGGTCTCTTCGCCTTCGGTGACCAGCTCGATCTCCTTGCCGAGCTGGCGGGCGAGATCGCGCACGATGCGCGGGAAGCGCGAGAACAGTTTGCCCACCGGTTGCATGCGCATGCGCAGCACGGCGTTCTGCAGGTCTTCGGCCACGCGTTCGAGCTCGCCGATGGCGCGTTCCATCGGGTCGGCGGTACCGCGCGGCGCGAGGTTGCTCAGGCGATTGCGCACGAGCACGAGTTCGCCCGCCGCGTCGACGAGGTTGTCCAGGCGATGGGTATCCACGCGCACCGTGGTATCGGCGGTGGATGCCTGGCGCTTCTCGGCGGCCTTGGCGGGTGCCGGCGCGTCGGCCACCACGGATGCAGGTGCGGGTGCCGGTATCGGCGCGGGCGGCAGCGGAACGTCCAGCGCGCTCGAACCCGGCGCGGCCGTGCCGTGCAGGGAATCGAGCAACGCCTCGAATTCGTCGTCGCTGATGGCGTTGGGATCGGCGGCGGGCGCCGCGACCGATGGCGCGGGCACGGGCTCCACCGACTCGGCGCCGGGCGCCCCCGTGCCGTAGAGCGAATCCAGCAACGCTTCGAACTCGTCGTCGCTGATGGTGCCCGTCGGCGCAGGCACGCGCTCGGCGCGCGCGGCGTCGAGCATCGCCTCGAATTCGTCCTCGATGGGATCGTGCGGCCGCGACGGCGCCGCGGCGGGCACCGATGCCGTCACCGGTACGGCGAGCGCGGCGGGCGGCGCCGTGGCGGCACGGCCGGGAATCAGCAGGCGATCGAGCAGCGAACGCGGCGCGGGCTCGATCGACACGCCGCCGTCGGCGGCGCGCATCATGTCGTTGAGCAGGTCCAGCGATTCCAGCAACGCGTCCATGAAGCCCGCGTTGAGCACGATGGCGCCGCCGCGCGCTTCGTTGAGCAGGTCTTCGGCGCGATGGCACAGCTCCACCATCGGGTGCAGGCCGAGGAAACCCGCCCCGCCCTTCACCGTGTGGAAGGCACGGAAGACCGCATTCAGCAGCTCGACGTCGCCCGGCGAGGCCTCGAGGTCCACGAGCTGTTCGCCCAGGCTCTCGAGCAGTTCGCGTGCCTCGATCAGGAAGACGTTGAGCAGCTCGTTGTCCAGCTCCACGCTCATCGGCGCGCTCAGAAACCGAATTCGCTGAGCAGGCGGTCCACTTCGTCCTGGCTGACCTTGTCCGCCGCGGGAGCGGCGCCGCCGGCCAGCGAGCCGGTGAGGCGCACCAACTCGACGAGCGAGGATTCGACCTTGGCCATGAAGGCTTCGACGCGGGCCACGCGCTGGCCGGAGAGATCCTGCCAGGACTGCGCTTCCACCATCTCGCCCAGGCCGATGTCGCAGTTCTGCGCGAAGTCGCCCACGCGCACGGCGAGCGCGCGCGCGTTCGGGGCGAACGACGGGTCGGCCACGTCGAGCACGAGCACATCGTCGGCTTCTTTCGCCAGGGCCTGTGCCTGCGGACGCAGCTTTTCGCTGAAGTCGAGCGTGCGGTGCGCGGCTTGCGAACTCATTTCGAGCACGTCGCGCAGATGCTTGCGCGCGTCGCCCATGTTGCCCGGGTTGCCGTCGTGCGAGATGTCGGCCGCGAGGCGGCGGGCGGATTCGTGCAGGTCGCGGGCCAGATGGCCCAGCGCGAGGAACAGGTGCTGCTCGCGGCTGCGGATCAGGCGGTCCAGCGCCTGTTCGAAGGCGGTGGAATCGTCGGCGTCGAGCAGCTCGCGCAGTTCGGGGGCCACGTCCTGGCCGGCGGAAATCGTCGTGTTCATGCCTGCTCCTCAGCCCGCCGCCGCGGCGAGACGTTCGAAAATCTTGTCGAGTTTTTCCTTCAGCGTCACCGCCGTGAACGGCTTGACCACATAGCCGTTCACGCCGCTCTGCGCGGCGGCGATGATCTGGTCGCGGTTGTTCTCGGCGGTGACCATCAGCACCGGCATCGCCTTCAGGGCGGCGTCGGCACGGATGGCGCGGAGCAGGTCGATGCCCGTCATGTTGGGCATGTTCCAGTCGGTGACCACGAGGTCGAACGGCTGGGAGCGAAGCAGCGCGAGCGCCGCGTTGCCGTCTTCGGCTTCCTGGATCAGGGTGTTGGTGAAGCCCAGCTCCACCAGCAGGTTCCTGACGATGCGCCGCATGGTGGAGAAATCGTCCACCACGAGGATTTTCATGTTCTTGTCCAAAACGTCTCTCCGCCTTTACTGCGCGTTTTCTTCGACCGGTGACGGCACCGGATGCCGTCAGGTTCTTTCTTTCCAACCCGACATGCGCGCGCGGAGTCGAATGAGGGCCTGGCCGTGGATCTGGCACACCCGCGATTCGCTCACTCCCAGCACCGCACCGATTTCCTTCAGGTTGAGCTCGTCATCGTAGTACAGCGACATCACCAGCTTTTCGCGCTCCGGCAGCCCGTCGATGGACTGGGCCAGCGCATCGCGCATGCCCTCCTGCTCGAACAGGCCGTCCGGCCCCGTGGCATCCGGGTCGGCCACGTCGATCGCCGCGCCCTCGTCGCCCTCGGGCGCCGTCAGGCTCAGCAACCGCGCGCTCGCCGCGTCGGCCAGGATCTGGTTGTACTCCATGGCGTCGATGCCCAGCCGCTTCATCACTTCCGCGTCGTCGGCGTCGCCACCCGTCTCGTTTTCGATCTGCCTCGTTACCTCCGCCACCTCGCGCAACTTCCGATGGACCGAGCGCGGGGTCCAGTCCGTCTTGCGCAGTTCGTCCAGCATCGCGCCCCGGATGCGGATACCCGCATAGGTCTCGAAACTGGCCGCGCGAGTCGGCGAATAATTCCTCGCGGCCTCGAGCAGTCCGATCATCCCGGCCTGCATGAGGTCGTTCGCGTCCACGCTCGGCGGCAGCCGGCCCATCAGGTGATAGGCGATCCGGCGCACCAACGGCGCGTGGGTCCTGACCAGTTGATCCGCCGGAACCTTAGTGATTTCAAGGTATTCGCTCGCGACGCTCACAACGGCAGCCCTCCTCCCAAGTGGGTGCGGTCGGCGAAGAAGCCGATCCGTCCCTGTGCCCGGGGCTCGGGTTCACCCCATGTATCGACCGACCTGGCCAGATTCTTGAATCCGACCGCCGATCGGCTGCTCGGCCAGGCGTCGACCACCGCCGACTGGCGGCGGATGGCCTGGCGCAGGTATTCGTCGTGCGGCACCATCCCCATGAAATCCAGCGACACGTCGAGGAAGCGGCTGGTCACGCGCGAGAGCTTCTCGTAGAGCGCCCGACCCTCCTGGGCGTGGCGCACCATGTTGGCGACGATGCGGAAGCGGTTCACCGCGAATTCCCGCGAAAGCACCTTGATGAGGGCATAGGCGTCGGTGAGCGAGGCCGGCTCGTCGCAGACCACGATCACCACCTCGTCGGAGGCGGCGGCGAACATCGACACGCTGTCGGAAATGCCGGCGGCGGTGTCGACGATGAGGTATTCCGGTGCCAGCGGGTATTCGTCGAACGCGCGGATGACCGCGGCATGCTCGATGTTGGGCAGTTGGGCCATGCGCCGGGTACCCGAGGTCGCCGGGATCACCTTCAGGCCGTGGGAGGCCTCCAGCACCAGTTCCTCGATACGGCAGGCGCCTTCCAGCATGTGGCCGAGGTGGCGCACCGGCTGCAGACCCAGCAGCACGTCGATGTTGGCCATGCCCAGGTCGGCGTCGAGCAGCAGCACGTCGCGCCCGCCCATGGCCAGCGCCATGCCGAGGTTGACCGCCACCGTGGTCTTGCCCACGCCACCCTTGCCGCCCGCGATCGCGATGCTGCGGGTGGGACGACGGTCGGACAGCCATGCGATGCCGGCGGCCTGGGTGTTGTCGACGTGTGTGGTCATGGAGGAGTTCGCTGCGGGGAAAAGAGAGGTTGCGGTTGCCGTGGACATGGGATGCGTGGTCCGGGTCAGGCCGATACGGCCGTCATGCCGAAGCGTTCGGCGAGGATGGCGTCGTCGGGTTCGTCGTTGCGCTGCTTCACCCGCTGCGCCGCCATGAGCACGAGCTTGCGCGCATCGGCCGAAGCGATGTCCTCGGGCACCCGCTGGCCGTCGGTGGTGTAGTCCAGCGGCAGGCCGTGGCGGATGACCGCGGAGATCGCGCCGCCGATCAGCGGCGCCTCGTCGAGCTTGGTGAGGATCGCGCTCTGCGGCGCCAGCGGCGCGTAGGCGCGGATCGCGCCGTCGATGGCCTGCGACTGCATGTTGGCGGCGAGCACCAGGCACACCCGCAGGTCGGACATGGCACGCAGCGTATCGAACTGTTCCTGCAGTTTCGGATCGCTGCCGGCGAGTCCGGCGGTATCCACCAGCACCGTATGGCGGCCGCGCAGCTGCAGCAGCACGTTGCGCAAGCTGGTGGCGTCGTGCGCGTTGAACACGCGCACGCCGAGCAGGCGGCCGTAACGCTCCAGCTGCGCGCCGGCGCCGACGCGGTACTGGTCGGTGCTGATCAGCGCCACGTTGGACGCGCCGTGGCGAAGCACCGCGCGCGCGGCGAGCTTGGCGATCGACGTGGTCTTGCCCACGCCGGTGGTGCCCACCAGCGCGGTGACGCCGCCACCCACCGTGTCGAAGTTGCGGCCGGTGATGCGGATGTTGCGCGAGATGAGTCCCAGCGGCAGGTAACGCGCCTGGTCGGAGGTCATGCCTTCGGGCAGTTCGGCGCACAGCGCGCGGGCCACGTCGGCATCGATGCCCAGACGGGTGAGTTCGCGCAGCACGCGGGCGCGCAGCGGCTGCTCGCGCTCCAGGTGGTTCCACGACAGCGCGGAGAGCTGCACCTGCAACATCTCGCGCAGGTCGTTGATCTCGGCACGCATGCCGTTCACGGCGGCGTCGTTGCCCGGCTTGACCGTGGCGGCGCGCACCACGTCGGCCACGCTCTCGGCGAGCGCCGCGCTGGAGTGGCGCTGCGGGGCGTTCGGGCGGGCCTGCTCGGCCCTCGCCGCACGCTCGACCGCGGCCGCCGTGGCGGCGCGTGCCTGGTCGATGCGGGCGGCACGCTCGGCGGCGCGGTCGTCGCGCACGGCACGCATCGGCTCGGTCGCCGGCGCCTTGGGCTCGGGCGGCTCATAGGCGAAGCCGGCCTCGCGCACCAGCGCCTCGTCGTAATCGAGCGCGGCGATGATCTCGATGCCGTCGTCCAGACGACGCGTCGACAGGATCACGGCATCCGGACCCTGTTCGTCGCGCACCTGGCGCATGGCCTGGCGCATGTCGGGAGCAACGAATCGCTTGATTTTCATGCCTTCGATCCTGTTTCTCGCGGCAGTCCGGCATCGCCGGCACCGCCATGTTCGTTCGGTTCGCCCGCCGATTCGGCGAACGGTGTCTCAGTGCTTACCGGCCCAGCGCCGTCACCAGCTTGACGCGACGGTTGTCGGGCACCTCGTTGTAAGCCAGTACATGCAGGTTTTGGGCCACATGCCGGGTGAAGCGCGCAAGCCACGGACGAAGCGCCGGCGATACCAGCAACACGGCCGGTTCGCCCGCCGCTTCCTGGCGTCGCGTGGCGTCGGCCACGCTCTGCTGGAGGCGATCGGCCAGGCCCGGCTCGACCGCCGCGCCGGCGGGGCCGCCGCCCTGCAGCGACTGCAGGAGGATCTGCTCCAGGTCCGGCGCCAAAGTAATGACGGGCACCTCGGTGCCGAGGCCGGCGATCTCCTGCACGATCTGGCGACCCAGCGTGACGCGCACGGCGGCGGCGAGCACGCCCGGGTCCTGGCTCTGTCCCGCGTGCTCGGCCAGCGATTCGACGATGCCGCGGAAGTTGCGGATGGGCACGCGCTCGGCGAGCAGGTTCTGCAGCACCTTGACGATGGCGCCCAGCGACAGGCGCTTGGGCACGAGGTCTTCCACCAGCTTCGGCGTCTGCTGCGCGAGGCGGTCGAGCAGCTGCTGCACGTCCTGGTGGCCGATGAGTTCGTGGGCGTGGTTCTGCAGGATGTGCGACAGGTGCGTGGCGATCACCGTGGCCGGGTCGACCACCGTGTAGCCCAGCGTCTGCGCGTGCTCGCGCAGGCCCGGCTCGATCCACACGGCATCGAGGCCGAACGCCGGATCGCGGGTGGCGATGCCGTTGATCGTGCCGTGCACGCGGCCCGGGTCGATCGCCAGCATGCGTTCGGTGTGGATCTCGGCCTCGCCCATGGGCACGCCCATCAGCGAGATGCGGTAACCGTGCGGGGCCAGGTCGAGGTTGTCGCGGATGTGCACCGAGGGCACGAGGAAACCCAGTTCCTGCGACAGCTTGCGGCGCACCGACTTGATCCGCGCCATGAGTTCGCCGCCCTGCGCCTTGTCCACCAGCGGAATGAGGCGATAACCCACTTCCAGGCCGATGGTGTCCACCTGGGCCACGTCTTCCCACGACAGTTCCAGGCGCTCGGCCGGCGGTGCGCTTTCCAGTGCCAGTTCGGTACCCGGCGCGCCCGGGGCGGCCACGCCGCCGGAAGCGACCTCCTGCCGGCGCAGGTGCAGCTTCCACGCACCGAAGCCGGCCAGGGCGGCCAGGATCAGGAACGGAAGGTTCGGCATGCCCGGGATGAGGCCCATCGTGCCGAGCACGGCGGCGGCCACGCCCAAGGCCTTGGGCTGGAACAGCTGGCCCATCACCTGCTTGCCCATCTCCTGCGACTTGGACACGCGGGTGACGATCACCGCCGTGGCGATGGAGAGCATCAGGCCCGGCACCTGGGCGACGAGGCCGTCGCCGATGGTGAGCAGCGTGTAGGTGCGCGCGGCTTCGCCGGCCGAGAGGCCGTGCTGAAGCACGCCGATGAAGAAGCCGCCGATGATGTTGATGGCGAGGATCAGGATGCCCGCCGTGGCGTCGCCGCGCACGAACTTGGACGCACCGTCCATCGAGCCGTAGAAATCCGCTTCCTCGCGCACTTCCTGGCGGCGCTCGCGGGCCTGCTCCTGCGTCAAAAGACCGGCATTGAGATCGGCGTCGATCGCCATCTGCTTGCCGGGCATCGCGTCGAGGGTGAAGCGGGCGGTCACCTCGGACACGCGCGTGGCGCCCTTGGTGACCACCACGAAGTTGATGATGGTGAGGATGGCGAACACCACGAAACCGACGGCGAAGTTGCCGCCGATGACGAACTCGCCGAACGCCTCGATTACCTTGCCCGCCGCGCCGGGGCCGTCGTGGCCGTGCAGCAGCACCACGCGGGTGGAGGCGATGTTCAGCGCCAGGCGCAGCAACGTGGCGAACAGCACCACGGTGGGAAACGACGCCAGTTCCAGCGGCCGCATCACGTACATCGTGGCGAGCAGGATCACCAGCGACAGCGCGATGTTGAAGGTGAACAGCAGGTCGAGCATGAACGGCGGCAGCGGCAGCATCATCATGCCGAGCATGATCAGCATCGCCAGCGGCGCGGCGACGCCGCGACGGCCTATCTGGCGAAGCGTGCCGAAGAAATTGGGGTTGCTCGTCGCTGCCATCGTCGTCAGTTATCCATGCGGTACGGCCCAAGCAATTCCGGATCGATGTCCTGCTCGGGCATGTCGGGCGGGAGGTCGCCCATGGCGATCGCCTGCTTCAAACGGAACACGTAGGCCAGGATCTGGGCCACGGCGACGTACAGCGCCGCGGGGATTTCGCGTCCGATTTCCGTGGTGTGATACAAGGCTCGTGCCAACGGCGGGGCCTCGACCACCGGAACCTTCGATTCGGCACCCAGTTCGCGGATCTGGGCGGCGATCACGTCGACGCCCTTGGCCACCACGCGCGGCGCTCCCATGCGGTTTTCGTCGTATTTGAGGGCCACGGCGAAGTGCGTCGGATTGGCCACGATGACGTCGGCCGTGGGCACGTCCTGCATCATCCGGCGCCGGGCCATCTGGTGCTGCATCTGTCGGATCTTTGACTTCAGCTCGGGACTGCCCTCGCTTTCCTTGTGCTCGTCCTTCACCTCCTGCTTGGTCATCTTCATCTTCTTGGTGAAGCTGAACTTCTGCCAGGGCGCGTCGACCAGGGCGATCGCGCCCAGGGCGCAGCCGAAGATCAACGAGGCGTTGCCGAACATCGCGAAGGCGCGCGAGATCCCCGCGTCCACCGGGCCGCTGCCGGTGACGAACATGTCCAGCACGCTCTTGCGCAGGAACCAGACCAGGGCGCCACCGATGAGGATCAGTTTCAGGATCGACTTGCCCAGTTCCACCAGGCCGTTCATCGAGAACAGCCGGCCGAAGCCCTTGATCGGGTCGAGCCGGTCGAACTTGGGTGCCAGCGCCTGCACGGAAAAATTCAGGCCGCCCATCAGCGCCGGCGCGGCCACGGCGGCCACCATGGTCACCGCGAACACGGGGCCGAGCAGCTTCAGCGCTTCCAGCACGGCGGTGCCGAGCGCGTGGCGCAGGCCGTCCTCGGCAAACAGGTCGTCGCGGCCGTAGCGCAGGCCGATGTGCATGATGTTGGCGGCGTGCAGGGCCATCTGCTCGCGCGTGGCGATCAGCGTCGCCACCCCGGCGAGCACCACCACGGCGGTCGAAAGGTCTCGCGATCGCGGGATGTCGCCCTTTTCGCGCGCCTCGCGGAGGCGTTTTTCGCTGGGCGATTCGGTGCGGTCTTCCTTGTCGGCGCCCTCGCTCACGGCCGGCTACCTCCGACGAGTTGGCGCATGGTCTCCCACGCGGCGGTCTGCAGCGCATCGAAGGCCCCCGGGAGGCCGCGCAACGCGAGCCAGACGGCGACCATGCCCAGGCAGATGGTGATCGGGAAACCCACCGCGAACAGGTTCATCGACGGCGCCGAGCGGCTGATCGCGCCGAAGCCGAAGTTGACCACCAGCAGCGCGGTAAGCGCGGGAAGCGCCACGCGCACGGCGCCGGAGAACAGATGGGTGGCGAAGGTGAGTACGCCCCACAGGCCGTCGGCACCGATGCCGTCGGTCCCCACCGGCAGCGTGCGGAAGCTGTCGGCGAGCAGGTCGATCAGTTGCAGGTGGCCGTTCATGACGAGGAACAGCAGGGTCACCAGCATCATGTAGAACTGGCTGAGCACCGGCACGCTGCCGCCGAGGCTCGGGTTGACCACCTCGGCGAAACCCAGGCTCATCGCCTGCGACACGAACTGCCCGGCGTACGACACGGCCTCGAAGATCAGCTTGAGCACGAAGCCGAGCGCGGCGCCGATCAGCACCTGCTGGGCCAGCACTTCCACTCCCTGGGCCGACAGCGGCTTGATGCCCAGCGGTGCCAGCGGCGCGAGCACGATGGTGAGGACCACGGTGAGCCCGGCGCGGATGCGCATCGGAATCGTCGTGTTGCCGAGCACCGGCGCCACCAGCATCAGGCCGGACACGCGCGCCAGCGCCCAGGAAGCACCGCCCACCCACCCTTCGAGCTGGCCGATGTCCAACGGCATCAACGCACCGCCTGGGGCAACGACTCGATGAGGCCGCGGGTGAAGGTCACCAGCGTGCGCAGCATCCACGGGCCGGTGATGATCATCACCAGCGCCATGGCGATCAGCTTCGGGATGAAGCTCAGCGTCTGCTCGTTGATCTGCGTGGCGGCCTGGATCATGCCGACGAGGAGGCCCACCGCCAGCGCGGTGAGCAGCAGCGGCGCGCCGACCAGCATCGCGATGTGCAGGGCCTGCTGGCCGAAGGCGATGACCGATTCCGGCGTCACTGGAAGAAGCTCCCCGCCAGCGTGCCCAGCAGCAGCGTCCAGCCGTCCACCAGCACGAAGAGCATGATCTTGAACGGCAGCGAGATGATCACCGGGGAGACCATCATCATGCCCATCGACATCAGCACCGAGGCCACCACCAGGTCGATGATGAGGAACGGAATGAACAGCAGGAAGCCCATCTGGAACGCGGTCTTCAGCTCGCTGGTGACGAAGGCGGGCAGCGCCACGCGATACGGGACGGCATCCTTGTCGGCATAGGGCTCGTCACCGGCCAGGCGGGTGAACAGCTGCAGATCCGGTTCGCGGGTCTGTTCGAGCATGAAGTGCTTGAACGGGGCGGCAGCCGCCGGTAGCGCGTCCTGCACGCTCATCGTGCCGTCCATGTACGGCTTCACGCCCGCGTCGTAGGCCTTGTTCAGCACCGGCGACATCACGAACAGCGTAAGGAACAGCGACAGGCCGAGGATCACCTGGTTCGGCGGCGTGCTGTTGGTGCCCAGCGCCTGGCGCAGGAAACCCAGCACGATCACGATGCGGGTGAACGAGGTCATCATCAGCAGGATGGCCGGCAACACGGTCAGCGCCGTCATCAGCGCCAGGACCTGGATCGACAGCGACCACTGCTGGCCACCGTTCGCGCCCGGCTGCACGTTCACCAGCGGGATGCCCTGCGGCTCGGCGGCGAAGGACACCACCGGCACGAGCAGCAGCAGGAGGAAAACGAGCCAGCGGGTCATGGGCGCTTCCACTGCGAGAGTACGTCGCGGAAACCCTTGAGCGTGGGCGCCTGAGGCGGCGTGGCGTCCTCGGCCACCGGCGTATCGAGCACGTGCAGCGTACGCAGGCCACCCGTGGGCGACGCGCCCACCAGCAATTGCGTGCCGCCGACTTCGATGAGCATCACCCGGTCCTTGATGCCCACCGGCATCGATTCGACGACACGGATCTTGCGGCCGCCGGGGCGCACGCGCGCCTGGGCGCGGCGGCTCATCCAGCCGACGAAAAAGATGAGCGCCACCACGCCGAGCAGGCTGACCAGCACGCGGACCAGCTCCGCGCCCGTGTCGACCGGCGCGGCACCGGCCACCGGGGCCGCCAGCAGGGCGCAGGGAAGCATGCCGCCGACGGCGGCGAGGGTATGACGCATGATGGGGATCACCGCAGCTTGCGCACGCGTTCGGCGGGGCTGATCACGTCGGTGAGGCGGATGCCGAACTTCTCGTTGATCACCACCACCTCGCCATGGGCGACGAGGGTGCCGTTGACGAACACGTCCAACGGTTCGCCGGCGGCGCGATCCAGCTCCACGACGGAGCCCTGGTTGAGCTGGAGCAGGTTGCGGATGCTGATCTTGGTGCGGCCCACTTCCATCGCCATGGTCACGGGCACGTCGAGGATGACGTCGAGGTTCACCTCGCCAAGGCCGGCGGCCTGGCCCATGACGGTGTCATTCTGGCCTTCGAGGAAGTCAGGGCTGGTCGGGTCGTTCATGTCCGTTCCGGAGGTTTGCCGAGGGGTCGTTGCCCTTGAAGCAAACGGCATGCCATGGCGCACGGAGCAGGATTTCCCCTTGGATTCATGGAGTTGGCTTCGGCCGTGAAAAGCCGTCTTCACGATCTCGCCGGAAAGCTGACGCTCGACGGCAGTTAGTCACGGTGTCGGTCAGTTGACGGCCCGACGTGCGCCGATGGCGATGGCGATGCGCCAGCGATCCCGTCGGCAGACACCGGGCGCTCCGTGATGGCTCGGCTTCGCCCTCGCACTACCGCGGGGACCGAGGCGAGGGAGCCGCCGTGCGCCGTCCTCGTCGCTAAGTCCTCGTCCGCCTTCGCTCCCTGCGGAAGCGCTCCGAGGACGGCACCCGACGACTCCCCTCCACGCCCGGAAGAAAAGCAAAGCGCCCCCGTCCCAGATCGCGACGACATACCCCACCCCTCACGTCGTCCCTGCGAAAGCAGGGACCCAGCGCCTCGCGTCCGAGCAGGACAACCGCAGCCGGAGGGGTGGGAGCGGACCCTGTCCGCGAACCCTCAGGACAACTATCACGAAAGAGGCCTTGCGCTGATCTGGCGAGCGGTAAACAACCCGAAGATAGAGACTTAAGACCGGCACCGGCTAAGGCTCAAACGGATACTCGCCACCAACGACTCGGGTGTGCTCGCCGTCATGGCTCGACGAAGAACACGTAAGCAGATGGCGATGGCAACGAACCGGCGAACCCGTCGCACCGGCGCAGGCCGGTGCTCATGGCGAGGCGCTCGGCAAACACTGGGCGCTCCCTGAAGGCTCGGCTTCGCCCTCGCACCTAAGCAATCCCTTTGATTGAAAGGCTGCCGTCGCTGTACTTCACATTTGTCGATAGTGCAGCAACCGTCTCATAACCACTACTTTATACTTTATTTCCATGCCTAACCTTCGGCCTAAAGCCGATCCACGCAAACACGATAATGACCGCCACCACAGCAGAGTTTATTGGCAATAAAGCAAACAGCGCCTCCCCACTCGAATGCGACCCATCTCCGTTAAATAAACGAAGAAAGTCGAATATCGGAAAACCGATTACATAATCAGCCATTTTAACCCATGAGCTGCAAGTAGCAGATGCCCCACATCCAATAGCCTGAAAAATCCAGTACAAAGAAAGCCCCAAGTGCACAAAGAAAACAACAAAAAACAGGATCGCGAATTTCCGTTTACTGCTCATGCTTTCACCAATAGTCCTGTTTGAAGGTATCCGGGTTCCAGTGCGACGGATATAGCCCCTTGCTCTTCACATTGTTCCAGTCCACGTGACTTCCGCTGGGATCAAGTATGTCATTTGGTATCGAAGGAAGCAGGTGAGGCTTGTACACGGGAACACTTCCCGCTTCGAGGGTGTCATAGACGAAATCAGCGCAATTATTCCGTGCTGCGCTGTACGGATCGTGTAGCCGCGAATCAGCCCAAGATCGCATTGCTATATCAGCTGACGATGACGTACTAAACAATGTTCCGCTCGTATACCGGAGGCCGTTGGCACTTCCAAAAAAATCATCAAGCGTACCGTACGAAGCTTTCGTATCTTCCTGAACCCCATTTACTATGCCTTCCTTGACGTAGTAATCCCACCCAGTCTGGTCGTTACCGATCAGAAGCCCCGTGTGGCCTGCTCTTTTCCCCAAGATGTCGACTGCATTGTTGTCAACGACTACAGCCACATCTAGTCCAGTCGGATCGAACCATTTCAAAGGAGAGCTTTTGGCATAGCTATACGTGCTACTTCCGGCTACCAAACCAATTGGGTCGCTCTGGAGATATCGGCCTGTCGCCGCATCGAAGCTACGGTTGAGGTTGTATTTCAGTCCTGCCTCCCCATCAGCGTACTGGCCCGGCAGCCGAAGGTTCAGGACGTAACCCGTGCTCGAAACCGGGCGGTTCTCACCAAATGGGTTGGTCGCATACGGCCAGTTCCAGACGACAACTCCCGTCGATGACGTGACGGCACGAGGTGAGCCCAGTCCATCCGCCGTGATGAAGCCAAGCGATGCCTCATCGGCCACGGCCAGTGGGACGCCAGCAACAGCAATGTACTCACGTCGCGTTGACCCTGATGCCTCGGAAACCAGCTGGCTCACCTGATCGTAGACAAAACGAGTCGTCATCGAGCCGTGGCTCTTGGATACCCGCTCATTCATGGCGTTGTAGACGTAGGTACCCACGGTCGTGCCGTTCTGCGTGACCGCAGTCATTCGGTTTCGACCGTTGTAGGTGTAGCCCCAAATCGTTCCGGCCATCGAGCTTCCGGTCGTATTGCCGTTGAGATCATAGGTTAGGGTCGCCGTACCCACGCTGGCCAGCCAGTGCGTGCCGGCTTGGTAGGTGTAGCTGCCCGTGTAAGAACCCGGCGCCGTCTTGCTCAACCGATCTCCGGTCGCGTTGTATGAATAAGCCTCGATCGCCGTTCCCGCAGCATCATTGACAGCCGTCAGCCGATAAAGCGGGTCATACAGGTAACTGGCCGTACCGCCATTGGACTCACTCACCCCGGTGATGTTGCCCATCTCGTCGAGCGAGAAATGCAGTTCCAGCGCCGGGGAGACGATGTCGGTGACCCGGTAATTGGCATCGTACGTCCGGGTGACGATCTGTCCGTTACCGAGGGTGTATGACTGGATTGGGCCGAAGGGGAGCCAGGTGATGCTGCTGGCGACCGCCTGACTCGCGCCGCCGACCGGAGTGATGCTGACGCCGCTCACCTGTCCCAGCGCATCGTGCGCATAGGACACCACCGCTCCGCCCGGCCGGGTCTCCGTGGCGACGCGATCGCCAAGGGTATAGGTGTAAGCCACCGTATCCGTGATAGCGCCTTGCGTCTGGCGCTTCTCGATGACGTTGCCTCGCGCGTCGTAGCAGTAGGTGGTGGTCACCGCCGTCTCGACCACCCGCGTGAGGTGACCGACCGGTGCCGATGCCGCGCAGCCCGTGATCGAGTTGGCTTCGTCGTAGTGATAGGCCACGTTGAGGGTGGCGTCCGCATAGCTCGCGGAGATCACCCTGTTCAATGCGTCATAGGCATAGGTCGTGACCGTGCCCTTGGCATCGGTCTTCGTGAGCCGGTTGCCTGCCGCGTCCACCGTGAATGTCGTGGTACCGGTATCTGGACTGTGGATACCCGTCAGGTCGCCCAGGCCGTTATGGTCGTAGACGGTGTTCAGGCCGGACGGATCGCTGATGCCGGCCACGTTGTCGCTGGCGTCCAGCACCGAGACGGTCTGAGCATTGGCCGTCCCCGTGTTCGTACCGTTGTAGTCGTCGATGGTGGTGACCAGACGACTCAGGGCGTCGTAGCCGTTCTTCTTTTGTACGCCCTTGGCATCCGAGATGTGCTGCGGGTTGCCTTCGGCGTCGTAGCCGTCGGTGGCGTCGAACGACAGGACCGTACGATTCAGGGCATCGCGCACCGAAAGCAGTTGACCCAGGCTATTGAAGGAACGCGATACCGACTTGCGGACGGCACCGGAAGCATCGAGGAATTCTTCCTTCGTGCGATTACCACCGGCGTCGAGGGTGTACCGGATGCGGTTGCCTGCTCCATCCGTGACACCGACGAGGCGACGAGCGTCATCGTACTGGAAGGTCATCACCACGCCGTCGGCGTCCGTCGTGCTGACGAGATCGCCGACGTCGTTGTACCCGAACAGGCGGGTCGCATCACCGGCGGAGGGCGTTCCATCGGCCGAGGACCTCACCGTCTGGGACAGCACACGGCCGAGCGCATCGTACGTGGCGTCATGGATGACGCCATTGGCGTCGCTGAAGCGGGTGACGCGGCCATCCGCGTCATAACGCAGCATCGTGACCTTGTGGCCCAATGCATCCGTGGTCTGGTAAAGGTCGCCCTTCTTATGGCACGCGCCCGAGCTTGCGCAGCCGGAATCGTCGGGCGTCATGTAATAAGCGTACGTGGTGACGTCCTGTACGTCGGTGCGCGCGCCATCTTCGGACTTCCGCAGGCCGACAAGGGGACAGGCGGTGGAGTCGACGGCCTCACAGTAGGTATCCACCACGCGGCGCACGCCCGCCGGTGCCGTGCCGCTGGCGGCGCACGCATAGCTCGCCGACGAAGGATCGGCCACGCAAGAGGCCACGGTCTGGCCTCGCGTGTTGTAGAGCCACGACTGCTTGCGGACCAGTGCACCCGATGCGTCCAGCAAGGACCGGGTGGTGGGCAGATGCAGCGTGGCGTCCCACGTCGTCTGCGTCGTGCGCTGGGCCGACGTACCGGAGGCTTCCGTGCGCGACGTCTCGTTGAAGCCACTGTCGTAGCCGATGGTCGTTGTACTGCCGTTGACTCTCGTGGCAGTGTCCGGATAGCCGGAGGCGTTGTAGTGGAACGTGGAGTTGCCCGCCGGGCAGCCGACGGCCGGTTCGCCATCGATGGAGACCGGACGCTTGGCGCCATGGCTGATTTCGTATTGGTAGGTCACCTTGTTGCCGAGCGGACCGGTGACCTCCACCGTGTTCGGACCGGTATAGTTGAACGAGGTGAGGCCCGCCGAGTCGGGCTGCGTGGCGACGAGCGCCCTGCCCTGATCGTCATACGTCCATGAACCGAACTTGACGCCGGACTCGTTGAATTCCGAGGTCAGCCAGTGCGGACTCCGCGCGTCCTCGTAGGCATACGTGCGGGTCTTCGACAGGTTGGGGCCGCTGTAGGCTACCGACGTGAGCATGCCGTCGGTGTTATAGCTGTAGGTGACGGAATAGGCACCCGCAGTCATCGACTTGACGTTATGGTTGGCGTCTTCGATGAAGGTCAACACACGACCTCTCGCGCCCGTCACGGTCACGAGCGTGTCACCCGATGTGCCGGAAGGCGTGTAGGTCAGGGTTCGCTTTAAGCCGTCAGGGGTCTGCTCGCCACTGAGCCGCCCCTGATAGTCGAAGGTCAGAATCGTGTTGTCTTCCGATGTGTAAGTCCATTGGCTGTACTGGGTCGACAATCGTTCCTTGTGGCCTTCCGGAATGGAAGGCTGACCATTGACCATCGGATAGGCGGTGCCTTTTCCGTCGTCGAAGGTAACGACCGTGGTGATCGGATCGGAAAGAAGACGGGCCGAGTAGCTGTGACGCCACTTACCGTCTGTACTGTTGTAATAGCGGCGGAAGGCAAGTTCGCCGTCGCCACCGACGTAATCCGTCGTCTCTTCGTAAACGTTACCGCTAGGCGTGTTGACCGGATCGCCGCGACACGTCATCACCACACCCGGCGCGGGATTCGAGGGATCGCCCATCTCGTTCTGGTCTTGATCTTCGTCGGGAGCCTGGCATTTGCCGATGTTGGGATTGAATGTTGCGCCTTGTTTGCAGTTCAACTCCTGGCGCGCGACGCCTCCGCCCATCACAGGTCCGCCTTGCTCGGGCGCGAAGAAAATTTCGACGGGACACAGTGCGCTCTTTGCGTTTGGCGCCCGACTATCCACATAGTCCTGGGTGGGCTGCAATGGTCCAACGGGCACTTTCACCGCCTGAGACCAAGGAATCAAGTAACCGTCGTAATATGCCTGGCACGCGGCATCCGCCGTAGGATACTGACCGTCAACTGCACCATTGGGAACGATCCAGAAGGCGTCCTCGCTATCTTCCGCGCATGCGCAAAAAGGAAGAAAAAGCAAGAGAAGAAAAAAAACACTTCATTTATTGCCCCTGAAGCTGAAACTATCGATGAAAATGCGCCCCATCCCGAAGCACATTGCCTCGAGAATGCAAAGCAAAAGATGCCATGATGTCCGGCGCGCAATGTTGCTACGTCACGCAGGAAATTGCCTATACAAAATTGGCAAATTAAACGCGGAAACATTTATCCACGCATAGCAGAAAGATGAATTACTTGGGCTTCGACCTCCATATCGTCTACGCAACGAGGTTTGTTCTAGGCCTTATCCCATTGAATGCATGAGTGCGATCGCATGGCGCATTGCGTACCCATAGCCGTGAGCAAACCGATAGCCCCAACGGCTAGCATCAATCGGCAACGGTCGAAGATTTCGCTGTCGCAAATCATCTCGGTCAAACCCTAGGCGTATTGCAACCACTCGGTCGCGTCGTTGAGCAGTTCGTCGGTGGTGACGTCGGGCAGGAGGCCAAAGCTTCCGTTACGATCCCCCAGAGTTCTTTACGTTCATCCATTACGTTCTTCTTGAGAAAGGTTGTGTCTTACCTAGTCATCCTCTCGCCCTCTACCCGTCATTCCCGCCGAGACAGGAATCCGGCGTCTTGCACCTCACGCCATCGACGGGCGGAAGACGCTGGGCCCCTGCCTTCGCAGGGGCGACGTGTGGGAATGGGTGGCTCACGGTTTAAGCGGGTGCTGTCGAGGTGCGGCACGCTCTCTCGTCGTCGTTTGAAGCCGGGGCGCCGAGGCGAGGCGCCACCCTCGTCGCTAAGTCCTCGTCCGCCATCGCTCTCTCCGGAGG